>CAZQOG010000160.1:0-5495 GCA_964594925.1 uncultured Desulfohalobiaceae bacterium
TGGGCAGTATTATGATGCTGAGACGGGGTTTCATTATAATTGGCATCGATATTATGATCCATTTTCAAGTCGATATTTTAGACCAGACCCTATTGGACTAAAGGGAGGTCCCGGCATATATGTGTACGCCTTAAATAATCCGCTATCAAAATGGGATATTAAAGGTCTCATCTGCGGTTCTGGGTTTATTGTAGATTGTTTAGTACCTGACGTTTGGTGGGGACTCATTGACTTAACACAAGCATGTCGATTCCATGACATTTGTTATGGAATATGTGGCATGGACAAGAGTTACTGTGATGAAAAATTTTATGATATAATGGTGAAAAATTGTGAGCAATTTATAGGAAGGAATGTTTTGTATTCACATTGTAAAAGATTAGCCATGTCATATTATAATGCTGTCCGAAACCTTGGGACATCTGCATACAACTCAGCTCAGAATACAGCTTGTAGTTGCATTGCATATGGAGGGGGGTGGTAACAATTAATATGGAAAAATACTTTTTCTACATAATTTTCTTAGCTATACCCTGTACCATTTTTTATCTTCTTCGAAGCTATATAAAATTAATTATTATTAATGCTTTTTTTAGCGGTTTCATAACCAGCATAATTTTTCTAATTCTAGGCTATATAGAAAATAATTTTTTTAGCCCTTTTATTATTTTACAATTCCTATTTGGGTGGTTGTATTTTTTTATTATATCTTTATTGTTTGGTTTTTTTATTAAAATTATAAAACGTTTCCATAATCAATAAATTTACTAATCATTCACTTTTTCTGAGAGTGTCATGAAATTTAAATTACTTTTTTTCCTTTCCACGATATCTTTCATATTTTCTTCGAGTTTCATTCATGCGCAAACTTATTGCCCAACACCTTCCCAAACCACCGACACAAACTGCACCCGCCCCTACTGGGATGAGAACAACCCCTCCCAGATAGCCCCGGGTGGGTCGGTGAGCCTCCGGGTGCGTAATGGGTGTCTGCCATATGCCTGGACGGTGCAGGGGGAGGGGTTCGGGTTAGGGGGGAATGGGGAGACGACAAGCCCGACCAATACGCTCTCGCTCGATGCCGTTCCTGTGGACTGCGTGGCCAACATCACCGTGACCGACCGCAAGGGCCGCACGGTGATCGGGTCGGTGACTGCGTCCACCTGCGCGGTGTGCACCGTGACGGGCCCGGACGGATTGAGCCACGGGGAGTCGGCCACCTATGTGGACTCCTATGGCAACCAGGCCACGGTGACCATGCCCCAGGGTGCTGCCGGTTCGGTGAGCCTTTCCTCCCTTGGGGCCGCCAACCTGGACTGCGACCGCATGATCCGCTGCCTGTCCAGCGGGCAGTGGAAGCTGGTGCACTGGTGCTCGGAGCGGGCCTGGGACAATATTTTCGTCAGTTCCAAGAACTCCGGGATTTACAGGTGGGTGGAGGATTGGTGCACACGGCCCTGTTCTAAAAACTGCCTTGGGGAGTGCCCCGCGCATACTCCCAGAGCAGCGAGCTGCTATGTGGAAAGCTCCAAGCTCTACATGTGGGTTGAGTAGCCCTGGCGATGAATAGCTTCAATCTGATCGAAATTATGAACGGAGGCTCCATGTTGCTCCGAATGCTCCCATCAGCTTTCATTTCCTGCCTGCTCTGCCTGGCTGTGTGCACCGGTGTCTGCCTCGGTGATGAAGTCAGCCGGGAATACAACCCGGACGCCTGTCCGCCCGTGGGACTGGACGAGCTGGCCTGGAACGAATCCGGAACGTACGTGGACGCCTATGGCTCTGTGGCCACAGTGACCATGCCTGAGGGTGTTTCCGGATCTATCAGCCTTTATGATCTGGGAGCCACCAACCTGGCCTGCGACCGAATCATACGCTGCAGCTCCAGCGGCAAATGGGCCCTGGTGGACTGGTGCAGCGAGCAGGCATGGGACGGCCTCTATGTGCTTGAGATCATTGTGGACAACTACCGCTACCTTGACGACTGGTGCCATGCGCGGTGTCTTGTTGAAAGTGCACAGGCATGCGCACCCCATACCCAATCCGACTGGGACTTTGTCCAAAGTGTTCAGATCTATGAATGGGTTCCAAAGTAATCGAATTATTCCCAGATCCTCCATCGCTATACTCTTTCCAAGGGAGCGCATCCCTGCGCCGTGATCTGGGAACAAACGCTGTCTTCTCCCCCGGCCTGGGCCGGTCCACTCGCCACCTCATCCGGGATCCTGAGGGCTCTTCCCAGTCAGCTTGGGCTGCAGGCTGATTGCACCCTGCTCACCCAGCCGGGTCGCGGCTGGACCACCTCAACGTTGCCTTCCATCTGCTTTTCCGGGCTTGCCCTTGACCGGCCTGCAGGTCCCGCGTGGCAGCAGGTGCAGCAAGTGCGCCCATGTGTCGGCGGTTGGTTCTGGCCAGGTTCCAAACCTTCAGCAATCTTGTTTGTGGTTGCCCTGCCGTATCTTGTGTGCAAAGGGTGGGTATCATTCCAAAAATGGATGCTTCAATCCAAAATTTTTCCCACCACAGTTCCAGGGAAACAACTCTTGCTGGTGGACTGCGTTCAGGAAAAATCAAGAAAATGGTGATCTACTCTGACTCAAAAAGGGGGAAACATGCGGGCTTTGGTGAGTGCCGTGTTCCTGGTCGTTCTCTGTGCCGGTCTTGCAACGGCAGCCGGTTTTCAGGCCGCGAACATCACAGTGGACGGCGAGATCGATGACTGGCAGGAGATCAGCTTGTGGATCAATGACGACCTGGAAGATGACCTTGCCACGGAATCATCCGGTGCGGACATTGATTACATCAAGACCGCCTATAGCTATGACCGCACCCGCCTGCACGTCCTGTGGAAGCTCAGCGGGCCCGCTGACGAAGACCTGCGCTATCGTATCTCTCTCGACAGCAACGCTGATTGCAGACTCGAAGCCGGCGACGCCGTTGTGGATATCTCCTTCGACGGCACCTGGGTTGCCCGGGCCGTTGCCCTGGAACCCGGGGCGTCTTCCGCCTACCCCGTGGGCCTTTCAGTAAATGGCCCCTACCTCGAGATGGAAATCCCCTGTTCGGAGCTCGGCCTTTCCGGCCAGGACATCTTCCTTTCCTGTGTCACCCTGGAGGGCTCTGCCGGGATCGACTACGCCATATCCAACGAGGCCCGGGCCTGCATAGGTGAGCAGCCTTGGACTTCTCCGGTCCGAGCCGCCTCCCTGTCCATCCAGGGGCCCGCGGTTGTCCACGGCCAAAGCCTGGCACCGTATGCCTGCAGGATCTCCTTTGACCATGGACCCGACAAGATCTTCACTAAAGAAGTGCAGTGGGATGCGGCCCCGCGCGGACTGGCCGTCGTGGACCGCTCCGGCAGGCTGCGCGCTTCCGTGGTGGACACCGACACGCCACTGACCCTGACGGCATCGTTTCAGGGGTTCACGGCCCGCAAGGACATCACTGTCACACCCTCCGACGCCCTTGCCGCAGAACCCTTCACAGGGTTCTCTGTAGCACAGACAAAGGACGGTTTGGCCACCCGGAACACCAGTGACAGGAAGTTCATGTACGGGTACGTCACCTTCAACGGCATCCCTCGAGAGGCCATGGTGCTGGTCAACGGAAAGTACGACTTCTCCGACCAGGACGGCTACTACGAGATCGCCGACATCCCCCTGGACCCCCAGGGTAAGCTCACCGCCCAGATTTTCTGCGGCTCCCTGCAGCCGTTGCGGGAGACCTTCCCCCCCGACTCCTACAAGCACGCCATCACCGCCCGCGACTTCAGCCTGCCCAAGGAAGACGCCCCGGGGGTTGTCGTGGTGGACCCGCTGAACTGCGTGGCCGAGGGCACGAACAAGGCCAGGATCTCCGGCAAGGTCAAGACCCCGGAGGGCGTGCCCCTGAACGTCATGGCCCTGGCCAACGGCCAGTACATGTTCACCCAGCCAGCTGCAGACGGGGCCTTCGACCTCCTGGTGCCCCTGGACCCGAGCGGGCAGGTCACCCTGCAGGTCTTCTGCGCCGGCCGCACGCCCTACCGCGAGACCGTCACCCCCAGCACCCCGTCCCCACCGCCTCCGGGGCCAGGCCCCGGTGACGACGCTCTGGTCGGTGTATGGTATGACCTGTTTTCCGCATCCGAAGGCGAAAATACCTACTGGCATTTCTACGCCAACGGCAAGTTCGTGTACGATACCGATCAGTACACACCGTACCAGGGCACAACCCACCAGATATATCAGCCCTACTTCCTGCACGGGACCTATACCCTGAACGGCGACGTGCTGGTCATCTCCCCCCAGGTGGCCAAGGACAGAAACGGGAACACCATCCCCACCTCGAGCCTGGACAACTGCTGGCAGTTTACCCCCCACTTTTCCAGCATCACCTTTGACGGCATGTATGTCGACGGAGCTGAAGCAGGGGTTAAAGCGGGAGCCTCAGGATACACCCAAAAACCGAACCCCTGTTCGGGCTCCACGACCTTTTTCTCCACGACCCAAAAGACACAGCTCTTATCGAAGACAGGCAGAACTCCCGGTGATTTCGTGAACAAGTAGACCGGACCCCCTCCCCGGAGTCCCGCCCGCGGGTCCCGGGGAGGGGGTCACAAGCAAAAGATCAGCCCAAGAGACGTCTCAGGTGCGTTCTTTCCCGATATCCGAGTGCTGCACTGTTTTGGTTCGCCTGGTCGCAGCAACCCTTTCCCGGCAGTGACTCACCCGGCCGCCCCCATCCGCAACGCCTCACCACCCCCAAACACCACTTCCCCCTTGTATCCCTCCACCATTTGTGATTGGTTCGGGGTACCTTGCATTGCCCGCCCCCCCGAATCCGGGAGTTGCGCCGCGTTGCAGCAGCGAGCCGGGCAGGCCGACACAAAGGCTGAGCTTTGGCTCTGCCGGACCCATTGCATGAAAACAGCACTCAGAATATCACTGATCTACCTGGTTGCAGGGGCACTCTGGATCCTGTGCTCGGACTGGCTGCTCGGTTTCATCTTCCAGGACCTGGCCGGCTACAGGATGGCCCAGACATACAAGGGCTGGTTCTTCGTCCTGGTATCCGCCGCTGTCCTCTTCCTCCTGATCCGCAGCAGCATGGCCCGGGTCCACACCGCCACCCGCGCCCACCGGAAAAGCGAGCAGAAGCTGCGCGACCTCTACGAGAACGCCCCCGTGGGCATCTTCGAGTCAACCCCGGAGGGCAGGTACCTAAACGTCAATGCGCAGCTGGCCAGGATCTACGGCTGGGGCTCCCCCGGGCAACTCCTGGCCGGGGTCTCCTCCATCAAGGACCAGATCTACATGGACCCAGGGGAGCGGGGGGAGATTCTCCGCCTGCTCCACGACAGGGAGCATGTCGTCAACCACGAGTCGCGCCGCAGGAAAAAGGACGGAACCCCCATCTGGGTCTCCACCAACATGCGCGCGGTCCGTGACGCGCACGGTGAAATCTCCAGGCTGGAGGGGTTCACCACGGACATCACCGAGCGCAAGCAGGCCGAG
>CAZQOG010000161.1:0-5465 GCA_964594925.1 uncultured Desulfohalobiaceae bacterium
TTCCGATCTCCCAGAACGCCCAAAAACTGGGCCGTGGGAAAGGTGACCAGGCCAGGGAAGACCCCGAACCAGATCCGCAGCACAAGATAGTAGGCTCCCTTGACCACCAGGGCGGAAAGGATGGCGCTGACCGGAGCGGCGGCATTGCCGTGGGCTGGAGGAAGCCAGAAATGGAAAGGCAGCAGGGCTGTCTTGATCAATAGCCCGAACAGCATCAACCCGAAGGCGATGATGGAGGGAAGGTTTGGAACAGCTGCCTCCCCCAGGGATCTGATATCGAGAACCCCGTGGGAGGCATAGAGAAATGTCACCCCCAGCAGGAAAACCAGGGAACCGACCATGGCTGCGAACAGGTAGCGCAAGGATGCGGTCAAGGCTGCCGATCTTCTGGACAGGGTGGCCAGGGCCACCGAGGAGAGGCTGGCCACTTCGAGAAGCACGTAGAGATTGAAGATGTCCGAAGACAAGTAGAGCCCGTGCAGCCCCCCCCAGAGAAAAAGCCACAGCGGCCAGAAGTGGTTTCCAGCGGCTGTTGTTTCAGTGCGGGCCGTAAAGTAGGTTCCGGCATACAGGCTGACCATGGCCCCGGTCAGGGAGGTCAGGAGCAAAAAAATCAGGCTCAGCCCGTCAACGTGGATCTCGATCCCCAGCGGCTGGCCCCAGCCGCCCAGGCGATGGTCCAGCCTCGATGCGTTGCTGCCGGCGTAGACGAACCAGGTCGTGACAGCCAGTGTGGCCAGAGCCGTGATCCTGCCGGCCAGGGACGCGCCCCGCCCCCTAAGCAAGATGCAGACCAGGGCGCCCGCAAAAGGCGTTACGACCAGGAGCATGGCCATGCCTAGAGGTCTCCCTCGTCAGCGTCTGGTTCGACCAGATGGGCCCGACCGGTTTTGTGCTGAATTCTCCGGGCCAGGGCCAGGGCAAAACCTGTGGCGCTGATGGAGATCACTATCCCTGTAAGCACCATGGCCTGTGGAACCGGGTCGGCGAAATGCCTGTTGCTGCGCTGCGCCACACTGATGAGCAGCAGAAAGACGCCACCGGCCATGATGTTCATGCCCATGATCTTGCGCAGCAGGTGCCTGCGTGTGAGAAGGCTGTGCAGACCAAGGCAGAACAGCAGGATGGCCGTGATGCCGAAGATCAGAAACGACCCGGGAAGAAAGCTTTCCATTTCCGTACCTCTCAGCAGATTGGTGCCCCTGGTTCGGGCAGGAAGGCTCCTGTTACTCTTCGATCTCGCATGATGCGTTCTCCTGCATGGGTTGCAGGGCGAGTACCAGCCCGGCCATGATGATTCCGATAGACAGTGTTGCGGTCAGTTCCAGGGCAAGGATGAAGGGCTTTGCGTATCCTGGTGGGTAGGTCAGAAAGGGCAAGCCGAGAACAAGAGAAAATGTTCCAACAAGGAAAAACGATGTAAAGCCGAAGATGGCCAGCACGCGCCACATCCTGTTGGTCAGGACGGACAGGGATGGGTAGCCTGCCATCCACAGCAGGATGAAGCCGGAACCCAGGACCACTCCGGACTGGAAGGCTCCCCCGGGAGCGAAGGATCCTGCCCAGAGCAGATAGCCCGAGGAAAGGGCCACCAGTGGGAAGAGCCCCCCCACCAGGTGCTGCAGCAACAAAGGGGGAGGGGGGGGAGGTTGGATTGATTTCAGACCCGGGCATTCCCGAATGCCCAGGATTCCCAAAAAGGCGAGCACGAGCACACCCAGCTCCAGCCAGGTGTCGTAGGCTCTGAAGTTGAGGAGCACGGCGGACACGGAGTGCTCCAGCCCGGACTTGGGCAGGTTTATCTGCACCAGCCGGGCGAGGTTCCCGGTGTCATCCGGCAGGACGAACAGGGCCGCAACGAGCACGCCTGCCAGTACCAGGGTCACGGTTGATGCGAGGAGAGAGTGCTTGCGGCTCACACCTGAAGACTCCCGGTCTGATCCACGGGGGGGCTTGTCTGCAGGAGCGGGTGTTTTCCGGGACATGCCCATGCGGCGCAGGGAGTCAAGCAGGAGCACGCCTGCCAGGCCAGCCCCCACGGCAGCTTCGGTCAGGGCGATGTCCGGGGCTTCCAGGCGAACCCAGGTCAGGGCCATCACCAGCCCGAAGGTGATGAACAGGACCACGGCCTGAAACAGGTCCGAGGACTGGAGGATCCGGAAGCTCAAGCCTACGAGGACCAGGGCCAGGCTGCAGTCAAGGACAGTTCCAATCAGCTCCATGCCACCCCCCTGTCAGTCGTTGTCCGAGGTTTTCATTCACTGCACCGCGGTTGCCGGCGCACTCAATCCCTGACCGGAAGGTGCCTGTCCTTCAGGACGTAGTTTCCCACGAGAAAGCAGGCCGTTGAGCTTGCACCCAGCACCATGACCCAGATGAGCCCCAGCTTGAGCACGACTGGGAGCGATGCGGACCTGAGCATCAGGCCGAGGGCGATGAACCCGAGCCCCAGGTTGTCGGCCTTGGTCAGGGCGTGCAGCCGGCTCAGGGTGTCGGGGAAGCGCAGCAGGCCGACTGTGCCGGCCAGGAAGAAGAAGGCGCCGCACAGGCACAGGAGCACGGATGCCAGGTCGAACAAGCTCACGCACCCCCCTCGTGGTCGTTGTTTTCGATCCTTCTGACAAAGGAGACCACCGCCACCAGGGACAGCAGCACGAGAATAAGCGCCACATCCCTGATGGGCGCACGGTGCAAGGCCTCGGCGAGCAGCAAAAGGATCGCCGTGCCGGTGGTCCCAAAAAGCTGAGCGGTCAGCATGCGATCTGCCGGGGTGGGGCCGAGGAAGATGCGCAGCAGCCCCGCGACGATGTTCAGGAAGAGAAACAGGGCCAGGGCGAGGTAGAAGTGCTCCATGGTTGATCCTTGGATTCCCGGCCGTTCTGCGTTCATGACCGGACTGTTTTTAGGTTTGTGACCAACGTGGTTGATGATAGGAAAGATTCAGATGAAAATCACCCTTGGGCAGAGCAGGCATCGGGCACATGCTCACTGGGTGAAATCACTCACAGCATCCTGGTTCCGTCGGATCGATGCTCGGCTCAAGACCGTGTTTCAACGGGGGTATTCTTTTGATAACCTGGGCAGGATGATTGGAAGAGTTCGTGGATACGCTTTCCGGAAGTCACAAGAACAGGCACCCCATGGATGATCACACCCTGGTCGTGCTCGGCACGTCGAGCCAGGTCCCCACCCGCGACCGCAACCACAACGGGTACTTCCTGAAGTGGGGCAGGGAGGGGTTCCTGGTCGATCCCGGGGAGGGGACGCAGCGCAGGATGACCATGGCCGGGGTGTCTGCCTCCAGCATCACCACGATTTTGATCACCCATTTTCACGGCGACCACTGTCTTGGACTGCCGGGAGTCATCCAACGCCTGGGCCTGGACCGGGCGGGGCATGAGGTGGAGGTGATTTATCCCGCTTCCGGCAGCGGCTTCTACGAGTGTCTCAGAAAGTCCTGTCAGTACAAGACTGTCGCCAGGTTGCGGGAAAGACCGGTCTCCAGTCAGGGGGTGGTGGCGGTCACCCAGGGGGTGTCCATCGAGGCACGCAGGTTATGGCATTCGGTGGAAACCTACGGCTACCGCATTCAGGAGCCGGACAGCCGCACCATGCTGCCGGAGCGGCTCCGGGCGGCAGGGATATCAGGCCGGGATATCGGAGAGCTCAAGGAGAAGGGGCAGGTCACCGTGCAGGGCCGGGTGCACCGGGTGGAGGACTTCAGCCGCGTCACACCAGGCCGGAGTGCGGCCTTTGTGCTGGACACCCGTCCCTGCCCCGGGGCGCAGGAGCTGGCCCGCGGGGTTGACCTGCTGCTCTGCGAAGCAACCTACCTGGAGTCCGAGGCCGAGCAGGCTGCATCCTACGGGCACATGACCGCAGCTCAGGCTGCACGACTGGCCCGGGACAGCGGGGCCGGGCAGCTGGTGCTCAGCCATTACTCCCCGCGCTACAGCGAGGTGCATGGATTCCAGGAGCAGGCCGGGGCCATACACGCCAAGGTCGTTGCCGCGCGTGACGGAAGCCTGATCCGGATGCCGAAAAGGGTTCGCGAGCTGACCTGACCTCTGCCTGGATGGGGAGGGGTGCTGGAAAAATAATTCAGATTTTGTACTCTTAAGTGAAAACCAAACGGAGGTGCAGGCATGGCTTTTCCCATTACCCCGAACGTGACCTGGGTCGGTATTGTCGACTGGGAGCTGACCTCGTTCCACGGGCACGAGCTCTCCACCCACAAGGGCACGAGCTACAACGCCTACCTGGTGCGCGGCGAGAAGACCGTGCTCATCGACACGGTCTGGAGACCTTTTGCCGACCGCTTCCTCGATCAGCTGCAGCAGGTCGTCGACCCCTCGGAGATCGACCTGGTGGTGGCCAACCACGCCGAGATCGACCACAGCGGCGCCCTGCCCGAGCTCATGGATCTCCTGGGCGGCGACACGCCGATCTACTGCACCACCAACGGGGTGCGTTCCCTCAAGGGTCACTACCACCGGGACTGGAACTTCCAGACGGTCAAGACCGGGGACCGGGTCAGCCTGGGGGACAGGGAGCTGGTGTTCGTGGAAGCCAAGATGCTGCACTGGCCGGACTCCATGTTCTGCTACCTGACCGGGGAGAACATTCTGTTTCCCAACGACGCCTTTGGCCAGCATTTTGCCAGCGAGCACATGTACAACGATCTGGTGGACCAGTGCGAGCTCTTCCAGGAGTGCATCAAGTACTACGCCAACATCCTGACCCCGTTCAGCGCCCAAGTGGCCAGGAAGATCGAGGAGTTCAAGGGGCTGGGGCTCCCCGTGGATCTGATCTGCCCCAGCCACGGGGTGATCTGGCGCAAGGACCCGCTGCAGATCGTGGAGAAGTACGCGGCCTGGGCAAACGACTACCAGGAGGACCAGGTCACCCTGCTCTACGACACCATGTGGAACGCCACCCGGCACATGGCCGAGGCCGTTGCCGAAGGGATCAAGGCCGTGGACCAGGAAACCACGGTCAAGCTCCTGAACGGTGCGACCAGGGACAAGAACGACATCATGACCGAGGTTTTCAAGTCCAAGGCGGTGCTGGTGGGTTCGCCGACCATCAACCGCGGGATCTTGTCGTCCATGGCCGGCCTTCTGGAGGAGATGCGGGGCCTCAACTTCAAGGGCAAGAAGGCAGCGGCCTTTGGCTCCTACGGCTGGAGCGGGGAGAGCGTCAAGATGATCAGCCAACTCCTGGACAAAGGGGGCTTCGAGGTTGTCAACGACGGACTCAAGCTGGCCTGGAAGCCGGATGCGGAAGGCATCAGGCAGTGCATCGACTTCGGCAGAGACACCGCCGGGGCGTGGACGAAGTAGGGGGTCGAAGCTGGAAGCTGGAAGCTCGAAGCAAGAAGTGTGAAGGTGCTTACCGGTAAAATGTAGGGGCAGGCCCCCGTGCCTGCCCTCTTCGACGTAGGTTCGAGAGCCAAGAAAGAGGGC
>CAZQOG010000162.1:0-5465 GCA_964594925.1 uncultured Desulfohalobiaceae bacterium
TTGAAGAAGTCCGCCAGCAAGCACCCAGAGCCTGTCTCCGGGTCAGGGGTGCTGGGGGGTGTCCGGGGGGGAGCCTGGGGTGGAGTTTGTTGCGCAGGGAGTGTCTGTCGTCTCGGGCAGGGGCCACTGCCAGAGCCTCACGGCCGGGGCCAGGTCCAGGGCCAGGTCGCGCACCAGGACCAGCCCGGACCCCTCGGGCATGCGGCTCTTCCTGACGAAGAGGATGAAGTCCTCGTCCCTGATCCGCTCGATGCGCCCGGCGTGCTCCACAGACCAGAGCATCCGGCCGTTTGCGGCATCGTACACCTCGACTTGGAGCGCCACCGAGGAGTCGCCCTGGGAGCCGCCCAGCAGCAGGTGGGTGACCCGCCCGAGCACCACCGCGTCCACGTCAAGATCCCGTGCCCTCTGCAGGCCGCTTGAGGTGTCGGGCCAGGACGGGGTGTTGGAGAAGTGGAGCTCGTCAAAGACCTGCCCGGACTGCCAGGCCTGCCAGAAAATACGACCCACCTCGGAGCCGATGCGCACGGGGTTGTCGATCTCCTGACTGATTGTGAAGGGCAGAACCAAGGCCTTGCCGGGCTTGCTGCCGGCATGGTCAGGGGTGACGTGGTAGAGGGGGGCGGCCAACTCCTGGGACGCCTCGGTGTAGACCACCTGGGGCCAGACATGCGGCTCAAAGGCGGTGGCCCGGGGCTGACACCCGGTCAGGGCCAGCAGCAGCGGGAAAAGCAGCAGCGTGAACAGGGGGGCGGACCCGCGCGGGTCACTGGATGCGGTCCGTGGGCGGCAGGGCTGTCTTGACTGTTTCCAGAAGTTGTTTGCGGGATTCAAGGAGGCTCTCCTTGAGCTCGATGCGTTTTTCAATGGGCAGCTGCAAAAACTCACGTCGGCCGGTGAGCTCGTCCAGCTGCTCCATCTCAACCAGGATGCGCCGGATGCGGGAGTGGAACCGGTGGTCGCTGGGCCACAGCTGCCCGGCAAGGCCCGCCAGCTCCCGCAGCTCGGCAGTGGTGGTCCGGAACGACTCCGGTGCGACCTCCTGCTTCAAGCGGGACCGCGCCTTCCACTTGGAAATAAAAATGCAAATTCGGTTCCACATTCGGGGGCTCAGGGGCTTGCGCCCGGTTGTCCGGCCAGGGCGTTGACAAGCAGGAGCATCAGGCCCAGGAACAGCAGGATCGGTACGAACAGTCCTGCAGCGGCCGCGGGCAGGGAGCTCCTGTGCAGCTGCCTGAGGCCGATGATGGTGGAGTAGAAGGTCCAGAAGGTGCCTGCCAGGACCCCCAGGACAGGGACCACGGAGAGGATGAGCGGGGCCCGGCCGTAGCACATGGCCCGGAAGGTGGCCTGAAACCCGCCCGAGGCGGATTTGAGGGCCACCAGGCAGAGGTGGGAGAGCCCGGCAAAAATGAACAGGCTCACCGTGAGCAGGATGGGCAGCAGGATGAGCAGGAACAGCGAGCCGAGCCCGGCAAGGCTGATGCCGATGATGGTCCCGCCGTTGTCCTGCATGCCGGGGACGATGCCAAGGAGCTGCCAGACGATCTGGGCCAGGGCCTGGATCTCGGAGATGACCAGGAAAAAGACCAGTGGCTTGACCAGCCCGGCAACCGGGGACATGCCCCCGAAAAAGGGCATGGGGTGGAGCATGGCCTGCTTGATGGTCTGGAAGAACCCGTGAACAAGGCCGAAGGACTCCAGGTCTTCCCAGGGGACCGAGGCCTCGGGGCGGTGCGTCCGGGTCGGATCTGATTCCTCCCGGTCAGAGGGGCTCTCCTCCGAGCCCAGGGATTCCAGCTGCTCCCAGATGGATTGCTCCCTGTCAGGTGATGCGGTCCTCTGTTCGGCCGTGGAGGCGTCTCCTGCCTCATCTGTGGAGACTTGCCGAGGAGGCCGTTCCCCCGGGTCGACGCTCAGCGGCGGGGCAAGCTCGCGGAACTTGAACTTGTGCTTGCATTTGGGGCAGGTGGCCAGCTGGGTGCGGGGGGGTATCTTTTCCTCGGGTACGTCTCTGCTGAACCCGCATTTGGGACATTTTATCTGCATTCCTCACCTCATGGGATGTGCTGCATACGTGTCTACCGGTTCCCTCGGTGATTATCAACCTGGGACGTGCACGTGAACAGCTGTGGAGGTGTCGGGTCAGGAGATGCAGGCACCGGTTTTCAGGGCAGCCTCTCTAAAGGGGGCGGTTCCCTTTGGATTCAGGGAGTGACGGCTCTGAAGTCCGGGCTGGTCCGGATCACAGCGAAGCCGAGGAGGAATCCGAAGCACCGGGCTTTCCCGGTGGGGTGCTCTTGATCTGGACAAAGGCCGACCTGAGCTGGCGCAGGGTGTGCACGACCTCGTCCAGAAGGGCGTTGTCCATGTCGATGTTGGCCCGCAGCAGCTTGGTCTTGCACAGGAAGTAGAGCCGGTGCATGTTCGCGGCCAGCTCCCCCCCCTTGTCCACATTCAGGCAGCCGTCGAGCTCGGCAATGATGTCCAGGGTCTTGGAGATGAGGATCCCCTTGCGGGCGTAGTTTCTGGCTTCGATCTCCCCTTTGGCCTGGCACAGGCACCTGATGGCCCCGTCGTAGAGCATGACCACCACCTCTACCGGGGATGTCGTTGTGACCTGGGTCTTCAGATAGGACTGGGCGGGATTGTTCATGAACACACCTTTTTACTTGTTGTTGAGCTGGCCGAGCTGTGAATCAAGGGAGGTCTGCATCTGGTCGTAATACCCGAGCAGGGCCTCCAGCCTGGCGAACTTGTTGCGCAGGTCCCGTTCCATGCGCAGGATGCGCTCCTCCTCATAGGCGATCTTAGTGTCGATGTTGGCGATGATGTCTTCGTAGTTGTCTTCCAGGATGTGCAGGGTGCCGGTGCTGGAGCTGGTCAGGTTGCCGAGCTCCTGCACCAGCTCGGCAGCCTTGCCCTGCTTGACCCTGGCCGTGCCGGTGTAGGAGCCGTTGGTCAGGTTGGTGACCTCGATGCTCAGTCCCGATTCCGGGTATCCGGAGGCCCCGGTGATCAGGGTGCCGGAAATGGAGGCGGCGTGGCCGTTGATGGTGGCGGCGGTGATGGCGCCGGCGTCCACGGTGTATTCCACCTCGTAGGTTCCGGGTTCGGTGACGCCGCTGACCAGGCTGTCGAAAATGAAGTCCGGGGAGTCGGAAACCCCGATGTCCGTGGCCCCGAACAGCTCGGCCACTGCGTTGGGATCGTCGGACAGGGCCTGGTCCAGCTCGGATTCGTTCAGGAGCAGCAGGCCGAAGGTGGAGGAGCCCTCCTCCGTGTCGGTGGAGATGCCGATGGTGGACAGGGAGGGGAAGGGGTCGTTGTCGTAGTCGAAGCCGATTCCCTTGGCGGCCAGGATGGACTTGAGGCGGTTCTGGATGATCTGGGTGCCGTAGTTGCCGGTCAGGATCGAGCCCTCCCCATTGACATCGTCCACCTTCATCAGGGACTGGAGCTGACTCAAAACCTCGTTGGTCTGGGTGACGAAGGTCTGGACCTGCTCCTTGATGGCCGCCACGTCGGTGGAAACGCTGACCGTGCTGCTGCCGGTGCTCTTCAGGTTCAAGGTCACCCCGGTGATCGCGTCGTCCACAACATTGGAGTCGCGCTCGATCCAGGGGGGGCCGGCAGGGTAGCCGTCAACCTGGAGCTGGGAATTTTGTGCCGCCTGGGACACGGTGAAGTCGGTGCTGGCGTACCCGGTGATGGTTGTGGCCGCGTCAACGGCCAGGGTGTTGGCGGCGCCAAGGTCCATGCCCCACATCTGCAACCGGTACTCGGTGTCGCTGACCTTGAGGGCCGCCGCCTTGACCCCGGGGTTGTCCGCGTCGTTGTTGATGCGGTCCACCAGCCCCTGCAGGGTGGTGCCGTCGGGCACGGTGACGCTCACGGTGTCTCCTGCATAGGTATAGGCAAAGACCTGGTCCGATCCCGAGGCGTTGACGACATCAGATGGGTCGGCCTCCGAGGTGGCGGTGTTGACGATGACCTCGTTCTGGGCCAGCTGGTTGACGGTCACGGTGTGCGAGGCCGCCAGGGCCGTGCTGTCGGCCGTGGCCGTGAGCACGCTTTCGCTGCTGCTCTGGGCGGCCTTGACCAGGAACTCCTCCAGGGTGTCCATGCTTTGCAGGGTGGTCTTCTGGGCCAGCATGGTGGTGTTGAGCTCCTGAAAGGCCTCTACCTTCTCCTCCCACTCGGACCGCCAGGACTCGAGGCGGTTGATGTGCACGCGCTCGACCTGCAGGAGCTGCTCGATCATGCTCTCGAAGTCGGTGCCCGACCCCAGGCCGGTGAAACGGATGGATCCTGAGCTGAGAAGGTCGTCGTCGGCCATGGTGCTGCTCCGCTGGGAAGGATTTTCCTCCCGTAATGGTCCTCACTGCACCAAGCAAAGGCGATGCCAGGGCGAAAAAGAAGCCGGACCACGCGGGTGGTCCGGCTTTTGGTCAGTTCATGGAGACACCCGTCAGGCGTTACACGCCGCTCAGGAGCTGCAGGGCCAGCCTGGGGATGGCATTGGCCTGGGAGAGCATGGCGGTTGAGGCCTGGGACAGGATCTGGTTGCGCACGAACTCGGTCATTTCCGAGGACACGTCCACGTCGGAGATCTGGGACTCTGCCGCGGAGAGGTTTTCGGACTGGATCTCCAGGTTGGTGATGGTGTTCTGCAGGCGGTTCTGCAGGGCGCCGAGGTTGGCCCGGATCTCGTCCTTGTCGGTGATGGCCTGGTTGAGCTGGGTCAAGGCATTCTGGGCCATCTCCTGGGTGGAGATGGACTGCCCGGCTTCCTGGGCTCCGGCCGCGGCGGATCCCAGGCCGACCCCCAGGGCCGAGGCCGTGGCACCCTCGATCTCGATGGTGTAGTAGTCCTCGTCTGCGTCATTACCGGTCCCGAAGTGGATCTTGAGGGCGCCTTCTGGAATCACCCCGCTGCCGTCATGCGTTCCGGTGAGGGTGCCGTCCAGGAGCTTGACCCCGTTGAAGTCGGTGGCCATGGCGATCCGGGTGATCTCCGAGGCCATGGCCTGGTACTCCTTGTCGATGATGATGCGCTGGTCCGAGCTGTAGGTGCCGGTTGCGGCCTGCTCGGCCAGCTCCTTCATGCGGATCAGCTTCTCGTCGATGACCTGGAGGGCGCCGTCAGCCGTCTGGATCATGGAGATGGCGTCGTTGGCGTTGCGCACCCCCTGGTTCAGCGAGGCGATGTCGGCCCGCAGCAGCTCGCGAACGGCCAGCCCGGCCGCGTCGTCAGCCGCGGTGCCCACCCGGAGCCCCGAGGAGAGGCGCCTGGTGGAGACCGCCAGGTTGCCGAAGGTGGTGCGCAGGTTTCTGGCGGCGTTCATTGCCATGAGGTTGTTGTTGATGATCAGTCCTGCCATGGTATTTCCTCCTTGAAATCTTTGCCCGGCGTCCTTGCCAGGCAGCGTTGTGGGTGTGTCCGGTTTCCTGTCCGGCCTTGC
>CAZQOG010000163.1:0-5452 GCA_964594925.1 uncultured Desulfohalobiaceae bacterium
TGCCGACGCTTTCCCCTCCTGCCCCGGAAGATGAATACTGGAAAGCGCCCCTTCTGTAAAAGGTCAGCACCCATCCAGACATTGGCGGGGAAAGGGAGACATGGTACATCCTGCCCCGACTGGTTGAAACCTTTTCAAGCAGAGAGAAGAGATGAACGAGAGCTTTCGCGTCCCGGCAAGCCCCCTGCTGATCCTCGCCTACTACGGGGCCGTTTTCCTGGTGGCCGGGGCCACGGCCTGGTCCTTCAGGTCGGGCTTCATGTGGACGGGCATCTGCATCCTGGCCGTGGCCGTGCCCATCGGCATCCTCTACTGGTACATGCTCATCCTCAACCCCGGCCGGGCCCGCATCGAAGTGACGGAGCAGGGCCTGCTCATCCACGCCCCGCCGTTTCTGGAGACAGCCGTTCCCTTTGCCTCCGTGCAACGGTCCTTCGAGACCAACCTTGGCAGGGACAACGACCTGGGGCTGCAGAAAAAGCCCAGCAAGGGAATGAAGTTCGGATCCTACAGAAGCGGCCTGTTCAAAACAAAAAACGGCCGGGAAGCAGTGGTGCTGGCCAGCCGGAACCAGGCCTTCTGCCTGGACACGGGCAGCCGGTACGTGGTGCTTGGGCCGAGCAGGCTCGAAGAGCTGAAAAAAGCCATCCCCTCCTGATCAGGCACTATGTCAGGTTTGGAGCTTCTTCTTTCGCTCTTCATCCTCCGCCTTGCTTCCAGCTTCCAGCTTCAAGCTTCCAGCTTCTTCTCCCCCTCTTCACCCATCAGGTCCACAAAGGAGAGCATCCGTTCCGGGTTCTCGTTCTCTTGAATCTTTCGCCTGATGGTCCGGAACAGGGGCAGCCAGGGCTTGGCCCTGTTGAAGGCCACCCTGACCAGGATGTAGGCGGGCAGGAAAAAGAACGCCGTGCCCACGTCACCCACCAGGGGCAGCACGAAGTCGACCCTGCCGAAGCGGTACTCCAGCCAGCCCAGCGCCAGGGCGGCCGGCCAGATCGAGGCCGCGAACAGGGCCAGGCGGGCGAAGAAGCTCTTGCCGAAGGCGTCGTTGGCCAGCGAGTTGCACGCGGTGTAGCTGGTCTTGTCCCCTGCCCCCAAAGCCTGGATGGACAGGTTGTTGTTGGAGATCATCTCCCTGGTCAGCGAGGCAAAGTGCTTCTTGTTGACGAAGTAGACCCCGGCCATGCACAGCTCGCCGATGATGGTGGCCGCCAGGGCCACGGAGACCAGCCCCAGGGCAAATCCCGCCGTGGCGCTGCCAGGCAGGCGGAAGGCCCAGATCAGGAAGGGGTCCAGGAAGGAAAAGAGCGTCTGGCTGTACATGAAACACCTCTGTCCACCCGCAGCAGCCGGTACTGAAGAATTTCAAATTTCAAATCTCAAATTTCAAATCGTACATTCTTCACCCGGCCGCTGCAGGCGGGGTTTGACGATTCGATCAGTAAGGGGGCACCCAGCTGGTGCCGAAGAAGCCCTTGGTCAGGTAACGGATGCCCACGTAGAAGGCCAGGATGATGAAGATGATCTTCAGGACCTTGTCCGGGATGTACTTGGAGGTCCGCGGCCCGATGGTGGACCCGATCACGATGCCCACCAGCTCGGCGCCGATCAGGGACCACTCAACGACCACGCTCTTGGCCAGCATGTAGGAGGCAATGGAGTTGATCATGCCGATGAGCACGGCCATGGCCGAGGTTCCGGCCACCAGGTACATGGGCAGGCCGGCCACCGAGGTCAGGAAGGGCACCAGCAGGAAGCCGCCGCCCACGCCCAGGAAGGAGGCCAGGGCCGCGATGCAGAAGCCGCCGACCACCGGGATGATCGGGTTGAAGGAGAACTCCACCCCGAAGAAGGTGAACACGCACTTGGTGGGGGTGAAGGTCTGCACCTTGACGCCCTTGGCGGCCAGGTCCTTGTCCCCGGCCTTGACGCTGGCCTGGAAGGCCTTGGCTGCGTCGCGCGCCTGGCGCTTCTTGCCCTGGGCCCTGGGGGTCAGCTCGTAGGCCAGGTAGCAGCCCAGGAAGAGCACGAAGATGCCGAAGTACCCCAGGTAGCTGCTCAGGTTGATCTTCCCGGCCGTGAGGATGGGCACCAGCCAGGAGCCTGCCACCGAGCCGATGGCCAGGGCGATGCCCAGGGGCAGGACCAGCCGGCCGGCCTTGAAGTAGTTGTAGGTGGACAGGGCGGCCGAGGTCCCCACCATCCACTGGTTGGAAACGCGGATGGAGTCGGTGACCATCTTGTTCAGCTGGGTCTTGCCGAAGCCCTTGGCATAGTCGCCGAGCCCGAAGATGGTGATGTGCCCCACGCCGGCCATGATGCCGCCGAAGGCCCCCACCGTGGAGAAGATCCAACCCACCCAGATGGCCCAGACCAGCCCGAGCAGGATGTTCAGCTGGGGAGCGCCCGGGATGCCCAGGTAGCCCGGTTCCGCCCCGGGTTCGATCTGGCCCGCGGCCTGGGCCTGGGCAATGGCCTCGGCCAGCTCCTGGGCCAGTGCCGAACCGGACAGCAGGAGCAGGACCACTCCGGCCGTGCCGGTCATGAAAACGAGACGCTTGGTTGTGGACACGGTTTTTCTCCCTCCAGAGGTTGTGCGGTTTCGAGTTTTTCCTGATCCTTACTTGAGAAGCTTCTTTCTGGCGTACTCCTCGCGCACCTTGTCCGATTCCTTGTTGGGCCGGGTAAAGGACAGGGCGTGGGCCGTGCATCCGGACACGCAGGCCGGGTCCAGGCCCTGGTCCACGCGGTCCATGCAGTAGTCGCACTTGATGGCCTTGCCCTTAGTCTCGTCCCACTGGGGCACGGCCCAGGGGCAGGCCAGGATGCATGCCTTGCAGCCGATGCACAGCTCCTCCCGCACGTAGACGATGCCGTCCTCGCGCTGGGTCATGGCCTGGGTGGGGCAGGCGGCCACGCACCAGGGCTTGGCGCAGTGCAGGCAGGGCAGGTAGAGGGTCATCAGCCTGGGGATGCCGCCCTTCTTGACCGGGCCCACGGTGACGATCCGGCTCAGCCTGGCCCCGGGCGGGACCTTGTTCTTCATCTTGCAGTGCACCTCGCAGGCCTTGCAGCTGATGCACCGCTCCTGGTCCAGCTTGATCATGTATTTGCTCATGGACGAACTCCTTTGGTGTCCTCACGCGTTGGTTGTTGCCGGTCCTGAAAGGCCCGTAACAGGTCGTCGCTCCCGGGTCCTTCCGCAAACTCCAGGGCCGTGACCGGGCACAGGGCTATGCATAGCCCGCAACGGATGCATTTGTCGTGATCCAGATGAAATGTGGTGGGTGACCGCCGCTCCCGCGCCGGTGACAGCACGGGCCTGCCCGCAGGCACCAGCCGGCCCAGGTGGACCGAAACCCGATCCGGGATCCGGCCCTGGTCCTTCTCCAGCAGGCTGCGCTGGGGCGGGTCGTGCCGGGGCGCCAGCAGCACCGGCTTGCCCAGGTGCACCTGGACAGGGGCATTAAGGGGATCCATCCGCCCGGGCAGGCGCCCCTGCTTCCAGTCCACCCGGATGCACTGCACCGGGCAATGGGCGGCGCACAGCCCGCAGGCCACGCAGCGGGTCCGCCCCTGTTGCCCGGCAATCAATCGGATGTGCCTGTCGTTGTCCATCAGCCCTTCCAGCATGTTGAAAAATCCCTGTATTCATTACCAATTATCCGCCAGAAACCACGGAATGTTCACCCTGTCAATGAGCCATCCGGAAAAAACTTTTTTTCACAAGGACCGCACCCCGGCCCTCCCATTTGAATCGATCAGGAGCAATAATATAGTTTTTTTTTTCACATGCAGGGGGTATGGTTGTCTTGCCCCAGACGCATTGCTAGAGGCTATCATAATCGAAAGATCTCGCAACAGCCTGCAAACATCTTTCAGGGACCACGTCCCGGGAGGTTTGATCTCGTGAAACAAGTCTATGGAATCTGCGGCATGTGCACGGTGCGCTGCCCCATGATGGCGGAGGTGGAGGACGGGGTGGTCGAGTTCATCCAGGGCAACCCGCACGCCCCCGGCATCAAGGGGGCGCTCTGCGCCCGCGGCGCGGCCGGCCTGGCCCTGACCATGGACGACGAACGCCCCAAGACCCCGCTCATCCGGGACGGCGAACGGGGGGAGGGCAAATGGCGCGCGGTCTCCTGGGAGGAGGCCTTTGACCATGTGGCCGAAAAGCTGAACGCTGTGCGCAGCGAGCACGGCGACCGGTCCGTGCTCTTCTCGGACCGGGGCGGCCCCTTCCGTGACGTCTACCGCGCCTTTCTGCGCGGCATGGGCACGCCCAACTACTGCAACCACGACGCGGCCTGCGCCCGCAACGTCCAGAACGCGGCCCTGTCCCTGTTCGGCTTCGGGCGCAAGGACGTGGTCTACGACCTGAAGAACGCCAGGCACGTCATCCTGCAGACCCGCAACATCTTCGAGGCCATCAACGTCAAGGAGGTCAACGACCTGCTCGACGCCAAGGAAAAGGGCTGCAAGGTCACCTGCATCGACATCCGGGCCACGGTGACCGCCTCCAAGGCGGACAACTTCTACCTGGTCCGGCCGGGCACGGACTACGGCTTCAACCTGGCGGTCATCCACGTGCTGCTGAAGGAAGGGCTGTACGACAAGGGGTTCGCGGATACATGGATCGCGGACCTGGACGCCCTCAGCGACTTCATCGAGCCGTACACCCCCGAGTGGGCCGAACAGGAGACCGGGGTGGCGGCCAAGGACATCCAGTCCTTTGCCCGGCAGCTGGCCGAGGCCGCGCCGTCCGTGATCTGGCACCCTGGCTGGATGAACGCCCGGTACAAGGACTCCTTCTACATGTCCCGTTCCATCTACATCATCAACGCCCTGCTGGGGGCCATCGGCGCCAAGGGCGGGCTCCCCCTGGCCGCGGGTCCGGGCGACGTGGGCCGCAAGGGGCTCAACTCCCTCATGGACCTCTACCCCAAGCCCGAAGAGAAGCGCGTCGACGGCGTGGGGTGGATGGAGGGGCGCACCCACTTCGACACCGGACCCGGGCTGGTCAACCTGGCCTACGATGCCATTGTCACGGGTCAGCCCTACCCCATCAAGGCCTACATCTGCCACCGCCACGACCCCCTGATGGCCTTCCCCGACACAAAGGACGTGAAGAGCTTCTGGGACAACCTGGACCTCTTGGTCTCGGTGACCTTCACCTGGTCGGACACGGCCTGGAACGCGGACGTGGTCCTGCCCCTGTCCCCCTACCTGGAGCGGGAGTCCACCATAGCCACCAAGAAGGGGCTCAAGCCCCACTTCTTCGTGCGCCAGCGCTGCATGGAGCCGCGCTTCGACACCAAGGCCGAGTGGGAGATCTACTGCGGTCTGGCCAAGAAGATGGGGCTGGACAAGCTGGCCTTCTCCTCCATCGAGGACATCTGGCAGTACCAGCTCGAGGGCACCGGGGTGGTTGTTGAGGACTTGTCCGCCACCG
>CAZQOG010000164.1:0-5428 GCA_964594925.1 uncultured Desulfohalobiaceae bacterium
GATGTACTCCCCTGCGGCCTTGACCCCCTCGGCATAGGGCACGCCCACGTCCGCCGTCCCCCCGCTCAGGTCGGACAAGAGTCCGATCAGGATCGGCTCCTTGGGGGCCTCGGCAACCTCTTCCTCCTCTTCCTTGCCGCACCCTGCGGTCAGGAGCAGGCCCATCATGGTGATCAGAATGGTGATCAGAACCAGGGTCTTTTTCATAGCGCCTCCTTGATACCTAGATAAAACGTTTCCCGCCTGGAGTGAGGGAATGATCAGTGGGCGAACGGGTACAGCTTCCAGTACGCCTTGACCAGCCTCCACCGGTGCACCAGGCCCTCGGGCTCGAAGATGAGGAACAGCACCAGCACCAAGCCGAACACACCCTCCTTCATGGCTAAAAAGTAGGTGCTGATGTCCGGGAAAATCCCCCCTGTCCAGCTGGCCACCCCCCCCAGGAACTCCGGCAGCAGCGTGATGAACACCGCCCCGAATATGGCCCCCTGGACGCTTCCCAGCCCGCCGATGATGATCATGGCCAGGTAGCTGATGGACAGCCCGATCCCAAAGGGCTCCGGCGTGACGTACATGGTGTAGTGGGCCCACAGCCCGCCGGCCACCCCGGCCATGAACGAGCTGACCGCAAAGGCCTTCAGCTTGGTGGTGAACAGGTTCACGCCCACGATCTCGGCCGAGAGGTAGTAGTCCCTGACCGCCACAAAGGACCGCCCCGGCCTGGTCCGCAGCAGGTTGGCCGTGGCCAGGGTGACCAGCACCGCCACCCCCAGGGTCAGGTAGAACATGCGCCCGTCCGTGTTGAAAACAAACCCCAGAATGGCCGGGGGTTCCACGGCGCGGCCGTTCATGCCCCCGGTGACGGACTCCCAGTGCAGGAAGACGTACTCCAGGATGAGCTGGGCGGCCAGGGTGGCAATGGCCAGGTAGATGCCCTTGAGCCTGAGCGAGGGCAGGCCGAAGACCATGCCCACCAGGGCCGTGACCAGCCCCCCGGCCAGCAGGGCGGCGAAAAAGGGCAGCCCCAGCTGGGCGAACCAGGCCGCGGCATAGGCCCCCACCCCGATGAAGGCGCCGTGGCCCAGGGAGATCTGGCCGCAGCTCCCGGTGAGCAGGTTGAGGGAAACCGCCCCGATGATTGCGATGTTGATCAGGTTGAGCACGGAGAGGTGGTAGGTGTTCAGAAAAAGCGGCGCCAGCAGCAGCAGGGCCATGAAGCCGAGGAAGCACCCCCGCTGGAACCAGCTCTGGAAGAGCCTGGACTCCTGGCGATAGGTGGTGAAGAAGAGACCGCACTTTCCCTGCATGGCTCACAACCTTTCGATTTCTTCGGTGCCGAACAGGCCGTGCGGCTTGATCATCAGGATGATGACCAGGAACACGAACGCCGCCACCTCCCTGAACCCGTGGAGAGCGAAGAACTGCTTGGCCACCCCGTCGCAGACGTTCTCCAGGACACCGATGACCAGGCCCCCGAGGGCCGCGCCCAGGAGGCTGTCCAGCCCCCCCAGGATGACCGCGGGGAAGACCTTCAGCCCCAGGTGGCCCAGCTGGGTGTTGATGCCGTTGATGTTGCCCAGGATGACCCCGCCGATGCTGGAGACCACCGCGGCAATGCACCAGGACAGGGCAAAGATGTTCTTGATGCCGATGCCCATGCTGGCGGCCGCCTGCTGGTCAAAGGCCGTGGCCCGCATGGCAATGCCCATGCGCGAGTACTTGAAGAACAGGGTGAAGACGCTGAAGAGCAGCATGGCCAGGGCAAAGGCCGCGATGTACACCGGGGCCACGGGCAGTCCGGCGATGAACACGGCCTTCTGGGGCAGCACCTGGGGGTAGACGTGGATCTGGGTGCCCCAGAAGAGCTGCACCAGGGACTTGAGCACCGTGGACAGCCCCACCGTGACCATGATCACGCTGATGATGGGCTCGCCGATCATTGGCCGGAGCACCATGCGCTCGATGGCCAGGCCCAGCACCACCGAGAACCCCAGGGTGAGCAGGAAGGAGACCAGGAAGGGCAGCTGGAACTGGACCGTCAGGGAGAAGCAGATGTACGCCCCCACCATGACCAGCTCACCCTGGGCGAAGTTGACCACCTTGGTGGCCTTGTAGATGATAACAAACCCCAGGGCCACCAGGCTGTAGATCGAACCGACCACCAGTCCGTTGATCATGAGTTGCAGATAGTACATTGCGCTTCCGGTGTTTTAGAACCTTTCAGGAACTCTCCCATTCCAAATCGAAATCCAAATCGAAATTGCCAGGGCTCTTCCCTTCATTGGTCACAAAGCATTGGATGTCTTTTTTCTCGATTTCGATTGCGATTTCGATTTCGATGAACCCCTGAGTTTTCTGCCTTTCCTTCATCCTTCATCCTTCCGCCTTCCTCCTTTCCGGATCACTTCTTGGATCCGTATATCCCCGCTCATCTCCCGCACCCTGCCGTCCTGGTACCTGATGCTCGTTTCCAGCTCCACCCGGGGCACGTCCGCGTAGAGGGCCTCGATGAGCATGGCGTAGCGCTCGGCAATGGTCCCCCGGCGCACCTTGCGGGTCCTGGTCAGCTCCCCGTCGTCCGGGTCCAGCTCCTTGTAGAGCAGGCAGAACCGCTGGATGCGGGTTTCTTGGGGCAGGGTCTGATTGACCGCTTCGAGCTCCCCCCTGATCAGGTCGTAGACCTGGTCCTTGGAGGCCAGGTCCTGGTAGGTGGTGTAGGTGATGCCCTTGGCCTCGGCCCAGTGGCCCACGATGGCGTGGTCGATGCAAAGGATGGCGGCGATGAACGGCCGCTCCCGGCCCAGGACCACGGCCTCGCGCAGAAACGGCGAGAACTTGAGCTTGTTCTCCAAAAACTGGGGGGAAAAGCTGGTGGTGTCCTCCAGGTGCATGACGTCCTTGAGGCGGTCGATGACCACCAGCTGCCCTTCGTCGTCGAAGTAGCCGGCATCCCCGGAGAGCAGCCAGCCGTCGCTCAGGGTCTCCGCGGTGGCCTGCTCGTTCTTGTAGTAGCCCTGAAACACCGCCGGGCTGCGGGACAGGATCTCCCCCTGCTCGGAAATGGTGATCTCCGTCTCGGGGATGGGCTTGCCCACGGAGTCGAAGTTGATCTCCCCGTCCCTGTGGATGCAGGAGATGCCCGCGATCTCGGTCTGGCCGTAGATCTGCTTCAGGTTCACACCCAGGGCGTGGAAGAACCGGAAGGTGTCCGGGCCCAGAGCCGCCCCGCCCGTGGATGCCGAGCGGATGCGGGAGAAGCCGAGCCTGTCCCGCAGGGCCCGGAACAGGGCCTGGTCGGCCAGGAAATAGGCCAGTCGCAGCCACGGGCCGGGCTGCCGCCTTTCAAAAAGGCAGTCCGCGTGGCGCAGCCCCACGGGCAGCAGCTTCTCGTACAGGAAGCGTTTCAGGGGGGTGGTCTCCATGATGTCGCCGCGCACCTTGGCCGACAGGGATTCCCAGACCCGCGGGGGGGAGAAGATGAGGTGGGGGCCGATCTCCCGGATGTTCTCCTGCACCGTGTCCGGCTCCTCGGGGAAGTTGACGCAGAACCCGAACAGCAGGGCCGAGGCCACGGCCATCATCTGCTCGCCCATCCAGGCCAGGGGCAGGAAGGAGGCGAACTCGTCCGTGGGGTACTTGGGGTCGACGGCCCCCAGGTTGGAGGCCATGGAGAGCATGTTCCTGTGCGAGAGCATGGCCAGCTTGGGCCGGCCGGTGGTGCCCGAGGTGGTGGCCACCAGGCAGCTGTCCCCCGGGTCCAGACCCTCCACCCAGCCCGGGAACCGGTCTGCCTTCTCCCGCCCCAGGTCGCGCACCTGGCTGAACTGCATCAGGCCGGGCACGTCGTAGTGCAGCAGCCCCTTGGGGTCGTGGAAGACCAGGTAGGCCAGGTCGGGCAGGTCCCCACGCAGCTCCAGGACCTTGTCCACCTGCTCCTGGTCCTCGGCCACGATCATCTTGGCCCGGCTGAGCTCGAAGATGTACCGCACCTCTTCGCCGGCGGCGTCCTGGTAGAGGCCCAGGGCCATGCCGCCCAGGGACTGGATGGCCAGCTCGGCCCACAACCACTCGGGCCTGTTGTCGCCGATGAGGATGAGCACATCGCCCCGGCCCAGGCCGAGGGTGTGCAGACCCGCGGCGAACTCCGCGGTTATGTCGCAATACTCGCGCCAGGTGTAGGGCTGCCAGACACCCCACTCCTTCTCCCGCATGGCGATGTCGTCAGGGCGCGTTGCGGCCTGTTCGAGCAGCAGGGCGGGCAGCGTGGTCTCGTAGGTGCGTGTCATCTCGCGCCGGGTCAGGTCCTGTCTTTGGATGGTTGAGAGCCCGGCCGGCCGGCCTGGGGATCAGCGGCCGGCAAAGCCCGACTCCCCGTCGCCGAGGTAGGCCCGGACGACCTCGGGGTCGGCCCGGACCTCGTCCGGGCTGCCCGCGGCCAGTACACTGCCGAAATCGAGCACCACCACGTGGTCGGAGATGTCCATGACCACGCCCATGTCGTGCTCCACAAGCAGCACGCTGGCCCCCCACTCCTCGTTGATGTCCAGGATGTACCTGGCCATGTCCTCTGTCTCCTCCAGGTTCATGCCCGCCATGGGCTCGTCAAGGAGGATCAGCCTGGGCTCGGCGGCCAGGGCCCGGCCCAGCTCGACCCGCTTCTGCACCCCGTAGGGAAGCCGGCCGGCAACCTTGTTCCGGTGGGGGGAAAGGCCCAGGAAGTCGATGACCTCCTCGACCCTTCTGCGGTGCAGGTCCTCGGCCTTGCGGGCCGGCCCCCAGTAGAGCATGGAACGGAGCAGGCCGTACTCCATCAGCCGGTGCCTGCCCACCATGAGATTGTCCAGCACGCTCAGCCCCTTGAACAGGGCGATGTTCTGAAAGGTCCTGGAAAGCCCAAGCTCCGTGCGGTTGTGGGCCGCCATCCCCAGGATCTCCCGGCCGTTGATGCGGATGCTGCCCGCGTCGGGACGGTAGCGGCCGCTGATGCAGTTCAGGATGCTGGTCTTGCCGGCCCCGTTGGGGCCGATCAGCGAGGTGATCCTGCCCTCCTCGGCCTGGAAGCTGACCCCGACCAGGGCGGCCAGCCCCTTGAAGGTCAGGGTGATGTTCTCGAACTCGAGCAGGGCCATCAGCTCAGCCATTCGTGCATGAAGTCCATGGGCCCGACCACCTTGTAGCCCCTGTCCTGCAGGGCGGCGGCAATCCTGGACGGGTCCTCGGTGGCCACCCGGATGACCACCATGCGCCTGCTGTCGTGGAAGAAGGTGCCTGTAGAGATGATGGAGAAGCCCATGTCCATGATGATGCCCGAGACCTCGTGCATCACCCCGGGGCGGTCTTCCACATCGAACACCACCCGGGAACCACCCTGCAAAAAGCCCATCTCCTCCACGAAGACCTTGAGGATGACGCTGCGGTTGATGTAGCC
>CAZQOG010000165.1:0-5341 GCA_964594925.1 uncultured Desulfohalobiaceae bacterium
TTGAAAAGGGTGGCCAGTGGCCACCCTTTTTTTATCAGGGACCAAAAAACTCACTCCACACTGTGCCAAGGAGTCGGCAGATGGACATCTCCAAGACGATCGAAGCGTTGAAGCAGGAGCCCGGGTTCACTGAAAACGTGGGCATGGTGCTGGCGCACAACGGCGTGGTGCGGGACTGGTCCAGAAAAGGGGGGGGGAAGGTGGAACGTCTCAAGGTCTCCCCCGACCGGCAGAAGATCGAGTCCATCCGGGCCGAGTTCGAACAGCGGCCGGGCATCTTCCGCATCGTGGTCACGGCCCTGGAAGGAGAGTTCCTGCCCGGTGACGACCTTCTGTACATCATCGTGGCCGGCGACGTACGCGAAAACGTGGTGCCGACCCTTGCAGAGCTCCTGAACAGGGTCAAGGCCGAGGCCGTGCACAAGGTAGAGGTCTTCCAGGAGTAAATCGGCCTTCAGGTCCCTTTCCCTTGCCAGCCGCCGGAAAGCAGTTGGCGGAACCTGGCTGCCTCGTCCATCCTGCCCCTCTTCAGGCAGCCGGTGATGTACCGTGCGGCCTTTTCCCCAAGCACCCTTTCGGCTTCCCGGCGCTGCCCCGGGGTCAGGCCGTGCACATGGATCAGGCGGTGCAGCGCACGCACCCTGTAGAGGTCCAGGCCGATGAACAGGCTTGAGAGCTGGTCGCTGTGCCCTGCCCTGCGCCGGACCAGCTTGCGGGGCAAAAAGCCCACCGGCATGAGGCGGGTGCAGCGCAGCCAGAGGTCGTAATCCTCGCATGCCGGCAGATCTTCGGCAAACACACCGACCCGGTTAAATACCGACCGCCGCACCATGACGCAGGAAGGGCTGACCAGGCAAAGGTCCAGGGAAGGCCTGAAGATCCACCCGGCCTGCTTGACGTGCCGCAGCCCCGGGTTGACCCGCCGCCCCTTGCGGACCCACTCCTCGTTGGTCTGGGCAATGCTCCACCCCCCACGGACCATGTGGGCCAGCTGCGAAGCAACCTTGTCCGGCTCCCAGATGTCGTCGGAGTCCAGGTAGGCGATGAAGCTTCCCCGGGCCATGCCAATCCCTTTATTCCTGGCAGATGAGACTCCCTGGTGGGGCTGCCTGACCACCCGCACCCGGGAATCCTCACACCGGGCCAGGGTTTCAGCGGTGTTGTCGGTGGAGCCGTCGTCAATGACCAGGATCTCCAGGGCCGTGTAGGTCTGGCCGAGCACGGACAGAACGGCTTCCCAAACCATGTGCCCGCGGTTGTGGGTGGGGATGATGACCGTGACGAGGGGGTTCATGTCGGTTGCAGGGCCTCTGGTCGTCCCTGGGAAGTTTTTTCATTGATCTTGCTCATTTCTTGCCCTAACAGCCAGATGGGAAATACCAACCAGCACACCCTTTGGAGCAGAAACAGTGCCCGACCCGATCCACACATCTTCCGACCGCCGGTACCGGATGCGCTGCTCGCCCCGGCAGGGCGAGGTCGTGTTCCAGGTCGTGCTGGAGCACACCGACCTGTGGGTCACCGCGCAGCTGGATTGCAGCGCCGAGGTCCTGAGCGAGGTCCGCAGGCTCAGGGGGCAGATCAAATCCTTCATGACCACCAGCCCTGAGTTTGCAGTCAGCCTGGTGCCGGTGGAGGTCCCCGCCTCAGCCCCGGAGCTGGTCAGGCGCATGGCCGGGGCCGCCGGCCAGTGTCGGGTCGGGCCCATGGCCGCTGTAGCCGGGGCCCTGGCCCAGGCCGTGGCAGACCGGTTTGCCCCGCTGAGCAGGGACATCATCGTGGAGAACGGCGGTGACGTCTACCTCCACTCCACCCGGGACAGGACCGTGGGGCTGCTCTCCCGGCCCGGGGAGGGACTGAGCCTGGGCCTGGCCCTCAACCGGCGCGAGTTCCCCCTGGCCCTGTGCGCCTCCTCCGGCAGGATCGGCCACTCCCTGAGCTTTGGGCGGGGGGACCTGGTGGTGGTCAAGTCCAGAAGCGGAGCCTTTGCCGATGCCGCGGCCACCGCCCTGGCCAACAGGCTGGTCACCAAACAGGACGTGAACGCGGTCCTCGGACAGGCCCGACAGCTCGCCCCGGCAGGGCTCACAGGGGTCTTTGCCCAGTTCGACGACCAGCTGGGGATCTGGGGGGAGATGGAGCTGGTGGAGCTTTGAAGAAAAGGATGAAGGGGAAAGGATAAAGGATGAATCAAGAAAATCGCGATCGCTGCAATTGCTAGAAGACAGTCCATAGTGAACTGCAAGCGCCCCTCACTTTCCACTCTGTTCTATTAGGGCTGTAGAGTCATATCCGTCCCATCAGTCCTGTCGGATATCGATCTTATCGCAACAAGAGCTCTACTTCCTGTAGGCCAGGATATCTTTCTCGAACCGCTCATACAAGTCCGTGAATACCGGAGGCAGGCGGCGGTGCAGCTCATCCAGCAGAGGCAGCATGACCTCCCGGATCTGGGGGTGGGCGGCCGCGTCGCAGCGCAGGGCAAAGACGTGGCGCCACTCGCGCAGGTTGGCGGTCATCACGATCTCGGTCTTGAGGCTGTTTGGCAGGACGCTCCTGGCTTCCTGGGCCCTCGCCCCCCCGGTGATGAGCCGCAGGTAGCTCTGCTCGGCCTGCTGCATGGCCGAGAGCCACTCCGCATACTCGGCTGACCCCTCTTTCCAGAACAGCGGCCGGATAACCGTGATCTCGTTGCCGAACTTGTCTTTGGAGTAATTGGCGTAGCGTGTCGACTCCTGGCTGTAGGAGGCCAGCCGATGGCGCACCAGCTCGTGCGTCACCCCGCGGTCGCAGATGAACCTGACCGTGATGGAGGCGTGCTCGATGACGCTCATGTGCCCCGAGGCCACGATCCGGCGGATAAAGCCCTTGGCCGAGTCGGCCGTGATCTTGTCCTCTGACTTGTAGCAGGTGCGCCCTGCCAGCTCGATGAGCTTGAGGATCTCGTTTCCGTCCGGCATGGCCAGGATCTCGAAAGAGGGGGGGACGATGCGCATGGGGAATCCTTTGAAGGCTTTGTTTTAGGTTTTAGGTTTTATGTTTTAGGGAAGAAAAAAGGCAGAATGCAACACGATCCATTTAGCCATACGAATACCTTCAACTACCAGATTCTCAACCTAAAACCTAAAACATAAAACCTAAAACCTGCTCTTTACTTCAACCCGAACCGGACAAGGTGTTCGTAGGCCTTGGCCGTGGCCACCCGGCCGCGTGAGGTGCGTTTCAGGAAGCCGCACTGGATGAGGTACGGCTCATAGATCTCCTCCAGGGTGCGCACCTCCTCGGAGCAGGCCACGGCTATGGTCTTGACCCCCACGGGACCGCCGCCGAACTGATCCACGAGGCAGGAGAGGATCTTGCGGTCCATCTGGTCCAGCCCGAGCTGGTCCACGTCCAGGCGTTGCAGGGCCAGATGGGCGGCCTGAGCGTCCACCACCTCCGTGCCCTGGACCATGGCGAAATCCCGCACCCGCCTGAGCAGCCTGTTGGCGATGCGGGGCGTGCCCCGGGAGCGCTTGCCCACTTCAAGGGCACCGTCCGGAGTTATCCGGATGTTCAGAATGGCGGCCGAGCGCAGCACGATCCTGGCCAGCTCCTCGGGCTGGTAGAAGTCCAGCCGGAAGATGACCCCGAACCTGTCCCTGAGGGGGGAGGTCAGCAACCCGATACGAGTCGTGGCCCCGACCAGGGTGAAGGGCTCCAGGTCGATCTTCACGGACCTGGCCCCGGGGCCCTGGCCGATGACCAGGTCCAGCTTGAAGTCCTCCAGGGCCGGGTAGAGGATCTCCTCGACCGTGGCCGGCATGCGGTGGATCTCGTCCACGAAGAGCACGTCGTGCTCGTTCAGGTTGGTCAGGATGGCGGCCAGGTCGCCGCTGCGCTCCATGACCGGGCCAGAGGTGGAGACCATGTTCACCCCCAGCTCCCCGGCGATGATCTGGGCCAGGGTGGTCTTGCCAAGGCCGGGGTTGCCGTAGAGCAGGGTGTGGTCGATGGCCTGGCCCCGCTCCCTGGCCGACTGCAGGAAGACCCTGAGGTTGGAACGGATGTCGTCCTGGCCGATGAACTCGTCCAGGGTCCGGGGGCGGACCGGCTCCTCCGCGACTCTGGCGCCTCGCATGGTCATGAACGTGATCCGGCGATTTTTTTGAGAGTGGCCCGGATGGCCTCCCCGGTTTCCAGCTCAGGGTCGTCCTCCAGGACCTTTCCGAGCATGGTCCTGACTTCCAGGTCGTCATAGCCCAGATTGACCAGGGCGGCCAGGGCGTCGGCACAGACCGTCCCGGGGCGGTCCGCTTCCAGGCGCACCGAGCCTGCAGCAGCCGTATCCTGAAAGGTGAACCGGTCCTTGAGCTCCCAGAGGATGCGCTTGGCCGACTTGGGGCCGATTCCGTGCACCCGGCTCATGGCCTTGACATCCTCCCGGAGCACCACGTCGGCCAAGGCAGCCGGCTCAAAGGCGGCCAGGATGGCCGAAGCCGTCTTGGGGCCAAGCTTGGAAACCGAGAGCAGCAGCTCGAAGGTGTCCCGCTCTTCCCTGGAGCAAAACCCGTAAAGGTCAATGGCGTCCTCCTTGACCACCGTCTTCACGAACAGGGTCACGGCCTCGCCCTGTGCAGGAGGCCGCAACGCCACGGACCCGATCAGCCGGACCTCGTACCCCACGCCGCCTGGAGTGCGCAGGATGCAGCTCTGGCTGCCCAGGTCGAGCAGGGTTCCTTCCAGGTAGCCTATCATAGTGCCTTGCTCAGAAGCCGGTTCAGCCGCCGCTGGTTGAGATGGCACAGGGCCACTGCCAGGGCGTCGCTGCTGTCCCTGGACCAGGAAGGCCGCACCCCGAGCATCTGCCCGACCATGAAGGCCACCTGGCCCTTGTCCGCGCGCCCCCCCCCGACCAGGCTCTTCTTGATCTGGGCCGGCTCGTAGCTGAACACCGGCACGGACCGGCTGGTGCAGGCCACGACAGCGGCTCCGCGGACCTGACCGAGCTTGAGGGCTGACGAGACATTCTTGGACACGAACACGTCCTCCACGGCCGCCTCGTCCGGGGCCCAGCGGTCAACCAGCTCGGCCAAACGGCTGAAGATGAAGCCGATCCGGTCCACAAAGCTGTGGCCGGGGTTGGTGCGCACGGTGCCCGTCTCCACCAGCTCCAGCAGCCCGGAGCACTCCCGGACCAGGCCGAAGCCGGTGCACTGGGAACCCGGGTCCACCCCAAGAACCAGGATCCCCCTGTCGTGCGTTGCCGGCCCGCTCGCCACCTACCCTTCCGCGTCCATATCGAAATCGTCGGGCAGGTCGAAGTTGGCATGGACCTTCTGCACGTCATCGTGATCGTCCA
>CAZQOG010000166.1:0-5246 GCA_964594925.1 uncultured Desulfohalobiaceae bacterium
GACGCCGTGCAGGGGGCGCTCCGGGTCGCCCGGGGGTGGCAGCGGAGAACGGAGCGGTCGGCCAGGTGCAGCCAGGTCAGGACCTCGATCTCCTGGCCCGGTTGCAGCCTTTCCAGGGCATCCAGGTAGCCCGGTTCGATGACCAGCTCGGCCTCGGGACAGGAGTGATCCCCCTGCATGGGGGCCTGGGCGGGGTCCCTGAGGGGCGAGCGGACCGTGCCGATGGGGTGCAGCAGGGGGTTGGGCATCAGGTCTACTCCGTGGTCTTCTCCGTGATTTTCTCCGGGGACTTTTCCATGAAGTGGTCGAACCCGTTCAGAGCGAGCCGCTCCCCGCCCCGCCACAGCCCCGGGGCGTCCAGGACCTTTCCCAGCCTGGTGAGCCCTGGGAGGGCTGCCTTAAGCGCGGGAAAGCCCTGCGGTGACGCAGCGCCGAGCAAGGCGTAGTCCTCGCCGCCGAGCAGGGCGAACTCCAGGGGGTCGGCCCCTGTGCGCTGTGCAAAGGCCACGACCTCTGAGGAAAGCTCCGAGGCCCGAAGCTCGATTTCCACTCCCAGATCGGGCCCCACAAATCGCGGCAGGTCCCGGGCCAGCCCGTCCGAGACGTCCATGAGGCCCCGCACCGCGGGTGACCGTGACAGGGTGAGGGCCGCGGGCAGGTCGATCTCAGGGCGCAGGTGGGCGTCCACGGCTGCGGGAAAAGAGCGGGCTGCGGCCCGGCGCCCCTCCTGCTCCAGGGCCAGCAGCCCGGCCCGGGCCAGGCCCAGGGGGCCGAGGGTGAAGAGCAGGTCCCCGGGCCGGCACGACCCGCGGGCCAGGAAGCGGGGGGAGCCGCCCCAGGCGGTGATGGACAGGCCCAGGCGGTCGGCCCGGCTGAGGTCGCCCCCGGTCAGGGGGCAGCCGGACCGTTCGGCCAGCGCCGCCAGGGCCGCGAAAAGCTCCTCGAAAAAACCCTGGTCCAGGCCGGGAGGGACCATCAGTCCCAGGGAAAATCCCAGGGGGCGGGCACCCATGCCGGCGATGTCGCTCAGGTTCACGGCCAGGGCCTTGTGGCCCACGTCGCCGGGCGAGAAGTAGTCCAGGCGGAAGTGGGTCCCTTCAAGGAAGAGGTCGGTGGTCAAACAGATGGTGCCAGGCACCTCCAGCACGGCGCAGTCGTCCCCCCGCCCGGTCAGGATGCCCGGTCCGGCATTGGGGAAGCAGCGGTCGATCAGGGCCAGGAAGTCGTCTTCACTGCGGAGCATCAGGCTGCTCCGAAGAAGTTGGAAGTTCGAAGTTCGAAGTTCGAAGGAAAGAAATATTACAATCATTCATGGTGCACTTCTCAATTCTTACAATGTCCTCGATCTGAGTAACCTATGCATGAAACTCCTTGGAGATCAATGTCTTCCCTTCCAACTTCGAACTTCGAACTTCGAACTGTAAACACCCATAGGGCGTTTACTCCTCCATCTGCAAGTAGTCGCCGATGATGACCTTGAGGCCGAAGCCGGGGAAGTTGACCCGGTACTTGTTGGGGGGGAGGAAGGCCACCAGCTTGCCCCGGCCGAAGATCTTGTGGAAGCAGTGGCCCAGGCGCTGCGCTTCCGGCTGCGGCGGCGGCTCGGTGCGCTCGTCCCCCTTGGCGGCCAGCGGGGTGCGCCTGGTCATGTTGCCGGTGTAGCCCTCCCGCCACTCCTCGAAGGTGTCCGGGTTCAGCCCCTGCAGGAAGGGGCTGGGCACGGTGGCGTCGCTGCGGTCGTTGTAGCGGTTGTAGACCGAGTCGGGCACGAACAGGCTGAGGTGCTCGCGGGCCCGGGTGCAGGCCACGTAGAGCAGCCGGCGCTCCTCCTCCAGGTCGTCCTGGCTGGCCAGGGCGTGGCGCGAGGGGAAGCGCTCCTCCACCAGGTCGATGACCAGCACCGCGGTCCACTCCAGCCCCTTGGCCGAGTGCACCGTGGACAGGACCAGGCTGTCCACGTCCTCCCCCCCGTGCCGGCCCTCGGGCTCCTCCAGGCTCATGTCGGCCAGGAAGGTGTCGGTGTCGCTGTAGGAGGAGGCGATCTGCAGCAGCTGCTCCAGGCCGGCCTGGCGTTTGGGGTAGTCGTCCGGGTAGCGCTCCTCCAGCACGGGCTGGTAGTGCTCCAGGATCTCCTCCAGGGCGTCCATGGGCTTGCCCGGGGCGGTCCGCAGGGTGTCCAGCAGCCCCAGGAGCAGGCCCAGGGCCGGGAACCTTGTGCGCGCCTTCAGGGCGTAGGAGGGGTCGGTGCGGCCCATCAGGCTGGCGTAGAGGCGCTCCGCGGTCTTGGGGCCCACCCCCTGGATCAGGCCCACGGCCCGGTGCCAGGCCGGCAGGTCCCCCGGGTTGACCACCAGCCGCAGGTGGGCCAGCACGTCCTTTATGTGGGCGGCCTCGGAGAAGCGGATCCCCCCGTACTTGCGAAAAGGGAGGCCGGCCTTGTTCAGGGCCACCTCCACGGGGTAGGACTGGTAGCCGGCCCGGAACAGGACCGCGATCTCGCTCAGGGGCAGGGAGGCGGAGAGCTCCGCGACCCTGTCCACCACCAGGCGGGCCTGGGTCATGTCGCTCAAGGGGCGCACCACACAGGGCAGCCCCCCGGTGGTGGACTCGGAAAAGAGGTGCTTGTCGTACTTGTCCCGGGCCTGGGCCAGGATCTGGTTGGTCAGGTCCAGGATGGGCTGGGTGGAGCGGTAGTTCTGCTCCAGCTTGATGACCCGGGCCTTTGGGAAGGAGCGGGTGAAGCCCAGGATGTTGTGCACGGTGGCCCCGCGGAAGGCGTAGATGGACTGGGCGTCGTCGCCCACGGCCATGACGTTGCCGTTCTCCCCGGCCAGGAGCTTGACCAGCCGCCCCTGGACCAGGTTGGTGTCCTGGTACTCGTCCACCATGAGGTAGCGGTAGCGCAGGCGCAGGAAGTCGGCCAGGTCGGGGTTGGTGGTCAGCAGCCGCTCCAGGTGGAAGAGCAGGTCGTCGTAGTCCATGAGGCTGTGCTCGTGCTTGAACTCGGCATAGAGCCGGGTCAGGGAGCGCAGGTCCTCCAGGTGGGGCAGCAGGTGGAAGGACTCCCGCTCCAGCAGGGTCTCCAGGTCCAGCTCCTTGTTCCGGGACTTGCTGATCAGGGACATGACCGTGGACTTCTTGGGGAAGGAGCGGTCCCCCTTGCCCAGGCCGGCCCGGTCCCGGACCTGCTTGAGCACGTCCTCGGCGTCGGTCCGGTCCATGATGGTGAAGCCCCCGGGGTAGCCCAGGGCGGCCGCGTACCTGCGCAGCACCCCAAAGGCGAAGGAGTGGAAGGTGCCCCCGGTCACGCCGTGCAGGCTGCCCTTCATGAGCCGGCCGGCCCGGTTGAGCATGGCCTGGGAGGCCTTGCGGGTGAAGGTCAGGAGCAGGATGGACTCCGGGGGCACGCCCTGCCGGGCCAGGTGGGCCAAACGGTAGACGATGGTCCGGGTCTTGCCGCTGCCCGCGCCGGCAATGACCAGCACCGGCCCCTCGGTGGCCTTGACGGCCTCGAGCTGGGACGGGTTGAGCTGCTCTTCGAGGTTCAGGGTCATGTGCTGTCCGTTTTTCCGGGCGTAAGGACCAGGTCCCGTGTGTCCAGGTGCTCGAGCACCAGCCGGCCCGCGTCACGCACCCGTGAGGGCCGGGCGCCCAGGCTGTCGTAGAAGAAGGTGTCGCCAGCGGTGTGGCAGCCGCGCCTCCCGAAGTGGCCGAAGACCTCGCCGCGGTCGAACTTGCCCTTGAGGTCGAAGCCGGCCCGGGACTGGCAGACCAGGTCCGGGGCTGCCGGGTGGCAGGGTTCGGGGTAGAGCTCCTCCCTGAGCCAGACCCGCTCGAGCACGGGTTCGCCCCGGTAGTGTAAGTCCATGAGCATCGAAGGCAAGCGCTTCCTGAGGTCCGCGGCCTCGGCCGGGCCGACCTTGCCCCGGGCAAAGCCGTCCGTGGTGTGCAGGTGGATGCGCCCAGGGTCCAGGGCGAAGGCCCGGGTCCCGGGTGCGATGTGGCCGGCGTCCCACTCGTCCCGCGGCCGGCCAAGGAGGTGGAGCAGCCCCTGCCCCCTGAGCCAGGCGTTCAGGTCCACCTCCACGGTCAGCGGGGCAAAGCCGTGGTCGGCCAGCACCACCAGCCGCTTGGGCTCGGGCAGGGCCCGGAAGCGGTCCAGCACCTCGCCGATGAGCCGGTCCCAGTGGCGCAGGAGATCCAGGCAGGCGGAGTGCAGCGGGTCGTTTTCACTGCTCAGGGCGGGGAACAGGAAGTGGCCCAGCCGGTCGGTCTCGGTGAGCACCAGCACGAAGAGGTCCCAGGCCAGGTCGGGCCAGAACAGCTCCAAAGCCTTGCGCCGGGAGTCCAGGGTGCGGCGCAGGTCCTGGAGCAGGAAGCCGGGGTCGGACCCGCCCCGGTGGGTGTCGGCCTCCAGCTGGTAGCCGATCCCCCGCAGGGGGCCGAGCAGGAAGGGCGGGTAGACCGCGCCTTCCAGGTCCGGGGCCACGAACCCGGCCACCAGCATGCCCTTGAGGGGCCGGGCCGGGTAGGTCCCGGGCAGGTTGACCACCTTGCTGACCAGGCCGCGGCTGCCCAGCCGGTCGAATATGGTGGGCACGGCCACCCGGGTGGCGTCGGTCATGGACAGGGCGTAGCTGTGGGGGTCGATGTGGGTGAAGCCGAACACGCCGTGGCGCTCCGGGCCTTCCCCGGTGAAGAAGGAGGTCCAGTTCACCGGGGAGAGCTCGGGCAGCTCGGCCCGGATGGGCAGGGCCAGGTCCGACAGGGCCAGCCCGGCCAGGTTGGGCAGGTGCCCCTGCCGGCACAGGGATCGGGCCAGGGAAAAAGGCAGCCCGTCCAGGCCGAGGACCACCACCCGGGAACGACGCGAAGACATGGGGAGGGGTGTAGCAGCCGGGACCCAGATTGGCCAGGGGGCGGCGACCAGGGGGTGCAATCCGGGCAAGGGGCCAGAGCGGAAGGGACCTTTGCTTGCCGGGTGCGGCGCACGCCCCCTGTGCACGTGTTCTGCCGGCCGGGTGTTCTGTTTACGCCGCGGCTGAAGGGAGCAGGGCTTCGCCCTGGTGGTGGGCCAGGAACCCACGGGCCCGGTGCTCGCCCATGAACCTGCCCAGGGTCCGGGTGTCGGTTTGCAAAAGGTCGACAAGGATCAGCCCGTCCAGGCAGTTGCCGAACGAAGGGTCTTCGTTGAAGGCCAGGATGCGGCCGCCTTTGAGCTCACTGATCCGACATTGTATGACGGT
>CAZQOG010000167.1:0-5229 GCA_964594925.1 uncultured Desulfohalobiaceae bacterium
TCAGCTTGGGGTCCAGGGAAGGTTTCTCTGTCACAGGAAAAAGGAGGGAGAACGGAATGCAGCCGACGCGTCTGTTGCTCGTCGATGACGAAGAGGAGTTTGTCTCAGCCCTGTCCGAGCGCCTGTCTGTCCGGGGGTATGAGGTGCGGACTGCATTGAACGGCAGGGATGGTCTCGCGGTCATTGAAGAGGGGTTCGTTCCCGACGTGGTCCTGCTGGACGTGAAGATGCCGGGCATGGACGGGGTGGAGGTGCTGCACAGAATCAAGGAGCAGCAGCCCCTGATCCAGGTGGTGCTGCTGACCGGGCACGCCACGGTGGATTCGGCAGTGCAGGGCATGAAGGAAGGCGCCTACGACTACATCATGAAGCCGGCCGATTTTGCGGAGCTGATCGGGAAGATCGACACGGCGGCCGTGCGGAAAAGGGAGCACGAGCAGGAGATAACCGAGATCAGGCAGACGCCCTATCTCTCTCCCCGGGAGCAGGAGGAAAAGGTCGCTGCAGTCATTGCCCGCGCCAAGAGAAATATTCAAGGTGGGAGTGGTTTTTAGCTCGGGCCTGCTGCAAAGGCTTTTTTGCTTCTTCGACGAAAAAAATGGGTCATCCGGTTCAAGAGTACCTTGACAGCCCACACGTGGAGCCCGTGGGCATCCATGCCCAGCCGAATCCGTGTCTTTTGCGATGAATGACCGGGGGATGGTCTCTTGAACGCAGCAGGTGCAAGGGTGCGCGGCTACTTGGGCAGGGGAACGCCCCGGTAGAAGGATCGCATTTCCTGACTGATGCCGACCCGGATCTCTTTTTCGTCCTCGGCAAGGTTGACGTTCTTGGACGGGTCCAGCCCGACGTCCAGGGCCAGCTCTTCCCAGTGCTCCACGGTTTCGGCCACCTCGCTCATGACCTGGTCGCGCTTGTCCGGGTCCTTTTCCCACTTGCCCACCAGTATCCACATTGCGTTCAACTCCTTGAAGAGCGCCTCTCCCAGAACCAGGGTCGTTTGATCATCTTTTGCCGCCCCCCTGCATAGGACATATCGCTTTGGAATGAAAGCGGTGCGGGGAGGGGCGCTGACCCGGGCTGATGCCGTTCGCCAAACGGGGGGAGTGCGGCATTTCGTTCATGGTCTGCCGTCAACCATGGTCCGGTCGGTGCCCAGGTGGGAGGTGGGACAGCCGAACACGGCCACCAGCCGGGTGGGTGAGGTGTTCTCGAGCTGGTGCACCTGGCCCTGCTCCACGGTGAAGCAGTCTCCCGCTGCGACCGGGAGGGACTCCCGCCAGTCCACCGCGTCGCCAGCGGCCGGCACCCCCAGGTGAATGACCCCCTGCCCCTCGATGATCTGGTAGGTCTCGATGCCCTTGTCGTGGTAGTGGGCCCCCACCTTCTTGTGGCCCGCTATCTCGGCCCCGAACAAGGAGAACCCCTCGTCCCCGGTCATCCTGACCACCTTGATGCCCACGGCCGGGTCGGTCTCGGCCTGCTCCAGGATTGCGTACAGATTGGTGATGTCCATGTCGTGCTCCAGCCGGTCCCGGGGTGTCACTGCTTCATGCGTTCGGGCATGCGGGCGGCCACCACCCGGCCCCGAACCTTTTCCTCATTGTTGGCATAGAGTGAGACCTCCACGGTCACCCTGCGTTCCCCCAGCTCCTTGATGTGCCCCCGCAGGGTCAGGGGGACCCCCTGTGGGGTGGGGCGCAGGTAATCCACCTGCAGGGAGGCGGTGACAAAACGCAGCGGACATTCCCGGCCGAGATCGATCCCTTGTGCCTCTGAAGCTGCGGCAGCAGCGGTGGCCGTGCCGTGGCAGTCCACCAGGGAGGCGATCAGGCCACCGTAGACATACCCGGGCACGGCCATGTGATGCGGCCGGGGCTCGAACTCTGTAACGGATTCCCTGCCGTCCCAGCGGGTCTTGATCTGCAGGCCGTGCTCATTGAGCCGGCCGCAGCCGTAGCAGTGGCTGTAGTCGTCTTCGTAGAGGTCCTGAATGGGGGTGTCTGTCACCTGTGCCTCCTTGTGCAAAGTGAATGGCCTGGTGTGAATAAATGAAGTCTGGGGGTGAAGTCAAAAAGGTGGGAGGGGCTATCTGAACAAGGGCTTGATGTACTTGAGCTTGTTCAGGTGTTTTTCCGGGATCGAGAACATGCCGTCGTCAGCAGCTTTCTTCAGCACGACGGCCAGCCACGGCTTGGTGGACTCCACGCTGCGGATGGTGACCGTGCCGTCGGCAAGGATGAGGAAACCAGTGGCCGTCACGCTGACGGGCTCACTCTCCCCGTTCAACTCCAGGAGCGTGGTCAGCTGGTTGCCCTTGAAGGAAAAATCAAGATCGAGGACCGAGCCCGCCTCAGCGAGCATCTTGTCGAGCCAGCCCTTGAGCAGGGACCGAACCAGGTTCTTGGGGTTGAGGGTGGCAAAGCGGGAGGAAATGGACATGGGCGGCTCCAGTCGGAAGAAGGTCGGCAGGGACGGCTCCGGATATACCGCCACATGTGGTGTGCGTCCACTACCCGGCCCTTGCTCCCCTACCTGCCGAAGACCTTTTGCAGCAGCTCGGTGGTCCGGGCTGCGGGGTTCTCGCGGATGCGCTTCTCTTCCCGGGCCATGAGCAGGAACAGACCGTCCAGGGATCTCCCGGTCACGTAACGGTCCAGGTCCAGGAGACTCTGCCCCCCGGTGATGGCTGACAGGGGAGCGGCCTTGGCGGTCAGATCCTTGTAGCGTGCGGTTGCGCCCACCCGTTTTGTGGACTCCGCAACAATGGGCTCGATCCGCCTGGCAAGGTCTTGCCGCGAGGTGCGCTCGAAATACCTGGTGGCGGCGTCCTCTGGCCCGTTCAGGATGGAGCGGGCGTCCTCCAGGGTCATGTTGCCGGCTGCGCTGGTCAGGATGTCCAGGGTCTCGGGGACGGCCTTCTCCCCGGCCCTGTTCATGGACAGGATGAACTCGTCGGCCAGCTCGTCCCGGCCAAGGGCCCTGGCAGCCTTTTCCACGGTCCTGAGCTTGTCCGGCATGGGAATCCTGACCTCGGGGTTGCCCATGAACCCGTCCGGGCGCCCCAGGGAGTCCACGGCATTCCTGATGCCCTGCTTCAGGGCCTGGCGCAACCCGGCGGCCATTTCAGATTGCGTCAGGGCGCCGCTCGTCAGGCCTTTGGCTGGGGAGTCCCCTTCCGTGATCGTGTCCAGGACGTCCTTCCACCCCGCCTGCACTGCCGGCACACCCGGCGCCAGGAGCAGCAGCACTGCAATGAGAACAACTGTTTTCTTCATTTTTTGGTCTCCCTGTCAGGGTATGCTGTCTCGTGCAGGTTTCTGAGGCGTCCGTGGCGGCGTCTCAGGAGGGCCGTGCACGATTGCAGTGCCGATTCCCGCCCCTCAAGCCTCCCGCACAATGCTGGACAACCCCAGGATGGCGATCCCGTTCACGATCAGGCCGATGCCGAAGAGCAGCCCGATGATCCAGGCGGCGCCCTGGGGAAGCCCGGCCCAGATGAGCAGGGCCAGCAGGATCGAGATCACCCCGCCGGCCATGACCCACCCCCAGCTGCTGAGCGGGCGCAGCCGGGTGGCGTACCAGATCTCCAGCAGCCCCTCCAGCAGGAACAGGATGCCGATGATCAGGGCCAGGGAGACCAGGCCGGCCTGGGGATAGGCCAGCAGCAGTATGCCCAGCAACAGGTACACGATTCCGGCCAGCACCTTGGTCCCCTTGTGCAGGCGGGACTGGGAGGCGTAGACCAGCTGAGCCGCCCCGCCCAGGAGCAGGAGCAGGCCCAGGATGATCCCCAGAGTCAGGCCGGTCAGGGCGGGCAGCACAACCGCCAGGATGCCGATGGCCAGAAAGGCGATCCCGGTCCAGCGCAGCTTGCGGGCGGTGTCGTGGGGCGGGCGGCCGTGGAGGATGATTTCAGTGTGCGTGGCCATGGTCTTCTCCTTATCTGGTAAGTGGTCCTTTTGGGAGAGCATAGCACAGCAGAGTGAAATTGAAAGTGCCCCTATCCCGGCGAAGCATGGAAGAGATGTCCCTTGAAATCGTGAATCCCCTGGAGCGAAGCGTGGTTGCGTGCATCCTGGGGTATGCTATCTACTTGTAGGAGAGGGAAGAAGGACCATGCAACACAAGGAGGAAGACAATGACCAAGCGGACCATCCTGGCCGTGCTGGCGGTGTTCGCGGCCTGGACCATTCTGGACGGGCTCATCCACGGCGTCGTCCTGACCGACAGCTACCAGGCTTCCCAGGCCCTGTGGCGACCACACGAGCAGATGAACTACTGGCTCATCTACCTGACCACGCTGGTGGCTGCCACGGCCTTCGTGCTGATCTACGTGCTCTTCTTCGACAGGCGCACCCTGGGCAGGGCGCTGATCTACTCCCTGATCTACGGCCTGGGCGTGGGCATCCCCATGGGCTACGCCACCTACGCCAGCATGCCGGTCCCCTACTTCCTGGCCTTTGTCTGGTGCTGGGGCACGGTGGTGGAGTACCTGGCCGGCGGCCTGATCCTGGGGCTGATCATCCATGATCGGGCGGGGGTGTAGGAGCTGCATAAGCACCTGACCAGATCATGAAAAACCCCAAGACACTGCGCATCCTGCTGCTGGACTCCAACGAGGCCGCGGCGGAGATGTTCCGGCGTATGCTGGAGTCGAGCTTCCGCGAACATTTGGAGCTCTGTCATGCGGACAGGCTGAGCAGCGCCCTGGATCGCATGTCAGCTAGGGACATCGACCTGGTCGTTCTGGACCTGGACCTGCCGGACAGTCGGGGGATGTCCGGCCTGGAGAAGGTCCTTGAGTCGTGGCCGGGTGCGGCCGTGGTAGTGCTCGTTTCCCGGGACAATGAAGCCGATGCTTTGCAGACGATCCGGAAAGGGGCCCAGGACTGCCTGGTCAAGGGAGATGTGGACACGCAAAACCTCAAGAGGGCCCTTCTGTTCGCTCTGGAGCGGAAAAAGCAGCTCCTCCGGCTTCAGGAAAGCGAAGCCAGATTCAGGCTTCTGTTCGAGAACATGAGTGTCGGGGTGGTATGCCTGGACTGGGAGGGGGAGATCATCACGGCCAATCCCGCAGCAGAAGAGATCCTGGGCATGACGGCTGCCCGCATGCAGGGGATCTTCTCGATGGACAAGGGCTGGAGGGCCATCCGGGAGAATGGCCGCGCCTTCCCGGCGGGTGAACAGCCATCCATTCTGGCTTTGCGAACCGGTCAGCGGGTGGGT
>CAZQOG010000168.1:0-5213 GCA_964594925.1 uncultured Desulfohalobiaceae bacterium
ACCCCGGACCTGAACCAAACCCCGTCAGAAGAAGGGCGCGTACCACGCGCCCCTACCAGAGGAAGAGAAATCCTCTGTATTCTTTTGGTCCTGATGCCCTCTACAAATCAATGTTGAAAAAGGCCTTATGCCTTAAAATTCCCCCTTCATCCGTCCCCTTCCTCCTTCTGCCTTCTTCCCTCATCCCTCATCCTTCCGCCTTCACCCTTATCTTCACAGCTTCTTCATGGCCTTTTCAAAGCCCTTCCTGAACTCGGCAAAGGCCTTTTCAAAGCCGTCGCGCAGCTCGTCCCAGGCGTCGGCGCTGCCGGCCTTGAGCAGGGTGAGCTTGTAGCGGGCGGTCTCGTACTGGTCGCTGAGCTGCTCGAACTTTTCCCGGTAGTACTCGCGCTCTTCGGGCGGGGCGGTTGCGGCCCTGGTCCTGGCCTGCTCCATCTTGCGCTGCCACTCGTCGAGCTGCTCCTGCATGGTGTTCTTGAAGGCTTCCTTTTCGGGCATGTGGTCTGCTCCTTGTTGGTTGAAAAGATCCAGCCGAAGCGCATGGTACCCGAGGGGGCTGCGGGGCTCAAGTGCGTTGCAAAGGGGTGGCGGGGGGCCCTGCCGCTGCAGCACGGTGGGGCCCGGTGTCTGTCACCGGAACTTCACCGGTTCGTCACGGGGGGTACACGGCTGGTTCCTTAGAAGAGGCTGCTTTCTCAAAACCGGCAACGGCGAGGTGAACCACGTGGGACAGGAGCTGGTGCTCACCAACGCACGGGTGGTGACCGGGGACGGGGTCTTTACCGGCACGGTGTGCGCCTACGGCAGCTATCTGCGGGACGTCGACCCGGGCAGGACCTCCCTGAGGGGGGCTGTCGACCTGCAGGGCGACTACCTGCTGCCCGGGCTGATCGAGATGCACACCGACAACCTGGAGAAGCACCTCATCCCCAGGCCCGGGGTGGAGTGGCCCTCGGCCCTTTCGGCGCTCCTGGCCCACGACGTCCAGCTGGTGGGGGCGGGCATCACCACGGTGCTGGACGGCCTCTTCGTGGGTGAGTACGAACCGGGCACAAACCGCCGGGAGCTGCTGGAGAAGTCCGTCCGGGCCATCCGCGAGGCCCGGCGCGAAAAGTACCTGCGGGCCGACCACCTGCTGCACCTGCGCTGCGAGTACCCCGACGACCAGGTCGTGGACATGTTCTCCGGCTTCGTGGACGACCCCCTGCTGCGCCTGGTGTCGCTCATGGACCACACCCCGGGGCAGCGCCAGTGGACGGACCTCTCGAAGTGGCGCAAGTACCACGAAAAGGATGGCTGGACCGAGGAGGACGCCCGGGGCATGCTCAGGGGGAGGCAGGCCCTCCAGGCACGCAACGCCGACAGGCACCGCAGGCAGATCGTGACCATGTGCCTCGAGAGGCGGCTGCCCCTGGCCAGCCACGACGACACCACCGAGGAGCACGTGCTGGAGGGGGCGGGGCACGGGGTGACCATCTCGGAGTTCCCCACCACCATCGAAGCGGCCAGGAAGGCCCACCAGGAGGGCCTGACCATCGTCATGGGGGCCCCCAACGTGGTGCGCAACGGCTCCCACTCCGGGAATGCCTCGGCCATGGAGCTGGCCGCAAAGGGCTACCTGGACGCCCTGTCCTCGGACTACGCCCCCAAGAGCCTGCTGCACGCGGCCTTTCTCCTCCACCAAAAGCTGGACATGCACCTGCCCGAGGCCGTGGCCACTGTTTCGGCAAACCTGGCGGGGGTGCTCGGCCTCCACGACCGGGGGGAGATCGCCGCCGGCAAGCTGGCCGACCTGGTCCGGGTCCGGCTGCACGGGGGGGTGCCCGTGGTCCGCACCGTGTGGCGCAAGGGGAGCCGGATTCTCTGATGCCCCCGGCTCCTGGGCTGCGGTATTCGCCGGCCCGGCAGGCACCCCGCCACCGGCTCGCGGGCTTGCCCGGCGGGCACAGGCGGATCACGGGGGGCGGTAAACCCCGGAACCAGCCGGGAAAACCCATGTCGGTTTGGATAGATTCCTTTGCAGGGCCTGGAGAGGTGCTTCGTTGTCGTGATCGTAATTGGAATCGGACTTTTCATTGATCGTCAGCTCGATCATGTCCTGAAAAGGCAGGGTTTCGTCCCTGCGGGACAGCGAACCCCATGCAAGACGTCGAAGAACCCTGAGTCTTTCCAAACAAGGAAGTGGTCGTGAACAGGGAAACAGGAACCCCCGAAGCCGTTGCCCACAGGCAGCACTGGCTGGCGGTCCTGGCCAAGGCCGGGGAGTCGGAGCTCGAGGAGGGCTGGGGATCCCTCGGGCGCAAGCCCGACTACAAGGTCCTGCGCCCGCCCGAGGCCGGCATGGTCATGGTCAGGGCCCGGGCGGGCAACACCGGGGTCCGTTTCAACCTCGGCGAGATGACGGTCACCCGCTGCACCGTCAGGCTGTCCTCCGGCGAGGTGGGGTTTGGCTGCGTGGCCGGGCGCAAACCCCGCCACGCCGAGCTGACCGCCCTGTTCGACGCCCTGCTGCAAAAGGCGGGGGGGGAAGGGGGCGGGCTGGCAAAGAGCCTGGTCGACCCGCTGCACAAGGCCCAGCAGGAACGAAAGGCCGAACGCCTCAGGTCGGTCGCCGCCACCAGGGTCGACTTCGTGACCCTGGTCCGGGGGGAGGACGGGTGAGGGAAGGGGAATGGGTGAAGGCGGAAAGCTGGAGGGGGGCAGCGATGACATCACTTCGGGGCGGCAAGCCATGAACATTGGTGCGCAGCACGACATCGGGCCAGGGTTTGAGGATCCTGTATTCGACGCCCAGCGATGCTTCCGGGCCGTGATGCGGGCCCTGGCCTATCCGGGGAGGTTGGAGGCGGTCCCGGTTTCCCTGACCCCGCCGGAGGGGGTGACCGCGGCTGCGGCCGGGGTGCTCCTGACCCTGGCCGACATGGACACACCCCTGTGGCTGGACCCGTCCCTGCCCGGAAGCCAGGCCGGCACCTACTTCCGTTTCCACTGCGGCTGCCCCCTGGTCCAAGCACCCGACCGGGCTGCATTCGCCCTGGTCTGCGGCCCGCAGGGCGTGCCGCGGCTGGACTCCTTTGCGCCAGGGACCCCGGAGTACCCCGACCGCTCCACAACGGTGCTCGTCCAGGTGCCGGAGCTGCACCGGGATCGGGGCATGGTGCTTCAGGGCCCCGGGATCAACGGCCGGGCCAGGCTCGAAGTCCCGGGGTTGGGCAGCTCCTTCTGGAAACACTTCCGGGAGCAGCACGAGCTGTTCCCCACGGGGGTGGACGTCCTGTTCCTGACCGGGGACGGGGTGGTGGCATTGCCGCGAACAACCCGGGTCTTGGAGGAGCAGGATGTACGTTGCCGTCAAGGGGGGTGAGCAGGCCATTGAGAACGCCCACAGGCTGCTGGCCCTTGAACGCCGGGGGGACCCGGGGGTGCAAGAGCTGAGCGTGGACCAGATCCGCTCCCAGCTCTCCCTGGCCGTCGACCGGGTCATGACCGAAGGCTCCCTGCACGACCCCGGCCTGGCCGCACTGGCCATCAAGCAGGCCAGGGGGGATCTGGTCGAGGCCATCTTCCTGGTGCGGGCCTACCGCACCACCTTGCCCCGTTTTGCCACCTCACGGCCGCTGGACACATCAAACATGGCGGTACGGCGGCGCATCTCGGCCACCTTCAAGGACCTTCCGGGCGGGCAGGTGCTGGGCCCGACATTCGACTACACCCACCGGCTGATCGACTTTTCCCTGGACGGGGGGGGGCCTGTTCAGGAGCCCCCGGTGCCAAGGGGGGAAGGGCCGGGGCAGGGGCGCATCCCGCGGGTGGCCGAGATCCTGGGTCGGGAGGGGTTGATCGAGAGCGAGGAGCCTGATCCCGACGAACGTGTGGTTGGGGACGTGACCCGGCAGCCTTTGACCTTTCCCGCCGGCAGGGACCTGCGCCTGCAGAACCTGGCCCGGGGGGACGAGGGGTTTCTCCTGGCCATGGGCTACTCCACCCAGCGCGGGTTCGGCTCCACCCACCCCTTTGCCGGGGAGATCCGCATGGGGGAGGTGGGGGTGGTCATCGAGCCTGAGGAGCTTGGCTTTGCCGTGGAGATCGGGGAGATAACCGTCACGGAGTGCGAGATGGTCAACCAGTTCAAGGGTTCCAGGGACGTGCCGCCCCAGTTCACCCGGGGCTACGGGCTGACCTTCGGCTACTGCGAACGCAAGGCCATGTCCATGGCCCTGGTGGACCGTGCGCTGCGCAGCCGGGAGCTCGGGCAGGAGGCCTCGGCCCCGGCCCAGGACCAGGAGTTCGTGCTCTCCCACTCCGACAACGTGGAGGCCTCCGGCTTTGTCCAGCACCTCAAGCTGCCCCACTACGTGGACTTCCAGGGGGAGCTGGTCATGGTCCGGGAGATGCGTGCGGAAATGGAAAGCGGCAGCGGGCGGGGCCCGGGCCGGGAAGAGGAATGAACACCGTGGCCGGGCATCCGCGCCAGGGCAGCCATGCCGCCCCCACCGGGCAGGGCCTGACCGGCTACAACTTCGCCTACCTGGACGAGCAGACCAAGCGGATGATCAGGCGGGCCCTGCTCAAGGCCATTGCCATCCCGGGCTACCAGGTCCCCTTTGCCAGCCGGGAGATGCCCCTGCCCTACGGCTGGGGAACGGGAGGCATCCAGATAACCGCCAGCGTCATCGGCCCCGGGGACACCCTCAAGGTCATCGACCAGGGGTCGGACGACACGACCAATGCCGTGTCCATCCGCAAGTTCTTCGCCAGGACGGCCGGGGTGGGGACCACCGGGGAAACCGGCCGGGCCACGGTCATCCAGACCAGGCACCGCATCCCGGAGCAGCAGCTCGGAGAGGAGCAGGTCCTGGTCTACCAGGTCCCCATGCCCGAGCCCCTCAGGCTCATGGAGCCCAGGGAGACCGAGACCAGGAAGATGCACGCGCTGGAGGAGTACGGGGTCATGCACGTCAAGCTGTACGAGGACATCTCCAGCCACGGGCGGATAGCCACCAGCTGGGACTATCCGGTCAGGGTCAACAACAGGTATGTCATGGCCCCCTCCCCCATCCCCAAGTTCGACAACCCCAAGATGGACCGGATGCCGGCCTTGCAGCTCTTCGGCGCGGGCCGTGAGAAGCGCATCTACGCCGTGCCCCCCTACACCAGGTGGTACGCTGGTCAAATTTTATGTCCCATATAATATATACAAGAAAGGCAAGCAA
>CAZQOG010000169.1:0-5171 GCA_964594925.1 uncultured Desulfohalobiaceae bacterium
GAAGGATGAAGGCGGAAGGATGAAGGCGGAAGGATGAAGGCGGAAGGATGAAGGCAGAAGGATGAAGGCGGAAGGGTGAAGGCAGAAGGCGGAAGGGTGAAGGCGGAAGGGTGATGGAATGGCCGGCAGAAGGTGGCTCTGTCTTGGGGTCGGGGTCGAGATTGCAGGACTTGAAGAGCGGCCCAATTTATCCTGATAGCGTAAGCGATGTGGAAGGCATGAACGCGACAAACAGTCATCGCTCTGTTCAATAGGAATTTGAACCGGACAAGAATCAAAACCGAGGCCACCATGACCGATAGTGCCGACTTTCCCATCTACCGCGGGCACATGCAGTATCGCTGCCTTGGTTGTGGGGCCGTCTACGGGATTGACCAGCTGCACTACACCTGCCCCGAGTGCCGCAGCGTCCTTCTCCTGGAGGACACCACCTTCGACCACCTCCTGGACCATGCCCCGGAAGAATGGCGGGCCACCTTCGACCAGCGGGCGGCATCCAAAGACCCCGCCCTGCGGGGGGTGTTCCGGTTCTACGAGCTCATGGCCCCGGTGCTCGAGCCCGGGGACATCGTTTACCTGGGGGAGGGACAGACCCCGGTCATCAGGGCCAACAAGAGGCTTCAGGGGCATATTGGCCAGCCCCTGGCCTTCAAGAACGACGGGCAGAATCCCAGCGCCTCGTTCAAGGACCGGGGCATGGCCTGCGCCTTCAGCTATCTGAAGTCCCTGGTGCGCCGGAAGGGCTGGGACCAGGTGCTGACGGTGTGCGCCTCAACAGGGGACACCTCGGCTGCAGCGGCTCTCTATGCAGCCTACGTGGGCGACCCCATCACATCCGTGGTCATCCTGCCCCAGGGCAAGGTCACGCCGCAGCAGCTGGCCCAGCCCCTGGGCAGCGGGGCGACGGTCATCGAGGTTCCCGGGGTATTCGACGACTGCATGAAGGTGGTGGAGTTTCTGGCGGACAACTACCGGGTGGCCCTGCTCAACTCCAAGAACGCCTGGCGCATCCTGGGCCAGGAGTCCTACGCCTTTGAGACGGCCCAGTGGTTTGACTGGGACATGTCAGGCAAGGCCGTGTTCGTGCCCATCGGCAACGCCGGCAACATCACGGCCATCATGTCCGGGTTTCTCAAGCTCAGGCGCCTGGGCGCCATCAGGGAGCTGCCCCGGGTGGTGGGGGTGCAGTCGGCTCACGCCGACCCGGTCTACCGCTACTACAGCCAGGAGGAAGGACGGCGCCGCTACCAGTCCGTGACCGTGACCCCGAGCGTGGCCCAGGCGGCCATGATCGGCGACCCGGTGTCCTTTCCCCGGGTGCGCCACCTGGTAGGCCAGTACGAGGAGATGGGCGGGAGCGTGGCCGTGGTCCAGGTGGAGGAGCAGGCCATTATCGAGTCCATGCTGCTGGCCAACCGCCACGGCCACATCTCCTGCACCCAGGGGGGGGAGTGCCTTGCCGGCTTGACCAGGGCCATGGAGCTCGACCTGCTGGACAAGGACGAGCTGGCCATCCTGGACGCCACCGCCCACATGCTCAAGTTCATCGGCTTTCAGGAGATGTACTTCCAGGACACTTTTCCGCCGGAGTACGACATCCGTCCCCGGGAACAGCTCATCAACCGCCCCGAGCCGGTCCTGACCCAGGAAGACCTGACTTCCTTGTCCCGCCGGGAGTTCGCAGAGAAGGCGGGGCGGGTGATCGTTGAAAAGCTCGGGCTGGTAAAGAAGTAGCTTGCCCGGGCCGCCCCGATGTCCCCAAAACGAATCCGCGCCGATCAGCTCCTGGTGGAGCAGGGCCTGGCCCAGAGCCGGGAGCGGGCCAAGCGGCTGATCATGGCCGGAGAGGTCCAGCTCGTGCATGATACCGATACCAGGGAGCGGGTGGGCAAGCCGGGTCAGCAGCTCTCTCCGGACGCCAGGCTCGAGGTGTCCTCGGGTCAACGCTATGTCTCAAGGGGCGGGGAAAAGCTGGAGACCGCGCTGGAGCACTTTGACCTGGAGGTGACCGGCCTGACCTGCCTGGACGTGGGGGCATCGACCGGGGGGTTCACCGACTGCCTGCTCCAGCACGGCGCATCCCTGGTCTATGCCGTGGACGTGGGCTACGGCCAACTGGACTGGAAGCTCAGATCCGACCCCCGGGTGGTCACCCTGGAGCGGGTCAACTTCCGCCACGCCTCCCCCGACTTGATCCCCGAATCTGTGGACCTCATCACTGTTGACTGCTCCTTCATCTCCCTGCAGCACATCCTCCCCCCCTGCCTGCACTTCCTCAAGGAAGGCGGCCGCATCATCGCCCTGGTCAAACCACAGTTCGAGGTCGGTCGTGGCAGGACCGACAAGGGGGTGGTGCGCTCTGAGAGGTTGCAGCAGGAGGCGGTACAGGAGGTGATCGGGTTTGCGGTCGACGAGCTTGGACTGGGCTGTCTGGGCGTGGTGGCCGCACGGGTCAAGGGGCCCAAGGGAAACCAGGAGTTTCTGGCCCTGTTCGAGGCAGACCCTCAGGGTTCGGGATCAGCGTGAAGGATTGGACCAGGATTCGGAAGGGTCGGGATCAGGTTCCACCTGTACTGCCTTCGGGGGCGGCCTCTCTCTGGTCCTGCAGCCGTTCCTGCTCCCGGCGTTCCTGCTGCTTCTGCTCCAGATAGGTTTCCCTGTCGATCTCCCGGAGCTGCTCGGGGTGGCGCTCGGTGAGCTCGAACCAGCGCTCGAGCCTGGCCTGGAGCGCTTCGTCCCCCTCCCTTGGATTTTCGAGAAAGGCGACCAGGGCGTAGTAGAAGCGCACGGTGTTGCGCTCGATCATGCCCCGCACCCCCCCGACATACTCTGGTTCCCCGTTGCTGGCCGGCTCTGTTACGCTGAACCCGATCTTGTTTCTGCCGAGGGTGGCGAAGTAGGCCTTCAGGGCGATCCGTGTGAAAAACCCATAGCCCAGAGAGTACTGCAGGTGCAGCAGGCACTGTTCCCCATCCAGCGGGGCTGCCTCGACCAGCATCTGAAAATCGCGGGTACCGTACGGGCCGCTGTCCGAGCTGAGCTCGACCGACAGGAAGTCTTTCGCGGTCTCCTGGACGCGCAGGTGCAGGGCGATGCGCTTGGCCTCCTCGGGCTCCTGATAGTACTTCCGCCCGGAATAGATGATCAGCTTTCCGCTTTCCCCGATGACGCAAGCCTTGACGTTGAGGTGCAAAAACAGGATCTCGCACCAGTTGGAGGGGGCGTGCAGGGTGTCACCAAGGTCGGCAAAGCGTTGCTTTACCACGGCATAGACTTCACCGCTCATGCCGTCCCCACCCTCCCTGGACGTCACATGGATGGGCTCCTCAAAGGGGCTGTCCTGGATGGCCTGGAGAATGGCCGACTGGTTCCATCCCGGGCCAGACTCCCGGCCGTAAACGGGGCAGAAGGAGAGCGACAGCAGTGCCGCGAGGAACAGGGCCAAGGTCCAGGTTCTCAGGCAGCTGGTGTGTCTGTGCCGCAGAAGCTGGTGTACCCTGCGAGCAGGCTGGCAGTGTTCGAGATCTCCCGTAACGGTCTTTGATGTATCGGACCGTGGGGAGTAGGGGGGCGACAAACGCATCAGTTCTTTTCGTGGGAGAAAGTCTGACATGTACCCAGTCTTTCCCACCTGCTGACCAATGACAACCCATCTGGGCAACAAAAAAACGGGAGCCGTTGCAACAGCTCCCGTTTTCGACTTCACGGAGGGGTCCAGGATCGAGGAAGCGGGCTCAGCACTTGGGGGCCTGGCCCTCCTCCTGCTTGACCAGGGGCCAGATCTCGTCGATGGACTCCACCGGGACCATGGTGATGTTTTTGCGCAGCTCCCTGGGGATGTCCTCGAAGTCCTTGCGGTTCTGGGCGGGGATCAGGGCCATGGTCTTGTTCGCGGCCACCGCGGCCAGGATCTTCTCCTTGATGCCGCCAACGGGCAGCACCCGGCCCCGCAGGGTGATCTCCCCGGTCATGACCACGTCGTTCCTGACCGGGGTGTTGGTCAGGGCCGAGAGCAGGGCGGTGACCAGGGTCACGCCGGCCGAAGGGCCGTCCTTGGGTGTGGCACCCGCGGGCACATGGATGTGCAGGTCCTTTTTTTCGGCAAAATCAGGGTTGAGGCCCAGCTTGTCCGCCCGGCTGCGGGCATAGCTGACCGCGGCCTGGGCCGACTCCTTCATGACCTCTCCCAGCTGGCCGGTGAGGATGAGCTTGCCCTTGCCGGGCATGGGCGTGACCTCGATGTGCAAAAGCTCCCCGCCGGAGGGCGTCCAGGCCAGCCCCACGGCCACTCCGGGCGGCAGCTCCTTTTCGCACTCGTCTTCCAGGTAACGCGGCACGCCAAGGAGCTTGTTCACGGACTGCGGTGTGATCCGGAAGGGCCCTTTGTCGCCTTCGGCCACCTTGCGGGCCACCTTGCGGCAGATGGAGCCGATCTCCCGTTCCAGGTTCCGCAGCCCCGCTTCCCGGGTGTACTCCCGGATGACCTTGGTGATGGCGTTGTCGCTGATCTTGAGCTGGTCCTCCTTGAGCCCGTTCTCCTCGATCTGACGGGGCAGGAGGTAACGGCGCGCGATCTTGGTCTTTTCCTGGGCCGTGTACCCGGGGATGCGGATGATCTCCATGCGGTCCTTGAGGGCCGAGGGGATGGTGTCCAGGATGTTGGCCGTGCAGACGAACATGACCTTTGAAAGGTCAAAGGGCACGTTCAAATAGTTGTCGGTGAAGGTGTTGTTCTGCTCGGGGTCGAGCACTTCCAGCAGGGCCGAGGACGGGTCCCCGCGGAAGTCCGAACCCAGCTTGTCCACCTCGTCGAGCATGAACACGGGGTTGCGGGTGCCGGCGTCCTTGATGCCCTGGATGATGCGGCCGGGCATGGACCCGATGTAGGTGCGGCGGTGGCCCCTGATCTCGGCCTCGTCCCGCATCCCGCCCAGGGACATGCGGATGAACTTGCGTCCCAGGGCCCGGGCGATGGACCTCCCCAGGGATGTCTTGCCCACCCCGGGAGGGCCGACAAAGCACAGGATGGGGCCCTTCATCTTGGGGTTGAGCTTGCGCACCGCCAGGTACTCGAGGATGCGCTCCTTGACCTTCTGCAGGTCGTAGTGGTCCTCGTTGAGGATCGTCTCGGCCTTTGCGATGTCCAGCCGGTCCTTGGAGAGCTTCTTCCA
>CAZQOG010000170.1:0-5135 GCA_964594925.1 uncultured Desulfohalobiaceae bacterium
ACCCCTCGACCCGCACCGTGCGGCGTTCTTCCATCCACTGCGGCACAGGCGGCGGTCCCGGCGGGAAAACGGCATGGGCCACCGCAAGCCCGAGCAGGAAGCTCACGAGAAGCTTGACCGGATTGAGCGGTGGATGCCGCAGGCTTCTCTCCAGGGCAAGGACAATGAGCAGGGAGACCAGGGCGGCGGCCAGGCAGCGCAGGGCCACCAGCCCGAGCAAAGCCGCGATCAGGTGCATCTGCCAGGGCAGAAGCCCAGGGAGGGGTGGGCAGGGCCCGGCCGGCTTCACCATTTCCTGCCGCACGCTCCCGACGATCCTTGGTGCTCTCTTCGGGCTGCCGCCCTACAGTGGAATAAACTTTTGTGATGGGACACGACACTCCAGGATGTGAACATACAGCTTTTGAAAGCCGTAAAAAACACTTCCACCTGAAATGTCTCTTTAAAAAGGCAATGTCAATAAAACCATGAATTTCAAAACCACAAGTCAAAAAGAAAATAGATGATCAAAGTAAAAGTATTTTATAAGTCAAAAAAAATGAACGTCCTACTGAGGCAGGACCTTGCCACAAGCCACCCCAGGCTTTCGGCGTATTCAGCCCAAACACTTTACTCATTTCACGCTATGTCTGAAATGGGTAATAATTCTGTTGCCACCGGCATAGCCCTTGGCATGCTGACAGTCTGTCGGGGGGACTGTCCGCTTTGATGCTCTGCAAAACCGAGTACCGAAAACGCTCTAGATTCCTGCCTTTGTACTATGACGGAAAACTCAAAGTCATCCTCGGGCTTGACCCGGGGATCCAGTGCCTCCTGCCTTTGTCTTGGCATGTGTTCTACTCTGAATCAGTCGAACCTTTTCGGGTCTCGCCGCCAGAGGCGGCGGATCAGCTGTTGGATTTACCCATTTCACGCTATGTCTGAAATGGGTAAAAAAATGGAAAAAATTACCCATTTCGCACCTGGTGCGAAATGGGTAAAATCTGTCTCCAAGAGCGGGACGCCCTTTTCAGAACAACAGTTCGGGCAGGCTGCGTCTCCTCTTCGGAATTTTTGTGTCAGGTCTGTATGTGTCAGACCTGTGGACAGGCCTTATGCGTCAGGCCTTCTCCCGCCAGACCGAGGCCCCGAGGTTTTGCAGCTTCTGCTCCATGTTCTCGTAGCCGCGCTCCAGATGGTAGACCCTGTTCAGCTCGGTGCGGCCCTCTGCGGCCAGGCCGGCCAGCACCAGGGAGGCGCTGGCCCTGAGGTCGGAGGCCATGACCGGGGCGCCGACCAGCTTCTTCACCCCGCGCACCATGGCCGTGTCCCCGGAAAGTTTGATGTCCGCCCCCAGCCTGACCAGCTCCAGGGCGTGCATGAACCTGTTCTCGAAGATGGTCTCCCGGACCATGCCAGACCCCTTGGACAGGCACATCAGGGCCATGACCTGGGCCTGCATGTCGGTGGGGAAGCCCGGGTAGGGCTGGGTGACAACGTCCACCCCTTGCAGGGGCCCCTTGCGGTGGACCAGGAGTGTGCCGTCCTCCTCGTGCAGGCGCACGCCCATCTCCCGCAGCTTGAACAAAAGGGCCTCCAGACACTCGCAGGGGCACTCCTCCACCAGCACCTCGCCGTTGGTGATGGCTGCGGCCACCAAATAGGTCCCGGCCTCGATGCGGTCGGGCATGACCCGGTAATCGCAGCCGGCAAGCTCTTCCACACCCTGGACCTGGATGAGGCTGGTGCCGTGTCCGGTGATCTTCGCACCGCAGGCGTTGAGGAAGTTGGCCAGGTCCACCACCTCCGGCTCCCGGGCCGCGTTCTCCAGGATGGTCTGACCCTTGGCCAGGGCTGCGGCCATGAGCAGGTTCTCCGTGCCCCCCACCGTGGGAAAGTCGAACTGGATGTGCGCCCCTTTGAGCCGCTTGCACTGACCCAGGATGTACCCCGAGTCCAGGGTGAAACGCGCCCCCATCTGCTCCAGTCCGCGCAGGTGCAGGTCCACCGGCCGGGTGCCGATGGCGCACCCTCCGGGGAGGGCCACCGAGGCCCGCCCCAGCCGGGCCAGCAGCGGCCCCAGGCAGAGCACCGAGGCGCGCATGGTGCGCACCAGGTCGTAGGGGGCTTCGTGCTGCAGGCCGTTGCCCGCACCCACCACGAAGGAACCGTTCTCCGGGCGCACCTCGCAGCCCAGAAGCGTGAGCAGCTTCAAGGTGGTGGCTATGTCCCGGAGGGAGTCGGGCACGTTGGAGATGCGAACCTGCCCGCTGACCAGGATGGAACCGAGCAGAATGGGCAGGGCCGCGTTCTTGGAACCGCTGACGCGTACCGCCCCCCGCAGGGGCGTCCCGCCCTCGATGACTAGTTTGTCCATTATAAAAACCTTTATGTGAGATGTTAGGTGTCAGTGTCCCCGAGTCGGGCGTCGGCGGACTCCTTTCGGGAATCGAAAATATTTACACTTCGAGCTTTCAGCCTGAGCTTTGAGCTTCCCTTCCCCGTCCTTGACGGGTCGGCCCAACTGACGTATTTTCCCTCGCTCCGGTGGTGAGTGTAGCTCAGTCAGGTAGAGCACCTGGTTGTGGCCCAGGTGGCCGGGAGTTCAAGTCTCCTCACTCACCCCATCATGACGGCACGGCCGCGTCCCTGGACGCGGCCATTTTTCTTTGAAGATCATGCCTATGCACTCCCCCTCTATTCCTCTTCACCCCGCCTTGCGCAGCTTGCGCACGTCACCGATGCGCATGGTCACCTTGTCCTTGTCCAGCTGCTCCATGAGGGGGATGGCGTACTTGCGGGACAGGCCGGTCAGCTCCTTGAAGTCGGCCGGGGTCAGCTCGTCACGGGTCTTGAAGTAGTCGCGCACTTTGCTGCGCAGCTCTTCCAGCGCTTCCGGGCTGAAGTACAGGGTGTCCTTGACCCTGACCAGGCTCCCGGACTCCTGCAGCAGCCTGAGCACGGGCGCCGCTTCATTCTTGGAGACCCCGAGCCGCTCCAGGGCCTCGTTCAGGTTGGGGGGCTGGATGCCCGCTTTCTGGTAGATGTCCAGGAGCTCCTGCTTCAGCTTGGCCAGGTCGGACCCCAGGGAAACCGTGTGCTCGGCCAGCTTGACCACGTCCTGCTCGACCGCCACCAGCCCCTCTCGCTGGCACCGTTCCAGAAGGTGGTGGATGAGCTTTGGCGGCAGGCCCCGCCCCCAATCCGACTGGATTTCCCCCCGGGACAGCCCCGGGCGCAGGGGGTGCTTGGCGTGATATGCTGCAAGGTGGTCCACCAGCCCCTGCTTCAGCTCCTCCAGCAGACTTCCCGAAACGTAGCGCTTCTCCTCCCTGTCGTACAAGGCGACCTGCTGCCTGCTGCCCAGGTCCTGCAGCAGCTTGTCCAGCTGCTTGCTGTCCAGCCCGGTCATGATCCTGAGCTGCCCCGGGTCCGCGCCAAGGGCGCCCGACAGCTCGAGCTGGACAACGACCCTGTCCCGTTCCTCACCCCCCGCAAGACGCTCAAGCCTGTCCAGCTGGGGGGAAAAACGCTTCACCTTGCGCCCGATGGGGTTGATGACCTTGCCGCCGGCAATGGTCCGAAGCGGCGAAAGGGAGCGGAGCACGCACCGGTCTCCGTAGACCGCCACCATGGGGCTGGTGAAGCGCACCTGGGCCAGGCCGGTCTCGCCAGGCTTGAGGACCTCCCGGTCCAGGAGATAGATCCTGGCCATGACCTCCCTGGCGCCGTGGTGGAAGTGGACCTCCTTGCGGTGCTTGAGCGGCTTGGGCATGGAGGAGAGCGCGGTCAGCTCCAGGTCCCAGACCTGGGTCGGGAACAGGGACCGGGGGAGTGCCAGCACATCCCCGCGGTGCAGGTCCCCGACCTCCAGTCCGGTCAGGTTCAGGGCCGTTCGCTGGCCTGCCTCCGCCCTTTCCATGCCCTCTTCGTGGACCTGCAGGGAGCGCACCCTGGAGGTGCGGTCCCCCGGATAGATCATGACCTGGTCCCCAGCCCTCACCTGGCCGGAAATGAGCGTGCCCGTGACCACCGTGCCGTGCCCGCGCAACGAGAACACCCGGTCCACGGGCAGCCTGAACAGGTCATGGGAGCGCTGTGAGACCAGGGTGCCCGCCATCTCGTCCAGCAGGGAAACCAGCTGGTCCAGCCCTTCCCCGGTGTGGGCGGAAACCGGCACGATGGCCGCCTCCTCCAGGAAGCTGCCCTGCAAAAACTCGCTCACGTCCTCCTGGGCCAGGTCCAGAAGATCCGGGTCCACCGAGTCCACCTTGGTCAGGGCCACGATGCCCTGCTCGATACCCAGCAGGGAGCAGATCTCCAGGTGCTCCCGGGTCTGGGGCATGACCCCCTCGTCCGCCGAGACGACCAGCAGGACGAAGTCGATGCCCGCGGCGCCGGCCACCATGTTCTTGACGAACTTCTCGTGCCCCGGCACGTCCACCACCCCGATGCGCCGGCTTGAGGGCATGTCCAGGAAGGCAAAGCCAAGCTCGATGGTGATGCCCCGCTTCTTCTCCTCCTTGAGCCGGTCGCAGTCGATACCGGTCAGGGCCTTGACCAGGGTGGTCTTGCCGTGGTCGATGTGTCCGGCCGTGCCCATGATCAACGGCATGTCACACTCCCGTCGCCTGCACCCGTCGCCCTCGGCGCTTGTTTTTTCTTCCTCATCCTTCCGCCTTCATCCTTCAGCCTTTCCACCCACCCGTTCCCTGAGCAGCCCCTCGAAGTAGTCCGCGGTCTTCATGAGCCCCTCGCGCAGGGTCACCCTGGGCTCCCAGTCAAGCGCCTCCCGGGCCAGGGTGATGTCCGGCTTGCGCCGCACCGGGTCGTCCTGGGGCAGCGGCTTGTGGATCAGTTTGGAGCTGGAGCCGGTCAGCTCCACGATGGTCTCGGCCAGCTCCCGCACCGTGCTCTCCACCGGGTTGCCCAGGTTGAGGGGGCCGGAGCACTCCGCAGGGCTGTGCATCAGCCTGACCAGCCCCTCCACCAGGTCGTCCACGTAGCAGAAGGAACGGGTCTGCTCCCCGGTCCCGTAAAGGGTCAGGGGCTTGTTCTGCAGGGCCTGGAGCATGAAGTTGCTGACCACCCGCCCGTCATTGGGGTGCATCCTGGGGCCGAAGGTGTTGAAGATGCGGGCCACCTTGATCTCCACC
>CAZQOG010000171.1:0-5112 GCA_964594925.1 uncultured Desulfohalobiaceae bacterium
AGGCCCTTTCTTTGCCTCCTTTCTTTGGGCCCAGCAAAGAAAGGAGGTCGCCCGGGAGGGCGAAACCCTGTCTTTTCAAGGTTTTACAAAGGGGTCCATCAAACCGGCAATGGATTCCTGGATACGATTTCTGAAAATCCATCAGAAACATCAAGGGACCTGAAAACTTCCTGGCATGAGGGGCCGCAGTGACCAGCGCACCTGCAGTCAAATTTCTGGAGCGCCTTGTCTTCAGCAGGCGCCCCCTGGTGATCGGCATATTTGTCGCCGTGACGCTCTTCATGGCCGCGTCCGCGACCAACCTCCGCGTCGACGCGGGGTTCGGCAAGCTCTTGCCCCTGCAACACGAGTACATGAAGACCTTCACCGAGTACCGGGATGAGTTCGGCGGCGCCAACCGGGTGCTCATCGCCCTCATGGCCCGGGAGGGCGACATCTACACCCCGGAGTTCTTCGAGGTGCTGGGGCAGGCCACCGACGAGGTCTTCTTCATCCCCGGGGTGGACCGTGCCAGGGTCACCTCGCTCTTCACCCCCAACGTGCGCTTCACCGAGGTGGTCGAGGACGGCATCTCCGGCGGCAACGTGGTGCCCAACGACTTCCAGAACACCCCCGAGGACCTGGAACGGGTCCGCAGCAACGTGCTCAAGTCCAGCTACGTGGGGCGGCTGGTGGCCAACGACCACTCAGGGGCGATCATCAGCGCCGAGCTTCTGGAGGTGCACCCGGATACCGGGGAGAAGCTCGACTACATCGAGGTGGCCGGGCAGCTCGAGGAAAAGATCCGGCAACGCTTTGAAAGCCCGGACATCGACGTCCACATCATCGGCTTTGCCAAGATCATCGGCGACATCTCGGCCGGGGCCAAACGGGTGGTCTTCTTCTTTGCCGTGACCTTCGTTATCACGGCCCTGCTGGTCTTTTTCTATGCCCTGTCCCCAAAGCTGGCCGCACTGCCCCTTGTCTGCTCCGTGACCGCCGTGGTCTGGCAGCTGGGACTGCTGCCGCTTTTGGGCTACGGCATGGATCCCATGGGCATTTTGGTGCCTTTTCTTGTCTTTGCCATCGGTGTCAGCCACGGGGTGCAGATGCTCCGGGCCAACGGCAGCGAGATCTTTGACGGGGCCGACGGGCTTTCGGCAGCCAGGAGGAGCTTCCGGCGGCTCCTGATCCCCGGGAGCATCGCCCTGGCCAGCGACACCATCGGCTTCATCGCCATCCGACTCATCGACATTCAGGTCATCCAGGAGATGGCCGTGACCGCCAGCCTGGGCGTGGCGGCCATCGTTCTCACCAACCTGGTGCTCCTGCCCGTGCTCCTGTCCTACTTCACCTATGAGGAGGACTTCCGGCGCAAGCTGCACCGGCGCTCCGACCGGGTCAGCCGGGCCTGGCGTCGGCTCGGGTTCCTGACCGAGCGCGGCCCTGCCGCGGCCATCCTGGTGGCTGCGGCCGTGCTGCTGGCCTTCGGGTTCTGGAAGGGCAAGGACATCAAGGTGGGCGACCTGCACCGCGGCGTGCCCGAGCTGCGGGCCGACTCCCGCTACAACACGGACAGCGAGGTCATCAGCGAGCGCTTCTCCATCGGCGTGGACATCATGACCGTCATTGCGGAGACCGAGCCCGAGGGGTGCATCGATTACCAGATCATGACCGAGATCGACGATTTCCAGTGGCACATGCGCAATGTCAAAGGGGTCAACTCCGTGGTCGGCCTGCCCGGAATCGCCAAGAACATCACCGCCGGCTGGAACGAGGGCAACCTCAAATGGCGCGAGCTGTCCCGCAACCAGATGGTCCTGATCCAGTCCGTGACCTACGTGCCCACCTCCAGCGGGCTGCTGAACGCGGACTGCAGCGTCATGCCGGTGCTCATCTTCACCGAGGACCACAAGGCCGAGACCATCGACCGGGTGGTCTCTGAGGTGAACCGGTTCCAGGAGGACCATGCCTCGGGCAGGGTCCGGTTCCGGCTGGCCTCCAGCAACGTGGGGGTCATGGCGGCCACCAACGAGGTGGTCCGTGCGGCCCAGTTCCCCATCCTGCTCTACGTCTTCGGGGCGGTCATCGCCCTGTGCCTGATCACCTTCCGCTCGGCACGGGCCACCCTGTGCATCGTGCTCCCCCTGGGGCTGGTGTCCATCCTGGCCTATGCCCTGATGGCGGCCCTGGAGATAGGCCTCAAGGTCTCCACCCTGCCGGTGGTGGCCCTGGGCGTGGGCGTGGGCGTGGACTACGGCATCTATATCTTCAGCCGCTTCAAGGAGTTCATGGACCAGGGCCTGCCCATTGGCGAGGCCTACTGGGCCACCCTGCGGCGCACCGGCAACGGGGTGGTCTTCACCGGGGCCACCCTGGCCATCGGCGTGGCCACCTGGATCTTCTCGCCGCTCAAGTTCCAGGCCGACATGGGTGTCCTGCTCACCTTCATGTTCCTGCTGAACATGCTGGGGGCCATCTTTCTGCTGCCCGCCCTGGCCTGCTGGCTGTTCCCCCGGGGCCGGAAGGGGGCCTGACCGGGCGGTTGCCGGCTCCAGTCGGACCCTTCGGAGGTGTGCCCCGGGAGATCGCTTCGGAGGGTAACCCTGTGTCACTGTGCAGGAGTGGCGTGCTGCCGGCTCATCCGGCACAAGCCGGGCTCACTCCTTCTTGCCGGCCCGGCTCTTGCGTCCTCCGCCCTTGAACTCCGGGTAATGCTCCCGCAGGCAGTCCGGGCAGATGCTGTGGCTGAAGCAGGCCTGGGAGTGCTCCTGGATGTAGGCTTCGAGCCGGTTCCAGATGTCCCGGTCGTCCCTGATCTTGTGGCAGTGGGAGCAGATGGGGATGATGCCCTGCAGGGTCGTGACCTCGGCCGTGGCCTCCCTGAGCTCCCGGATGAGCCGCTCCCTCTCCTGCTCGGCCTGCTTGCGCCCGGTGATGTTGACCGCCACCCACACCACCAGGTCCCGCTGCCCGGATCCTGAAACAGCCTCGATCGGGAAGACCCGCCCCTCGAACCACTGCAGACCTCTGGGCCCGTCCCTGCCGCTCTCGTCGCATTCCACAGAGGCCAGGTCATACTCGATGGTCTGCAGCGACCCGGTTTCCAGGGCCCGTTGAATGGCGCCCAGAAAGGCTTCCGCCCGCTCACTGGGCAGGACGTCGAACAGGTTTCTCCCTTTCAGAAAGCCCCCGCTGTCGTACAGGGAACGTTCGTTGCCGCCCATGACCTCCACGTAGTTGCCACGGGCGTCCAGCACGAACACGATGTCCGGCAGGGCGTTGACGATCGCCAGGGCCATGGCTGCCTGCTGTTTGACCTGCATGCTCATCTATCGATTTTCCGTCTGTTCAGGTGTGTTTCTCACTGCAGCCACCGCCTTCAAAACAATGCATGGGAGACGACCACTCCCGCAGGGCGGCCAGCAAAGCCCCCCCAGGGCAGGACGACCCACCTGACCCGTTTGACCGGGGACGTTTTAGCACGGGTTGCCGGGGAGACCAAGCAAGGGTTTTTTGAACCGCTTCCGGGTTTGCCATTGTCCTGGCTGGAGGAGGGAAGTATTTGTGGACCTTGTGGACGGGAAGCAGAGGTGGACGAAGTGGACGCGGTGGACTACCGGAAGGAGAGGTCTGCTCTCTTCCTCTTGGGGGTGTCCACAACGTCCACTCCCCGCCTTTCGTCCACAAAGTCCACCAAGTCCACCCCCCCTTGCCTTTCTAAACCCCGCCGTGCGAAAAACCCAAAACACACCACAGGACCCCCCAATGACCAACAACGACATCCTCAAGAAGCTGCGCATCGCCTGCAACCTCAAGGAGGAGGACATGCTGGAGATCTTCCGGCTGGCCGACTTCGAGATCTCCCGGCACGAGCTGAGCGCCCTGTTCCGCAAGGAGGGCCACAGAAACTACAAGGAGTGCGGCGACCAGATCCTGCGCCGCTTCCTGGACGGCCTGATCATCCGCAACCGCGGGAAGGCCTGACAATTCGAGACTACCCTACTCCCCTGCTTCAGCCCACGGATCATCCCCTAAAATTTGATCCTGACCCAAATTATCTCGATAGCTTCCACAAGATACAAACTCGCAAGTCCATTGCAAAATCAACACATATCCTGTACGGCGGTGCAACGAGGTTCGAGGATCCATCCGCGGGCAAGCCGGTGACGGGATCGGCCAATAAACGCCTGTTTACTTTTCTTTATAATGGCGTCTTTTGTAGAAATTACATGTTCAGCAATGGTGAGGGCTGCATCCAGCCTTGGAGGGGGGGGACAGATGAAAGTGAAAAGAATGGTAACCTGTGCATTTCTCGCGATGCTGGTGCTGGCCGCATCAGTTTCCTTCGGCCAAGTCTGCAGCTTCGACTGCAAGGAAGCCTCTGGAATACGAATCAATGAAGGTTTTTGCAGTGAAGACCAGTCCAATTCAACCATTTATGCCTATGACTATGAGATTGGACAAGGATATTGCGGGTGTGAAGACTTTTTACATGTCAAAAAACGTAAGCCTGCAGTATATTCTACTTGCTTCAACAGGTTCACCTATGAGCTGTGCGCCTGCGACGACCTCGATGCCTTGAACGACCAGAATGCCAGCTACCGCATCCAGGCCAAGATACTGACTCCCGGGGTATACTGGGGGAATGATAACTATAGCGGGTTTTCATTATCAACTACAGAAGGGAATGAGCCTGGGGCTGGTTACGTAACTGTTTACAACTACAATACAATAGAGCCTATCTGTGAAAATGAATGGGTATGGGAAGACCATCATGAGCTTGCCTGGGAAGAGTGCGCATTCGACGACACTGCACTCAGCGCTGACGCACTCATCGATAGCCCCACTGATGCAACGGAGAAGTTCTGCGATGAGTGCCTGCCCCCCCTGGCCAACACCATCCGGACCACGAATGCTTCCTTTGAGGATTTCTTTGGAGAAGACGGCAACACCATCATGACCGTGGACCTGCCCGTCTTCTACGTCAACCCCAACGAGGTTGCCCCCGACACCGAGATCCAGGTCGAGGTCTGCATCCTCAAGGTCGGCGACGAAGGCGGCCTGGACTGCGACCTGTGCGACACCCCGCTGTGCTGCTGCACCAAGACCATCGCCATCTACGGGTGTGAG
>CAZQOG010000172.1:0-5034 GCA_964594925.1 uncultured Desulfohalobiaceae bacterium
ATCAAAGGCAGATATCCTTGAAAACCTAGGTGTCCCGTTTTCTCAGCGTATTCCACACAAAACGTCGAAGAACCTCATTTTTGTGACTGAGTGCCAGATTCGCCCACTCCCGTCCAGGAGTGCGCCAAAGGGCTGCGGCTTGTGAGGTGGGAGGTTTTTCAGCTGGACAGCGCGGGCATGGATATTGTATGGGCTCACCCAAACAGGGAGGGGTTTATGAGCATCTACGGTCTCTTTGACATGGCCAGGCAGAAGCTGCGCTACTACAACCGCTACGAGGACGCCCTGACCGCTTTTCAGTCCGCCAACGGATCCACAGGGATCATCCTGTTCGTGGCCGGCCAGTCCAGCACGAAGATCCTGCTGCGCAAGTAGCAGCGTTTCATCCCCTCTTTTCGTGTCCCGTCCGGGGACAGTGAGAATTTTTTTCCCCTTTGCAAGATCAGTCAGAGCCAAGCTCACACAGTGACGGCACCGCTTCCCGCAGTGGAAGAGAGTCGGGAAGCAGTCACCCTCCTTGACACGGCCGGACCGGGCCGCATATGAGAAACACCTCCCTGCCGGGGTGGTGAAACTGGTAGACGCACGGGACTCAAAATCCCGCGGCCTTACGGCCATGAGGGTTCGATTCCCTCCCCCGGCACCATGCAGCAGACCAGCCCCGGAAAAAGCCACGGCTTTTTCCGGGGTTTTTTTGTTTCACTGAAGGCAGAAAAGCGGAGTGACCTGACCGGGATCGTTGATGGTGGGTATCTGCTCCGTGCACAGGAGTGTTGCGCGGGCCAGGGAGTGGGACGTGCACAACGGGCGGGACAGGGCGGTGGTTTCCGGCTGTGCGATTTCAAATGCCTGGCGCAGGTTTTTTGCCCCCCCTCGCATGGCCTTGCACAGGCTTTGTGTGAAAATCGTATGCTTCGGTCCGCTGAGTGCGTATCCCCCGGCCCGGGCAGCCGCGAGCAGGGCCGCACCTTCCAGGCCGTACTCGATCTTGGTCTGCTCAGGGAGCTCGTCCCAGATTTCCCCGGCATGGCAGGTGTCCGCGATCATGACCTTGGCCCGGGCCGGCACACTGTTCAGGAGCTCAGCAAACTCGCCTGCCCGCATCCAGATGCCTGCCATGACCGCATAGATGCCGGCAAAAGGATACTCCTCGGACCAGAGACAGAATACCTCTTCATGGAGCCGGCCGTCTCTGCCCACAGGAAGGATCACCCCGTGGCCGTTGAAATAGACGATGACGCCGCTTTCACCCGTGCTGGTTTCCCTGAGCCGGTCAAAGCCGCGGCGCACCCCTTCCAGCGTGGCCTGGGCGCAGAGGACTGTGTGCACGTTGACCCGGGGGACCTGCATGAAGTCCACGAGCGTGTCCACGAAAAGGGACACGTTTTCGGCGCAGTTTCCAGGTTCCGGTTGCCAGGGGGGGCAGACGCCGATCGCCAGGACGTGAATATCTGCCGGGGGCAAACAGGTGTCGACAGCCCCGCCCCGCTCCGGCCAGGACAGCAGGGCCAGCAGCACCATGAGCAGCAGGATGGGGCTCTCGAGGCGCAGCAGCGAAGCCATTGCCGTGATCTCCTGAAAGGGGGTAGTTACTGCCGGGGCGGGTCTTGTCCCGGACCTGTGCGGCTTTCTTTCCCGGGGCAGTCCTCACAGGAGTTGACAGGGGTTCCGCCTATTTGCCGGCACTCATCAACGGTGCGGGCCACGACGCACACGTCCTGGACGCAACAGAACGTGCCGGCGGGCTTGTCGTCGGCGCTCATCATGGCCAGGCCGGGAGTGGCGGCAACCAGGGCGAAAAGGGTTATCGCGCAGATCAGGGTTTTCATTGCGGTGCCTCCTTGCCAAGGGAACAATGTTGCAGGGAGCCCGGCCTCAAATGGCCCGGGCGGGTGTTTGGGGCCGGCCGATGGCAGCGGGCCGGAAGGGCGGCCCATCGGTATGCCTGGGCAGTGCCGGCACTCAGCCAAACAGCGGCCATGACGGCCAGGACAAGAACGACCGTCGGGGATGAAATATAGGGTGCCAGGAGGTACTCTGTCCATACCACAAGGGGGAGGTGCAGGGTGTAGACGGCCAGGGAGTGTTCTGGAAAAAGCGGCCAGCCGGTGAGGTCGCGGTCGAGGAAGCAAAAAACCAGCGACAGGCAGGTCAGGGTCAGTGCAGCGCACAGCAGGCCCGTGACCAGGGTGGAGCCAGCCCCTTCCGTCCGGCCTGACGCAAGCAGGGTCAAAAGCAGGGAGAGCAGGCACCAGAACCAGGGGTGGTGTCGAACGGCCGGCCAGAAAAGGTTTGATTTTGATCGCGCTTCAGGCTGACCGAGCAGGACACCGAGCAGGAAAAAAGTCAGGTCCCGGGGCAGCAGGGAGGTGTCGAAAGCGAAGGGCCCGCTGACAAAATCCCAGAGGGGGACCTCGGCCCCTGTGGCAGGGCTGTTGCCGGCGCAGTGGGACAACACCGAGGCCGCAATCAGGAGCAGTGGAAAACCAAAAGGGAGGCGGCAGAAACGACCTGCCCATAACCTGAGCCGGTGATAGGAGCTGGAGCCGGCGGAGCGCCAGAAAACCGCCAGGACATTGAAAAGCAGAAGCATCCACAGAAACCAGCCATGGGCCGGGTTGATGGTCAGGGTGCCGAAGGTGTGGCTGAGAAAGTCTGCGGGGCTGAAAGGGATCCAGGCCTGCAGATAGGGGAGATACAGGCAGAGAGGGGCGAGCAGGAAAACGATGCATGCCAGGGGGATGGCGAGGCGAAGACTCCTGCCCCTGAGATACGAACCGGCGCCCTTGCGTTGCAGGCTGGGTTCAAACATCAGGCCGGAGATGAAAAAGAGCAGGGGGATGGCAAACGCACTCTGCAGCTCGGTCAGCCAGGAAAAGATTGGGGCACCAGGGTCCAGGTCCAGAAACCAGCTGGAGTGCAGGGGGAAGAAGTGGTTGATCCCGGATGCCGGGGAAAAGGCCCGCGCCGCATGGTCCAGAACGACGACAAGGATCAGGACCGCGCGCAGGTTGTCAAGCGGGAGGGCTCGCTGGTGCGGCATGACATGGGTGGGCTGCTTGCAGGGTGGAGGCATCGGGTGGACCGTGTTGCCGAGTGTGACTTTTGGAACAAGCCCATCTTCGTCGGCACTGGAAATCCAGGCAGGTCAGGCTCAGGCACGAGTCGAGCCGGTGCCGTTTAGACGCCGGCAGGGCGTCAGCCGTGTGCGACCTTGCCGAGGAAGGTCCGGGTACGCTCGAACCTGGGGTTGTCGAAAAACTCCTGGGGGGTGTTCTGCTCCAGGATCACGCCCTCGTCCAGAAAGATGACCCGGTCTGCCACATCGCGGGCAAAGCCCATCTCGTGGCTGACCACCACCATGGTCATGCCTTCCCTGGCCAGTTGCTTCATGACCTCCAGCACCTCGCCGACCAGCTCCGGGTCCAGGGCGCTGGTGGGCTCGTCAAAGAGCATGACCCGGGGCTTGAGGGACAGGGAGCGGGCAATGGCCACGCGCTGTTTCTGGCCGCCCGAGAGCTGGTCGGGGTAGACCTTGGCCTTGTCGGCCAGGCCGACCTTGTCCAGAAGCTCACGCCCAAGCTTCTCCGCCTCGGCCCGCTTCATCCGCCGCACCTTCAGGGGGCCCAGGGTCACGTTCTGCAAGGCGGTCATGTGCGGGAAGAGGTTGAACTGCTGGAAGACCATGCCCGCCTCGGTGCGAACCGTGTTGATGTCTGTGTCCTTGGCGTTGACGTCCATGCCGTCCACGATGATGGTCCCGCTGGTCAGGTCTTCCAGGCGGTTGATGCAGCGCAGCAGGGTCGACTTGCCCGAGCCGGATGCGCCGATGATGACCACCACCTCGCCGGCTTCGATGTTCAGGTCGATGCCTTTGAGCACCTCCAGGTCGCCGAAGTACTTGTGCAGGTCCCTGATTTCGATCATTGCCATGGTGCGTGGTCTCCCCTTCACTTTCTGCCAACGTGGAAGATGCGGGTTTCCACCAGGCTGAGGACCCTGGAGATGGACAGGGTCAGGACCAGGTACATCAGGGCCACCGTGAACCAGACCTCGAAGGCCCTGAAGTTCACGGAGATGATCTCCTGCCCTGTGCGGGTCAGCTCGCCCACGCCGATGACCACCAGCAGGGAGGTGTCCTTGAGGCTGATGATGAACTGGTTGCCCAGGGGCGGGATCATCCGTTTCATGGCCTGGGGCCAGATCACGTAGCGCATGGCCTGGGAGCGGCTCAGGCCGATGGAGCGGGCCGCCTCGGTCTGCCCGGGGTTGATGGACTGGACCGCGCCGCGCACGATCTCGGCGATGTAGGCCCCGGAGTTGAGGGCGATGGCCACGATGCCCGCGGTCAGGGGGGTGATGCGCGTGCCCATGGCCATGGGCAGGCCGAAGTAGAGGAAGAGCACCTGGACCATGAGCGGGGTGCCGCGGATGAACTCGATGTAGGTACTGGCGATCTTGCTCAGCAGAAAGTTGCGCGACAGCTTCATCAGCCCTGCCGTTGCCCCCAGGACAAAGCCGATGACCAGCCCCACCACGGTGATGAGGATGGTCAGCTTCACTCCGGTGAGCAGGACGGGAATGGAATCCCAGATGACGGTGTGGTCGAAATCAAAGGCCATGCGGGCTCCGCTGGGGAAACGGGGCGGGCCGCGGGCCCGCCCCTGCAGGTTGCTCGGGGTGTCTGGTTATTGCGGCACCGTGCCGAACCACTTCTTGTACAGCTCGTCGTACTTGCCGGTCTCCATCAGCTTGAGGATGGACACGGTCACGTCGTCGCGCAGCTCGCTGCCCTTGGGGAAGGCAATGCCGTAGCTCTGGCCCATGTACAGGGGGCCGACCACCTTGACCTTGCCCGCGCCCGCGGTCTTGGCGTAGTACATCACGGCCGGCGAGTCGAAGAGCACCGCGTCCGCGCCCCCACTGGCCAGGTCCATGTAAGCGCCGTCAATGTTAGGGTAGAGCTTGACCTGGTCGGCCTTGGCGTTCTTCTTCACGAAGTCCTCGCTGGTGGTGCCCAGCTTGGTGGCCACG
>CAZQOG010000173.1:0-4977 GCA_964594925.1 uncultured Desulfohalobiaceae bacterium
CCGCCACTGCAGCCCCCGCCCCTCCCCCGGACAGGACCGGGTACCTGCCCCTGCGGTACAGGTAGAAGGCCAGGACCGAGCATGCCAGGGCGGCGTTGCCGACGACCGTCACCGCGCCCACCAGGTGGGACAGGTGGGCGGAGACCAGGACCCCCGCCAGGATGCCCAGGCACATCAGTCCGGCGCCCAGGCCCAGGGCCCTCGGGGTGTCCTTCTGGGACAGGATCAGGGCGAAGGCGAACAGGTCGATGATCCCGCCCGAGCCCTGCATCAGGAACATGCCCGCGGTGACCGGCACGGTCCCCGGCATCTGGAACAGGGACAGGGCGAACATGCTCAGGACCACCCCCATGACCAGGGGCAGGTCCCGGCCCCAGCCCATGATCCCCGGTGCGGCCAGCACGGCCAGGATGTACACGGCCAGCTCCGCCCCGGAGTAGGGGGAGACCGCCAGGTAGACCGGCAGAAAGTCCCCGTACATGAGCCCGCTGACGAAAAAATAGCCGAACACAAAGGGCAAATACGGGGCAAACCCGCGCATGGAGCCGCGGGGCCAGGTGGTTGGTCCTGATGACAGGCAAACCCCCGGCAGCAGACCTACCAGCAGGGCCTTGCCGGCCAGTGGTCCCGGGGAATGTTGCAGCAGGCCCAGGAGCAGGTTGCCGGCGGCAATGGCCAGGGCCAGGCAGAGCACGGGGGACCTGCTTTGCCCGATCAGACCCGCACAGCGCAGCAGCACCAGCGGGGCGCAGCACCCGAGCAGGAAAAGCAGTCCCCCTCGGCCCCCTTGAAGCCAGGGCGCCAGAACGGTGCCGGTCATGATGAGAACAATGGCCGCCTGGGTGGCCAGGTGAAAATATTTGATCCGGGACAGGCGCGGCAGGGAAAAGGAGACCAGGACGAACGGCGTCAGGAAGCTGGAAAATGTTCCCGGGGTGGACTCCGCAACAAGAAATCCCCCCATGGGCAAGGCGTGCAGCCAGAGCACGAAAGACGCAAAGGCCAGGACCGGGCCGATGGACACGCGGGACTCCCTCCGCTGAGGTTCCGGAGAACCTTTGGACGACATCCCCTGGTTGACACAAAAACACACGGTCGACAAGGCGGTCGACTTGACGAAACCAGGATGTCTTCCTCAATACTCCAGGGCAAGATGGGGAAACCATGACGTGCCGGAGCCGTCTGGATACAGGCGGTTCGACCCCATTCCCCCCCTTGCGTTCACGACCTTCAAGCCCGAGGAGGTGCAGCGGTGCTCAAATCTCCACTCTCAGAACCCTTTCCTCTCCTGCTCCTTGTCACAGCCTGCCTGCTGCTTCTGCCGGCCGCGGCCTTTGCCTACGGCGGTGGCGGCGGGGGCGGCGGCTTGGAGGGCAACGTCCTCGGCGTGCCCGCGGCTTCCGGCGAGGAGAGCAAGCCCCCCGGGGGCTTCGACCCTTCCGCTGACCCGGGCCTGGACGACATGTTCAGTGACTATCAAACTGGGGGCATGAACACCTCTTCGGCCGGGTCCAGCGACGACCAGCGCGGGCTGGAGGACGAGATCAACGAGCAGGCCGGAATCCGCGAACAACAGGAAGCGGAGCAGGACCGACTGGACAACCGCCCATCCCCCGCCCAACAAGTCAACCAGTTCCTGGACACCTTGCCGCCGGCGGTGCAGCAACAGCTGCTCTCCCAGTATGATACCCAGGAAATCCTGACCATCCGTAACATTCAATTCCTGCAGCAACAGATCCGAACCACCACCAACCCTATGGATCTGGACTTCCTGCAACAAACCCTGGTGACCACGCAGCACAACTTCGTGAAGTCCCACAATATCCGATTGCAGCAGCGACAGGACCAGTTGCAGCAGACCCAGGAGGACTTTGACATGGTCTGCGGGATCCTGGCCGGCATCGGGGTCAACATCATGACCGCCGGGGGAGGAAAGGCCGCGGTGGCCGCCAACCTGGCCTACAACTACGCAACCGGCGGGGCCAGGGGAGCGGGCACGGCAGCCGTGTCCAGCGCCCTGACCAGCAGGATCCCCGGGGGCAACGTGGCCGTGGACGCCGTCCGGGACCAGTTCACGCAGATGGCCGTGGACGCGGCCATCGAACCTGACAAGGCCCACTGAGGAGGACGCCGTGAACACCATGACGATACGAAAAGAGCACCCCACACCTGGACCCTTTGCCCTGGGTGCGGCCCTGCTGGCCCTGTTTGCAACCGTGCTTCTTCTGAGCGCTCCCCGCCCTGCCGTGGCCCAGGACGGGCTCGAGGTGGTCAGGGCCTCGGTGCTGGTTCCACAGGCCGTGGGCGCTGCCCTGACCAATGCCGCCCCCTCTTCCCGGGCCGTGACCTTTGCCGGGCCGGTCAGGCCCGATGGCTGGCTGGTCAAAAACGGCTTTCAGCTGCAACGGCTCAACACCACTGCCTACACACCCGACCTGCTCCGCGGGGGCCTGACCTTCGGGGACTCCCTGGGACGCTGCACCCACCTGGCCTGCACCATCAGCTACGCGCAGGCCGCAGAGGGCCGCTATCTGGTGCGCAAGGTGACGACCACGCCCGTCACACCGGCCATCCCCGCCCACGAGGCCTACTTCCTGCCTGCGGAGCGAATGAGCCTGCGGCAGATGTCGGAGATGGGCTTTGCGGACCTTCTGGCCTTTGCCCGGGACAACGCGGTCCAGGTCGGGCCGGACACCGTGGACCCCTCCCCCCGGGCCTACCAGGTGCTGGTCTTTGCCTTGGACCGTCTCCAGCCCGGTGACTCCTGGCTTGTGTTCGCCGGCGACTCCCAGGGATTCTCCTGGAACAGGGACGGCTGGGCAGTGGCAGGGATCAGCTCCGCCTTCGCGGTGAACGGCCCCGGGCAGACGGTCTTCCGTGTCTTTTATGCCCCCGGCAAGGACAATGCCCTCTCAGGGAAGATCCTGGCTGCCGGGGCCTTCAGCAACCACTTCCTCCCCCCTGTCCCTCCGGGAACCACGTCGGTGGTCGCAGCCGCCCCCGCTGTGCAGGAGCTCAAGGCCCGCTATGCGGCCAAGGCCTTCCCCACCATGAAGTAGGAGAAAGAGCATGCCACACGCACAATCCCTAACGGTCATTCTCCCGACACTTCTGCTGGCCCTGCTGCTCGCCGGCTGCGGCGCCTCCCTGCCCACCCCCGGCGCGCAGGCCGACCCCCTGGCCAGGAGCCTCGACGCCATGCCCCTGGAGGCTGCCACCGTCACTTCGGCCGCTGCCCTGCAAATCCTGACCCCGCCCCTGCAGTCCGTGGGAAACGTGGCCTTTGCCCCCGTGGCGGCGGGGCCATCGGAGCTGCTCCTGGCCGGGGAGGGCTTTGCCTTCACCCACAGCGAGCTGCACGCCTACCGCCCTGCCCTGCCGGGACAAACAGGCCTGGCAGCCGGGAAGATCGGCTACACCTGCCCCCTGGACCGCCGGGCCGAGTTTCTCTTCCTGGCAGAGTACGAGAACAACGGCCGGGACCTCGTGATCCGCAGGCTCGATGTAGCGCCCAGCTTCTCCACCGCCCCGCGGGTCAAGGTCTTTGTGCTGCGCACCCATGACCTGCCCGCGGTGGGCCGCATCCGCGGGTATCCCGAGCTGGTGGCCCTGCTGGCGGACACGGCCGTGCCCCCGGCCATGCTGCAAAGCCTTGCCGGTCCGGTCGAGGTGGCCGTGCTGGCCGTGTCCGAGGACCGGGTGGCCTCGGACTCGCTGCTCACCCTGGGCATCTCGGGCAGCAGCGCCGGGTCGACCAGCTACAACCGCGACTGCCGGACCTACTCCATCAACGGCTGGCCCGTGGCCGTTATGGTAGGCACCCTCGACCCCACAGATGGCAACGACCTGTACGCCAAGGTGACCTACAAGGACGCCGCCCAGGGCCGCTTGGCCCGCACCAGCCTGCTCTGCGTGCACAAGCTTACGGGCAAGGGGGATTGATCGACGGGTTGACTCGATGACAAGGGAAAGTCCGGCTGTACCGGGTCCGGTCCTGCCGGGGGGGGAGCGATTCGATCCTTCAGCCTGAGTCCTGGGACGGCCCGGGCGTGGCCACTTCCGCCTCCCGTTCACCCCCTGGGTCCTCATGCGGAGGGCTCTTTTTCAGCATCCTGGCCCGCAGGAAAAAGGTCAGGTAGGCCACGGCCAGCAGCACTCCCAGGGCGACTGCCGCGGTCACGCCCCTCCCTTCCACCACGGACTCGCCCAGCAGCGTGGCCGGGACGGCATAGACCATGGACAAGGGCCAGGTAACCAGAAAGTAGATCCACAAAGGGATCCCGGCCATGGCCATCAGGTAGCTGCGCAGGAAAAAGGGCGGCCCCGGGGTGAGCTTGATGATCAGGGCCGTGTACAGGGCGTCCCGACTCCCCGGCTTCGGCAGCGTGAGCCGCCTGCGCCGCATCAAGAACTCCAGCACCGGGCGCAGGGTCTTGCGCCCCAGGGCGTATGCCAGCAGGTGGTTGACCCCCAGGGCCAGGGCCACTCCGGTCAGGCTGACCAACGGCTCGAACACCGCGCCCGCGGCCAGGTAAAACGGGGTGATGGGGATCCCCACCAGCGGAAGCAGGGCCATGGCGGCAAAAAACGGCACCGGCCCCCCGGACTTGATCCTGCCGATGACACCCCCCAGCTCATAACGGTAGGCCCCCGTGAAATGCAGGACGATGAGCAGCAGAAGCAGCACCGCGACGGTACCCAGGGCAATGACTTTGCCGCGCCCGGTCATGTGCACGCCCCCGTCCCCACGGCCACACCCCTTTGGAATGTCCGGGCTGGAGGCGGTGCAGGCATTGCGCACCCTGCAGAAGAGGAATTGTCCATAGCCTTATCGCTACCCTTTCCATAAGCACGGGTAAAGCAGTGAGCACAAACTGCCCCTTCTCCTCCGGCTTCGCCGGGACTAGTCCGTCTTCGCCTCCGGCTTCGCCGGGACTAGGGGCCGTGGGCAAGAAAAGTGATTTGTAGGGGCAGGCC
>CAZQOG010000174.1:0-4911 GCA_964594925.1 uncultured Desulfohalobiaceae bacterium
CTGCGCAAGGGCAAGAAGCACTACGGCCTGGTGTTTCTGGGGAAGAGCTGAGCGGGCGAAAGCCCGTGAAGAGATGGTCTGAAAAAGCAACGCCAATGACCGGACGCATCATTCTTCTGGCCAGGATGGTCAAGATCGAGCACTCGGTCTTTGCCCTGCCCTTTGCCTACATGGGGGCCTTTATCGCGGCCTCGGGATGGCCCGGGTGGAAGGTCATGAGCCTGCTCACGGTGGCCATGGTGGCGGTGCGCTCCTTTGCCATGGCCTTCAACAGGCTGACCGACCTCCCTTTCGACCGCATCAACCCAAGGACCGCGGACAGGCCCCTGGTCACGGGCGAGCTCACCCCAGGGCAGACCCGCATCTTCCTCCTGGCCACCGCCCTCGTCTTTGTCCTGGCCTGTGCCGGGTTGAACAGGCTGTGCCTGGTGCTCTCCCCCCCGGCCCTGGCCTGGGCGGCTTTTTACAGCTGGACCAAACGCTTCACCTGGCTGTGCCACTTCGTGCTCGGCTCGGTTCTGGGGTTGGCTCCGGTGGCCGGGTGGATCGCCTACGACCCCACCTTCACCCTCACGGCAGTGCTGCTCCTGTTCGGGGTGACCTTCTGGGTGGCCGGCTTCGACATCCTGTACGCCTGCCAGGACGTGGCCTTTGACCGGGAGCACGGCCTGCACTCCCTGCCGGCCTCCTTCGGGGTGCCCGCGGCCCTGTCCCTGTCCGGGTTCAGCCACGCAGTGGCCGCCATCTTCTTTTTGCTGGCGGGTTGGTCCGGCGGGCTGTCCCTGGCCTACTACCCCGTGTGGGCGGCGGTTTCCGGGGTGCTGTTCTGGGAGCACACCCTGATCGCCCCAGACGACCTGAGCCGGGTCAACCTGGCCTTCTTCACCCTGAACGGGCTGGTGGCCGTAGTCCTGTTCCTGGGTGTGCTGATCGCGTTGCCGTAGGGATGGATAAGAAAAAAGGGTTACGGCTTTCACCGTAACCCTTTGATATTCTTGGTAGCGGGGGCAGGATTTGAACCTGCGACCTTCGGGTTATGAGCCCGACGAGCTACCATACTGCTCCACCCCGCGTCACTGCAGAAGGGGTATATATATCCCGTTTACAGGGTTTGTCAAATCTTTTACTCGACAAGGGGAGAAACCCTGCAGCCCGGAATGTCCGGGCCGCACCAGTGACAAACAAAGACGAGAGGTGGGGCGTGTTGCAGACTCCTGGGTGGTGGGTGCCGGTGGTTGGCTGTCTCGCCCAGGGTTTTTTGTTCGGGCGGGTTTTTCTCGGTTGGACACGGCCGGACAGCGAAAGGGTGAGGGAAGTCTCGGCCGGGTACTGGTGTCTGGGTCTGGGGGGCGGCATTTTTGTAGTCTGCTGGGGCGTCCTGATGCGGGACATCGTGCTCACGGTGGGCCAGTCGTTCGTGGCCCTGGTTTATTTGCGCAACCTGTCCCTTGTGCGCAGGAAGGCCTTGGAAACGAACAAGAATTTCTCCTGACTGTTTGGGCAACCGGATGGAAACGGCCGTCTTGACGGGGAGCTGTTTTGGGGCTATTGGACTTCGTTACTATTTTACACGGAGAAGATCATGAAACGGACATACCAGCCCAGCAGGACAAAGAGGAAGAGGACCCACGGGTTCCTGGTCCGCTCCCGGACCAAGAACGGACGCGCAGTGCTCCGCCGCAGACGGGCCAAGGGGCGCAAACGATTGGCAGTGTAAGCTTTCGTCGGTCCAGGCGACTCACCAAGCGGCCCCAGTTCCTGTCCTGCTACAGGTGGGGCCGCCGTTATTTTTCACCAAGCTTCCTGGCCTATGTCCTGCCGCACGAGGCCGGCGGACAGGGGTGGCGCCTGGGCACGGCGGTGAGCAGGAAGATCGGCTCGGCCCCGCAGCGCAACCGTGTCAAGCGGCTGATCCGTGAGGTCTTTCGTCTGCACCAGCAGGATTTCGACCTGGATGCAGACGTGGTGGTCATCCCCAAGCGGGGGATCGACCCGGGCGCCCTGACCTTCGAGCAGGTGGAGAAGGAGCTCACCGGGCTGATGCGCCGGGCCGAGCAGGGCCTGTCACGGGATTCCGACACAAAGAAGCCTTCCAATAAACCAGCATAGCATGGATACCGCCCTCCAGTTTCTCATCTCCTGTTACCAGCGCGTGCTTTCCCCGCTGGTGGGGGGGTGCTGCCGGTTCACTCCGAGCTGCTCTGAGTACGCCAGCCAGTGCATACATGAGCACGGCGCCTGGAAGGGGCTCCTGCTGGCCTGCTGCCGCGTGGTGCGCTGCAACCCGCTGTGCCGGGGCGGGGTCGATCCTGTCCCGGAAAGCTTCTCACTGCGTGGCCTGATCAGGAAATCAACGACACTTCAAGGGGAGTCCGAGGCATAATGGACAACAAGCGCATGATTCTGGCGATCGCCCTTTCCATTGGTGTGCTGGTGCTGTGGAACATCCTGTTCCCCCCCCAGCCGCAACGGGTCGAACAGCCGCAGACCACGCAACCCACCAGGCAGGAGCCCAGCCCCGAACAGACCCAACAGGCCCAGGCCCCCCTTCCTGAAACCACCGACACCGGTGCCTTTGCAGCCCAGGGGGAAAGCCTGGTCATCAACACCCCCCTGTACAGGGCCGAGCTGAACACGGTCGGCGGGGTGCTGGAGCACTTTCTGCTCAAGCAGTACAAGACCTCCATCGAGCCGGACGCGGAAAACGTGGACCTGGTCACCAGGGACAGCCTGAGCAAGGCACCCATGGGTCTGCTCTGGAACCAGACCCCCATCTGGCGTGAGGCCAAATGGAGCCACCAGGGCCAAGACCTCACCCTTGACGAACAGGGCACGGGCTCGCTGACCCTGATCGGGGAGTTGGAGGGGCTGACCTTCACCCGGACCCTGACCTTCCGGGGGGACTCCTACGCCATCCAGGAGCAGACCAGGATCAAGAGCGACATAGCGGCCTCGTTGCGCGGCACCCTGTCCTACACCATGGCCAGCTACCGGTTGACCATGTCCGAGGACCGGTACGACCGGACCCAGGTGGTCTACATGGCTCCGGACGGGCTGGAGCAGGTCCACAAGGAGAAGGAGCTCGGGCCGGGCATCGTCTCCCCAGGTCCCGTGGTATGGGGCGGCATTGCCAGCAACTACTTCCTGCTCGGGGTCCTCCCCCCCGAGGACGGAACCCTGCTCAAGGGCAAGCTCGAAGACCAGGTCTTCCGCACGGCCCTGTCCCAGGACGTGACCGTGGAGCCGGGGCAATCCGTGGAGCTTGATAGCACCTACTACCTGGGCCCGAAGACCAAAAAGGCCCTGGGCACGGCATCGCCCAAGCTGGAATCGGCCATCAACTACGGCTGGTTCGACTTCATTGCCAAGCCCCTGATGCAGGTGCTCAAGTTTTTTCACGGCTATGTGGGGAACTGGGGAGGGGCCATCATCCTGCTGACCGTGCTGATCAAGATCGTTTTCTGGCCGCTGTCCCACAAGAGCTACAAGTCCATGGAGCAGATGAAGAAGCTGCAGCCCATGATGGCCAAGCTTCGGGAGAAGTACAAGGACGACAAGAAAAAGCTCAACGAAGAGCTGATGGGCCTGTACAAGACCTACAAGGTCAACCCGGCCGGGGGGTGCCTGCCCATGCTGCTCCAGATCCCGGTGTTCATCGCCTTGTACCAGGGCCTGCTCGGGGCCATAGAGCTCAGGCACGCCGCCTTCATCAGCCATCTGCCGTTCACGGATCTCTACTGGCTGGTCGACCTTTCGGCCAAGGATCCGTTCTACATCACGCCCCTGGTCATGGGCGCGACCATGTTTTTGCAGCAGAAGTTGTCCCCGGCGCCGGGGGACCCGACCCAGGCCAAGATCATGATGCTCATGCCCGTGGTCTTCACCTTTATCTTTCTCAACTTTCCGTCCGGTCTGGTGCTTTACTGGCTGGTCAACAACGTGCTGTCCATTGCCCAGCAGTGGTGGTTGACGCGCAAGGCATGAGCCCGGCCGCGGGGGATCGCTGACACGTCACATCAGGAAGACTCCCATAGCTTACAGCCACGGGTATCGAAGCAGGGAGTGTGCAGCGGTTCTTCGGGTCTGTTGCCGGGTGGGCACGGGCTGCCCGGCCTGGCAGAGATCAGTCTCCAAGCGGCAGGGGGGAAAGCCGGACGGTTCAAGGGGGTGCGTATGAACGACGACATGATTTTCGAGGCCAAGGATATCGATACAGCCATCGACGAAGCCTGCGCGCATTTCAAGGTGGACAGGGACCAGCTCGAGGTGGAGATCGAGGAGGGCGGTTCTTCGGGGATCTTCGGGCTGGTGGGGGTCAAGAAGGCCAGGATCAAGGCCAGGCCCAGGTCCAACAAGCTGGAGCTGGAGCGGGTCATCCACACCGTGGTCGAGAGGCTCCTCGAGCCGCTCAGCCCGGAGCACGAGATCGAGATACGGATGCAGGAAACACCCATCCAGGTGCTGATCAAGGACGAGGCCAACTCCGGCCTGATCATAGGACGGGAGGGGCAGACCATCTCGGCGCTGCAGTACCTGGTCAACCGCATGGTGGCCAACCAGTGGCAGGAGCGGGTGCGCATCCAGCTCGACGTGGGGGACTATCGGGAGCAGCAGCGCGAGCAACTCAAGAATCAGGCCCTCTTTCTGGCCAAAAAGGCCAAGGAGTCGGGACGCGTGCAGTCCACCAAGGCCATGACCTCCTATCACCGCCGGGTCGTGCACATGGCCCTGCAGGACGACGAGGCCGTCCAGACCAGGAGCAAGGGCGAGGGCCCGATGAAGCGTGTGCTCATCCTGCCCAAAAAGGAGCGGGCCTCCGGGGAGGCCGCCGCTTCTGAGTGATGGGAGGGGCTTTTGTAATTACGGCGGAGCCGGGGCGAGACGCTCCTGGCTCCGTTTTTTTTGGGTCAT
>CAZQOG010000175.1:0-3501 GCA_964594925.1 uncultured Desulfohalobiaceae bacterium
TCGCATTCACGTTCAAAGAATTTCCGGATCCGGGCCTTGCTCTCGTTTTGATTGGACTCCCCCTGATCGAGATCAAAAACGAGCTGGTCAGGTTCAGCCGTGGCATTGATGTAGAATTTGAACTGTCCTTGATCATCCAAGGGGAAAGAACTGCTCGGTTGAAACCAGTCCGAGTACTCGTCAAAATCGATAGCCTGAACAGGCCCGGCCAAAACCAGCAGCAGTCCTACCGCGCACCAGAAAACCAACTGTCGCATTCTTCCCCCCTTACGGTTGTGGACCAAATGGAAAGTATCTGTACCGTTGCAAAAAAAAGACAAGAAAAGTCAACCCGAAAAATGGGTTCGGGGAATGGTGGGGTATTTTGCGCATTCACTGTTTAGGTGGCGGAATGTCGTACAATTGCTCACGCAGTGGAGCAGAGCAGACTGCTTTGGCTCTTTCCTGGTTCAGCCCTTTGCCGAGGCCTGCAGTGACTTGCGGAACAGGGTCAGGACCCGGTCCCGGACCGGGGGTTGGAGGTGGAGGCCACCGTTGCCCGGGGGGGAGGTCTCCAGGGCGTAGAGGCTGAGCTGGGCAAAGAGGCCCACGTGGTAGGCGTCCCGGAACCTGATCCCTGCCTTGCGGAAGTTCTTTTTGCTCCGTTTGCTGGGGATTCTCCGGTCGTGGATCAGGTCGAAATCACCCTGGCGCAGCTGGTGCACGTACCCCTGCACCAGGATGTAGATGTCCTGGACCGGCAGGGGCGGGTCGCCGTTGCCCTTGTACAGCAGGGCCATGCCCGAGGGGCTGCAATCGTAGAGCCTGGCCGCCCTGTTGCCAGGGAACACCGCCGCATATATCGGGGTCGTGACCTTGACCCGCTCCTCTTTCCTGCGCTCGTCCATGCCCATTGCCCCCCGCTCGTGAGATGGAAAGGACAAGCAAGGATGATGCCCGGCTGCCGGGGGGACGGCCCGGGCCCTGAAACGGGCCCGGAACCCTTGTGCGGGCTTTCACCCCTGCCCTCAGTCTCCGGGTCGGACAGATGGCGGGGTGTCGGGATCGTTGACACTGGTGTCGGGATCCCAGACATCCCCCGGGCCTCCCCACGGCTCCATCATGGCAACAACTGGAAACAAGACTGTCGGGGGGCGGGTGGCGTGTGTTACGGCCCAGCCCCCGGAACCTGGGGGTGGGGGGTGTGCTGGCACAAATACCCTACCACCACCCTACCTCAAATATAGGTGCCCACCCCCCATTGTGGCCCGCCTTGAAAACGGTCATAGACTGAAGGCCTGTTCCAGGCTGCACTGCCGGTGGTGACCAAAACGGGTCTGACCGGGCTGCGGCTCCACAAGGGGGGCATTTTCATGAAGGGGTTTTTTCTGGCGCTGGTGGCTGTGGTGCTTCTGGCGCATGCGGCGCAGGCCGGCCCTGTGCCAGGGTCGGCAACGGGGCGCGTTTCGGGTGCGGAGGACCAGCTGGTCCTGGCGCTCAGGTCCTCGGCAGGACCGGTCCTGGGCAGCCGGGTCGCCCAGGCAGGGCGCACGCCCTCTGTGGCCGGTGTGGCGGACATGCTCTCGGCTGTGGCCGGGACCCGCGGGGCCTATCTGATCCTCGGGGCCGCGCTGCTCGGGTGTGCCGGGCTGCTGCGCAAGATTTCGGGTTGATTTCCATACCCTCCCCCTCCAGTGTGAAGGCGGGGCCAGCGCCGGCCCCGCCTTCGATTTTTTGCCGGGCAGGCTGAAAGGGCCGTTTTGCACCGTGACCAAGCGCACTGAAACAAAGACACACCGGCCCGAGCTGCCCCGCGTGCTGCCCTTTGCCCTGTTCATGGCCTTTGTGGGCCTGGAGCAGGGGGTGCGGTGGCTGGCCGGGAAAGGGGTGCCCCCCCTGGACACCCTTGGCCAGGGGGGGCTGCTCCTGCTCTACCCGGTCAAGGCCCTGGCCGTGGCCCTGCTGCTGGCGCTGTTCTGGCGGCACTACCGCGAGATCCGGTTGCGGGACCTGCTGGTGTGGAAGGACACCGGGCTGGCCCTGCTGGCAGGGGTGGTGGTCTTCGTGGTCTGGATCCTCCTGGACGTGGGCTGGGCCAGGGTCGGCCAGGCCGGGGGGTACGACCCCGGGCTGGTGGACGGTCCAGGGCCGCGCGGCCTGCTCGTCGGGTTCCGGCTCTTTGGCGCGGTGCTGGTGGTCCCGGTCATGGAGGAGCTCTTCTGGCGCTCCTTCCTGATGCGCTGGGTCATCGACCACCACTTCGACAAGGTCCCGGTGGGGGCCTTTACCTGGCCCTCGCTGCTGGTGGTCGCGGGCCTGTTCGCCCTGGCCCACCACCTGGTCCTGGCCGGCTTCCTGGCCGGCATCCTCTACGCCCTGGTCCTCTACCGCACCAGGAGCCTCGCCCAGTGCATCCTCTCCCACGCACTGACCAACCTGCTCCTCGGGTGGTACGTGCTCCAAACCGGCTCGTGGTCTCTCTGGTAGCCGAAAGAGGGGAAAGGCAGTATCTCACGCCCGCTCGCAAGGCCTCGCTAGAGCCGCGGAGGGAAGGCAGAGGGGGGAGGAAAAGGATGAAGGCAGAAGGATGAAGGATGAATCAAAGACCTTTGCCGCGTGCATTTGATCGAAATCGAAATCGAAATCGGGATCGCAATCGATTATTCTTCAGTCTCTTGTTTTCGGCATTCAAGATCCTCGGGCCTATGAATGTTTCCTCGGTTGCTGGTGCAAAGGCAGTAAGCAAAATCGATCCCGATTTCGATCCCGATTTCGATTTCGATTGGGGCGGGACGGGCGTTGACCTGGGGGGCTCCCCTGTGTAGTCAAAAAGTGATTACATGGAGGAAAAGGCATGAAAACCACGTCGTTTCGCATCGAAGAGTCCCAGCTCAACCGGCTGGACGCCCTGGCCGAGCTGATGGACCAAAGTCGGGGAAAGCTCATCCAGGAGGCTCTGGACCGGTATATCGAGTACCACGAGTGGTTCCTGACCTCGGTTGCCCAGGGCGTCACGGACGTTGAAGAGGGCCGGGTGGTCTCCCACGAGGCCATGCAGGAGCGTCTCAGGTCGTGGGGCGTCGAGCTTGATTGAGTGGACCCACTCGGCCGGGAACGACTTCGAGGCTATCATGGGGTATATCGCCCGGGAGGACCCGGCTGCAGCCCGCCAGGTCGGCAGCCGGATCTGGGCGGCGGTCTCCCGTCTGGACCGGTTCCCTGAGATCGGCCTCAGGGGGAGGCGGCACGGCACCAGGGAGCTCTTCCTCCCCAGGCTGCCCTACGTCCTGGTCTACCAGTGCGCGCCGGACAGGGTGACCATCCTCAGGATCCTGCACACCTCCATGCGCTGGCCGTGACAGGGGTAAGGCAGGGGAAGAGAAGAAATCAGCCACCCGCTCGACGACTCGCTCGACGTTCACGGACGAACACGGACGGGGAGAAAGGCAGTATCTCACGCCCGCTCACAAGGCCTCGCTAGAGCCGCGGAGGGAAGGCAGAGGGGGGAGGAAAAGGATGAAG
>CAZQOG010000175.1:3601-4829 GCA_964594925.1 uncultured Desulfohalobiaceae bacterium
ATCGAAATCGGGATCGCAATCGATTATTCTTCAGTCTCTTGTTTTCGGCATTCAACATCCTCGGGCCTATGAATGTTTCCTCGGTTGCTGTTGCAAAGGCAGTAAGCAAAATCGATTTCGATTTCGATCCCGATTTCGATTTCGATGCGGATGGCCTGGGGGGGCGGTGTTGGTTGTGGTTGTGTGGGGGGCTTTGGGTCCATGTCCGATGCACGTTCAAGGGCAATCATGAATAAACCCGGCCTGTGGCTGGTCCTGCTGGTTGGGGTGCTTGTGCCCTGGCCCCGGCTTGCCGCGGGTGAGGTGCTGGACATCCGTATCGTGCGGTATGGGGTGTACCGGGCCGAAGGGGGCCAGGGTGTGGCTGCGGAGGCGGACGGCGGGGAGGTCGTGGTGGCGGACGGCCTGGCCCTCGAGGCCCAGACCCGCACCGTGACCGCCCGGGTGGGGACCATCATCGGCCTGGACTACGTGATGTCTGCCGAGGAGCCCTGCTTTGGCGAGACCGTGGAGGTGGTGGTCAACCACCCGCCCATCACGCCGCCGGGCCGTTCGACCCCGCGCCGCACCACCAGCTGGCGCATGTACCCGGAGTGCGGCGAGACCGTGCACACCGGCTGGCTGTTCAGCCGCCCCTGGGAGCTGGTCCCCGGGCCCTACACCTTCCACCTCCGGGACCGGGGCCGGACCCTGGCCGGCCTGACCCTCCACGTGCGCCTGGACGAGCCGGCGCCTGAAGCCGGACAGGGGGCGGCTGTGCAGGCCGCTTCCAGGGTACAGACCGCGGCAAAAATGCCCGTTCAGGCCGCACCGGGACAGGTCGGGCCGCTGCCTGGGGCTGCTGCAGGGCCCAGTGGCCCCGGGGAGCCACTCTACTTCGTGCAGGTGGCCGCCTACCGAAACCGGGACAGCGCCCTGGCCCACAGCGCCCGGCTGGCCGGGCAGGGCCGGGAGGCCTTTGTCCTGCCCCTGTACGACGATGCCGGCCGGCCCTGGCACCTGGTGGGGCTGGGGCCGGCCCAGCCCACGGAAGAGGCCGCCCGCAGGGCCCTGCGGGACTCCGGGGCGGACCGGAAGGCCGGGGGGTTTGTGAAGCGGGTCGACCGGTCGCTGTTCGAGGAACGGGTCGTGCGCGGCCGGTGAGGACCATCCCCCGAAACCCTGCCCACTTCAACGCGCTGGCCGTGACGGGGGGAAGGCAGGGGAAGAGAAGAAATCAGCCACCCGC
>CAZQOG010000176.1:0-4744 GCA_964594925.1 uncultured Desulfohalobiaceae bacterium
ACCAGTGACGGTTGCAAGGACTCCACAGGGACACCCTGAATCCCGCTGCTGCAGGATATGGAACCATCGGAGTGTCCCTGGGGGACAGCGTTCTGGAACGCGGCGGGGGGAGTGGTGTGCTTTGGCATGGCACGTGGGTTTGTACACGTTCCATGCCAGGGAAGGTTCAGCTATTTTTTCACTATGTTATGAAATAAGGAGCTGCTTGCAGAAGGGAAAAATCCCGGGACCGGTGTTCCCTTTCGAAGGACACGTTCCGGATTTGTGAACGCTGTCACTCACTGCGTTGCAGATTGTGTGCCTTCATCAGGGTGTAGAGCCGCGTGCGGGACAGCCCGGACAGGGCGCAGGCCTCCTTGATCGACCAGTCGGCGGTCTCGAGCAGCTGCTCCAGGTACTTTCGCTCGGCACGCTCCACAGCACGCTTTCTGTACTCCTTGAACGGGGGGAGCTCCCCTTTTCTCTCAACAAAGGTCACAGGGCTTCCAGAGGGTTTGTGGTTCCCTTTGACCTGCTTTCCTGCCACCTTGGCCCTGATGTGGGTGGGCAGGTGCTCGGGGTAGAGCTTGGGTTCCAGACGCGCGGCACCGCAGGCATAGTCCACGCAATGGATGAGTTCGCGCACATTGCCCGGCCAGTCATAGAGGTAAAGGGCCCCGATGTACTCGCGTGACATCCCCTTGATGTCGCTGCCCTCATCCTCGCTCCTGCGCTGCAGGTGATGGGAAGCGATGGACCTCAGATCCTCCCTGCGTTTGCGCAGCGGGGGGATCTCCAGATGGATGGCCTGCAGCCGGAACAGCAGATCCTCCCGGAAGGCCCCATCCTGCACCATGGCCCGCAGGTCCTGGTTTGTGGCGGCCACGATGCGGAAGTCGACCCTGCTTTCAACCGTGGATCCTATGGGCCGGAAGGTGTGGTCCTCGAGCACCCGGAGCAAGGACTTCTGGATCTCCAGGGGGAGCTCCCCGACCTCGTCCAGGAACAGGGTCCCTCCCTCGGCCTTGGCGATCAGGCCCTCTGTGGACTGATGGGCCCCGGTAAAGGCGCCCTTGGCATGACCGAACAGGATGCTCTCGGCCAGGGTGTCCCTGATGGAGCCGCAGTCGACCACCACGAAGGGTGCGTGGCTGCGGGGGCTGTTTGCGTGGATGGCCCGGGAAAAGAGCTCTTTGCCCGTACCCGTCTCCCCGGTGACCAGCACGCTGGTGTCGGATGCCGCGGCCAGGCCCACCTGCTCCAGGGCCTCCTGGATGACCGGGGAGTCCCCGATGATGCCGCTGCGCCTGAGCAGCGTCTTTTTCTGCTCCAGCCGCCGCTTGCGGAAGTCCAGGGCCCTGCACATGGACAGCGCGATCTGATCGATGGAGCTGGTCTTCTCGATGTAGTCCCAGGCCCCCTTGGTGATGGCCTTCTCAGCCCCCTCGGGCTCCCCGTACCCCGTGAGCACGATGATGGAGGGCTGGCTGCCTGTCGTGCGCAGCGAAGAAAGGAAATCCAGCCCGCTGCCGTCGGGCAGGCGCACGTCCAGAAAGACCAGGTCGTGGCCCTGCCCTTTCCCCAGGTGCTTCCGGGCCTCTCCCAGGGAACCGGCGGTCTGGATATCGTGGCCGTGCAGCTTGGCCGCCCTGGCCAGGGAGTAGGCCATCTGCGGGTCGTCGTCGATGATCAGGATGTTGGCCATGAACGTCCTCTCTTCACCGCGCTCAGGGGAGCGCCAGTATCTTGCGGATCTCGCTGATGAGCCTGGATGGGCGGACCGGCTTGACCAGCATGCCGGCAAGCCCAAGGCTCGCGTCCTCACCCTGTCCTGCCTCCAGGGCATACCCGGAGCTCAGGATCACGGGCAGGTCCTCCCGTACGGCTTTCAGCTTCCGGATCAACTCCCTTCCGGACATCTTCGGCATGGTCAGGTCGACTACCGCCAGGTCGAATGCCTGGGGGTCGGCCGTGAACAGCTCCAGGGCCCTGACCGGGTCGGCCACGCCCGTGGCCTGGAACCCGTGCATCTGCAGGACGCGGACGCTGGAGTCGGTGATGGCCTCCTCGTCGTCCACGAAAAGGATTCTGCCGGTCCCCTGGGAGCCGGCCTGCTCCTCCACGGGCTGCACCTCGTAGCGGCCGGTGTGGCGCGGGAAAAAGACGTGAAAGGCGCAGCCTTTCCCAGGGTGGTTGTCCAGCAGGATGTCCCCCCCGGCCTCCTTGATCAGGCCGTGCACCACGGCCAGGCCCAGACCGGTGCCCTGACCGGGCGGCTTGGTGGTGAAGAAGGGGTCGAAGACCCGCTCTTCCAGGGTTGGGTCGATGCCCGGGCCGCTGTCCCTGATGGTCAGGACCAGGCAGTCGTCCTGGAGTGCCGTGGCCGGCCTGGGCACCTCGCCGGCCACGGCGCCGTAAGGGCTCAGGCGTATGTCCAGCCGGCCCCTGCCCGGAAGCATGGCCTCCACGCCGTTGCTTGAGATGTTGACCACGATCTGGTGCAGGTGGGTGGGGGAGATGAGCACCAGTCCCTCGTCGGTCAGCTCCTGCCTGATGGTGATGGTGGTCGGGGTCGAGCTGCGCAGGAACTTGACAATCTCCTTGAGCTGGGTGGCGGCCTGGACCGGGACCTGCTCCTCGTTGCTCTTGCGGCTGAAGAACAGGACCTGCCTGACCAGGTCCTTGCCCCGCAGGGCCGCGGTGGTGATCTGGTCCATGTCCTGGAGCAGCATCTCGTCATCGGTCTGCCGCCTGGCCAGCACGGCCAGGTTGACGATGGCCGCCAGGATGTTGTTGAAGTCGTGGGCGATGCCCCCGGCCAGGGTGCCCACCGCCTCCATCTTCTGGGCCTGCCTGAGCTGCTTCTCCAGCAGTGTCCGTTCGATCTCCGACTCCTTTTGTTCCGTCACGTCACGCACCAGGACCAGGACTGACTTTCTGTCCAGGAGGGCCATACGGGCCTCGTAGAACATCTCCCTGCCCGACACCGTCAGGGGGTACTCATACTCGTAGATATCCCGTCCCGAAAGAACCGCTTCTATCCCCTGCCGGGTCTTGCGGGCCAGGAAGTCGGGCAGGACCTCCTCCAGGGTTTTCCCGATGAACTCGTCCGCCAGCTGCAGGAGCAGCTCATCCCGGCCCTGGAGGCCTGTGAACCGCCCGTCTGAGGAAACCTGGAAAATGAGGTCGGGGATGGCGTTGAGAACGGCCTGGCTGCGGGCTTGGCTCTGCTTGAGGGCCTGCTCTGCTGTCTTCTGGTCTGTGACGTCGCGGGCAATGGCAAAGGTCATGCCCAGTTCCGGCACTGGTTTGGACACCCAACGCAGCCACCGGTAGTGCCCGTCTCTGGTCTGAAAGCGATTCTCGAAATTCATGACCTCGAGGCCGGTGGCGAGCATTTCCTGGACAATAGACCGCGTCGGCTCTCTGTCCTCCGGATGGATGAATGTCTCGAAGGGCTTGCTCAGGAGCTCCTGCTCACTGAACCCCAAGACCTTTCCAAAGGAAGGGTTGACCTTGGTGAAGGTCGCTGTCTCGATGTCCGCCACGCAGATCATGTCCGGGGACAGGGTGAAGATGCGCTCCAGCTCCAGCTCGGCCTGCTTGCGTTCGGTGATGTCCCGGATAAAAACAAAGATGTCCCCTTTTTTCTCCTGTTCGAGGAGAGAAGCACTCACCTCCACGTTGATCAGCGAGCCGTCCTTGCGGCGGTGCATGGTTTCGAAGACCTTTCCTCCCCTGGCGATGATCTCCTCGATTGCCGCCCAGATCTGCTGCTCTGACTCCATCTCGTCGATGTCGCTGATCGTCAGCGAGAGCAGCTCCTCCTGGGAGTAGCCAAGCATGCGCGCTGCTGACTCGTTGACCCGCAGCAGCCTGGCAGTGGCGCCGTCCACCTTCCAGAACCCGTCAAAGGCCGTTTCCAGAATTTTCGAGGATTCCTGTTCCAGGAGCCGCTGCTCCGTTACATCTGAGGTGTAAAGGATGATCCCGGCAACATCCCCGTTGTGGTCGTACCAGGGCCGGATCTCCCAGTTGGAATACTGGACCCTGCCATCCTCGTGCACGAAACGGTCTGCCTCGGAGGACACGGTTTCCCCGGCAAGGCCCCGGCGATGGGCCTCGCGCCACTGCTCCGGAAGGTCTGGAAACAGCTCGTAGTGGGAGACACCGTGCACCTCCCGGTTTTCCAGGCCGTAGATCCTGCGCCAGGAAGGGCTCATGTAGATATGGCGCATCTCGCGATCGAACATGGTTACGGCAAAGGGGGCCTGCTCAATGAGCCGCCGCAGCTGATCCTCGCTGGCCCTGAGCGCCTCCTCGGCCCGTCTTCGCTCGGTAATGTCCACGTGTGTCCCGAGCATGCGCAGGAGCTTTCCCGAAGCATCCCTTTCCACGGCCTTGCCCCGAGCCAGGATCCACCCCCATGCCCCTTGCTTGGTGCGCATGCGGAACTCTGTTTCAAAGGGCTCGCCGCTCTCGAGGTGTTGGAAAATCAGTTCCTTGGTGCCGGGCAGGTCTTCCGGGTGCACCAGTGACTCCCAGGTGGCAAACGACCCGGGAAGCTCCTGGGGCGCGTACCCCAGCATGGTGTACCAGCGCGGGCTGAAGTAGGCCTCGCCCGTGTTGACCCACCAGTCCCAGATTCCGTCGCTCACGGCTTCCAGGGCCAGGTTGAGCCGCTCCTCGCTCACCCGGAGCCGCTCCTCGGCCTGCTTCTGCTCGGTTATGTCCGAGGTGAACCCTTCCAGGCGCAGGATCGAGC
>CAZQOG010000177.1:0-4690 GCA_964594925.1 uncultured Desulfohalobiaceae bacterium
CGAGGCTGTGGCCGAGTTGGAGCGGCAGTACCTGACAGAGCTGATGGCCATCACCGGAGGCCGGATCCGACAGGCCTGTGAGATGGCCGACCTGTCCAGGGCCCGGCTCTACGCCCTGCTCAACGCGCACAACGTCTCTCGCGAGGTCTGATCAGGCATTTCTCCGCGAAGCGATGATTGGTCCCGGGCTGTACTGGCGGCTTTGAAAACGAGAACCGATCCACGAAAAAGACGCACATGATCGATCCCAGCAAGCAGAACGGGACGGGTGCGCCCGACCATGGCAGAACATCCGACAAGAGCTGCGGGGGTGGGATGTCAGGAAGTGGGACGGAGCACCCCCCGGCAGAGGAGGAGAGCAGGTACCGGGCACTGGTGGAGCACGCCCCGGTGCCCATCGTGGTGCACCAGGACGATATCTTTGTCTTTGCCAATGCCAAGGCCGCCAAGGTTCTCGGCGCTGGTTCACCCGAAGATCTCCTGGGCCGTCCCCTCTGGGATTTCATTTCCCCTGCGTCGGTTGCCCAGGCCAGGGAGAGGATCGAGGAGATCCACCGCACCCAGCTCCAGGCAGAGCCCAGGGAGGTGCTGCTGCAACGCCTGGACGGGTCCGTGCTGATGGCCGAGGCAACAGGCGTTCTCGTCACGCACCAGGGACGTCCTGCCGTGCAGGTTGTCTTCCAGGACGTGACCAGTCATCGCAAGGCGGAGGAGGCCCTGCGGGAAAGCGAGGAGCGCTACCGGACGCTGTTCATGAGTGCCCCGGTGGCCATAGGCGTGCACCAGGAGGGTCGCTATGTACTGATCAACACCAAAGGCGTCCAGATCCTGGGAGGCTTACGCCCGGAGGAGGTCCTCGGGCGGTCGGTCTTTGATTTCGTGCACCCCGGGTATCAGGAGATCTCGCGCAGCAGGGTCGAGGCCGTCTACCGCGGAGGCGGGGAGGCCCCCCTGATGGAGCAGGAGTTCATCAGGCTGGACGGGAGGGTGATCGACGTGGAGGTCATGGGGACCTCCATCCGTCACCAGGGCAAGCCGGCGGGCCTGTCCATGTACATGGACGTCACAAAGCGCAAGCAGGCCGAGCGGGAGCTCCGTGAGGCCAAGGAGGCAGCGGAAAGCGCCAGCCGGGTCAAGGACGAGTTCCTGGCCAACATGAGCCACGAGATACGCACCCCGTTGAGCGGGATTTTCGGCATGCTCAACCTGCTTGGCGAAACCCGGCTCAGCAGGGAGCAGCAGACCTACGTGGACACGGCCTTGTCCTCGGGCAAGAACCTGCTGCGCCTGCTCAGCGACGTGCTGGATCTGTCCAAGCTGGAGGCGGGCAAGGTGGAGATTGTCAGAGAGCCCTTCGAGGTGCGGGAGGTGGTGGCCTCGGCAGTGGACATGTTCTCGCTGGAGGCCGGGGGCAAGGGCCTGGAGCTTGGGGTTTCTTTCGCCCCGGGCGTCCCGGACAGGCTGGTGGGCGACGACACACGCATCCGGCAGATCCTGTTCAATCTGGTGGGGAACGCTGTCAAGTTCACTTCCCGGGGCGAGGTCAGGGTTTTGCTCGAGGCAGAGGGACCGGACGACCAGGGAGTCGTGGACCTTGCCATCCAGGTCCGGGACTCGGGCATCGGGATCCCGGCGGACAGGGTCAGCGAGGTGTTCGAGGCCTTTGTGCAGGCCGACGGCACCTACGCCAAGCGTTTCCAGGGGACCGGTCTGGGCCTGTCCATTGTCAAGCGGCTGGCAACGCTCATGGGAGGAGAGGTTTCCCTTGCCAGCCGCGAGGGGGAGGGGACGACCGTCTCCGTGCACATCCCCCTTGAACGACCACCTGGAGATGAGCAGGGCGGGGATGGCGTGTCCACGTCGGTTGGCGCGCTCCCCCCGCTGCGAATCCTCCTTGCGGAGGACGACCGGGTCAACAGGATGGCCATCACCCGGCTACTGGAGAAGCAGGGGCACAGCGTCATCCCGGCCGGGGACGGCATGGAGGTGTTCGATCGGTTGTGGCAAGAGCACTTCGACTGTGTGCTCATGGACATCCAGATGCCCAGGATGGACGGCCTGGAAGCCATCAGGCGCATCCGCAGGACCGAGCGGGAAGAGAACAAGGCCCGTCTGCCGGTCATCGTGGTCTCGGCCTACGCCATGGAGGCGGAGGTCAAGCGTTTCCTCACGGCCGGCGCTGACGGGTGCGTCTCCAAGCCCCTGGACATGGAACAGTTCGTGGTCGTAATCTCCCAGGTGCTGAAAGCAAGCGGGCGCATCCCGGGTTGAAGCAACGGTACAACGTCCATTCCGGCGCCATTCTCTAGAATTGGGGTTCTTCGACGTTTCGCGTAGAAATGCCAAGGAATCTTTCGCAACGAGTAGTTTTTATCTGGTAGGGGCGGCTGGCAGCCGCCCTGCCTTTGTTCGGAACCTCGCGCCGGAACCAAGCCGCTACAGAAGAATGGGCGCGTGCCACGCGCCCCTACCAGAATAAGGATCTTCGACCTCCAATAAATCCATACGAAACGGCGAAGAACCACAATTGGTGAGCGAGTTCTGGCGACTTCACCCGCGGTTGCTTTCAGAGGTGGTGGGCGGCTGGGACATGGCCCGCAGCACCTGCTCGAAGCACTGCTCCAGGTAGGCTACGGCCCGCTTCAGCTCCTCTGGGCCGTTGCACCGGGTTTCCAGCTCGGCCAGGATGGTGGCGTGCTCCGAGGCAGGGACCTGGAGCCGGTCACAGTCAAGCGGGGCGCGGGGCCGGTCGGCAAAGAAGTCGTGGCACCCGGCGGGGGCCCCGCCGTCCCTGAAGGGCCAGTGCAGCTTGAGCCTGACCAGGGTGCGGCAGGCTGCGGTGGCCTGTTTGCTGGACAGCACCGCCTCCGGGGTCAGCCGGCGGCCGAGCCTGGTCTCCACCCTTTGAAAACAGGCCCGCAACAGCCGGTGCTCTGTCACGACCATGCCGTACTCGTACCAGTGGGGGATGAGCTGCCTGAGCAGCAGCTTGTGGCGCGGGGCAAGGGTGTGGCTGGAGGGGCAGAAGAAGAAGCGGCAGGCCGCCCCGCCCCAGTGGCTCATGCCCCGCAGATCCCGTCCCTGATTCCCCCGGGCCAGGGGGTGCAGCAGGCAGCCGACCCGTGATTCTTCCTCCCCGACAAGCCCGATGAAGGGGCAGTGGTGAAACCCTGGAAGGGGGCGCTCCTGAACCTCGCTGCCCTCGACCCACTCCTTGAAGGCAAGCACTCCCCGGGCGGTGCGGGGAGAGCGGGCAAAGGCGTCGGTGCGACGGGCGAGCAGGGATGCCAGTCCGGACCGGCTCCTGTCCAGGACATTGTACAGCCCGCAGCAGGCCCCGCAGGAGACGCGCTCACCCACCTGGCAGAGATAGACCTCTCCGGGAGGGGCTGCGTCGGTTGCGGTGCAGGTGCTGCCACGGCTGGGGCCGGCCCCGCTGTCTCGGGCCGAGTGGTTGGCAGGGCGTTGGTCGGGCACGCCCACCTCCTACCCGAACAGGTGCCCCAAGGTCCACCCGGGCTCGACCGTCGTTGCTGGGCAGGAGCAAACCGGGTAGAGAAGACCCATGCACTCTGCTCGCCACGAGGCGCGGGTATGCGCCGGGAGGATCCTGTGATGTCGCGCATGGCTGTCCTGTTGTGTCTGCTGCTGGCCGTCGTCATTGCACTGCCCTTACCCGGGCATGCGCAGACTTCCCCGGAAGGCTCCGTCGACTTTTCCTGGGACGGCGAGCGGGGCGACCTGAACGCCACCGCAGTCCCGTTGCCGCGGATCCTGGAGGTGATCTCCAAGGAAACAGGGGTGCCCATCCGGCTCATCAGCCAGAAGAGCGGTGTCCTGAGCGTGGTCGTGCAAAACGCCACCCTGGAGGAGATGGTGCAGGCCCTGGTGGGCAGCGGGTACGCCATAACCTCGGTCCCGGGAGAGCCCGGCCAGGGGCGCCGGATCAGCAAGATCGTGGTCTTGAGCGATCTGAGCGGTTCACGGCCGAGCAGCGAGACCGCTGAGGAAGCCACCACCATAGTGGTCGAGAACCCCCGCCGCGAGGTGGAGATCGAGCCCTACACCGGGGTTGGGATGCTCATTGCCTGGCGCAGGGGCGAGCTGTGGGTCCATCCCATCGGCGAGGGCTCCCCGGCGGCACGGGCGGGCATAACCACCGGGGACCGGCTGCTGGCCGTGGACGGCGAGCCTGTCAGCCAGTTCAACAGCACCATGGAGCTGGCCGAGCAGATCAAGGGCCCCCAGGGCTCGGAGGTGCGGCTGACCATCAAGCGCCCCGACGACTCCGTGGAGGAGATCCAGGTCCGGCGCCAAAGGATCGAGGACCAGGACCTCAAAGAGGCCGGCCTGCGCCCCACAGGCAACGGAACAGTCTTCCCCCTGACCCCGCTGAACGCCACCCAGCCGCAGTAAGCCGCCGGGCGGGCGTGGCAGAGCGACCTTCTCAATCAGTCCTGTCGTCGGAGACAGTGTGGGCAGTGCCAGACATTGCCAGGGGAGGGCCTTGCCGGATCTATCTTCCGAGCACCCACAACACCAACACCGCAACAAGAACGGTGAGGAGCGCCCCCAGGATGGCGAAGGTGCGGATGCCGCCTCGTTGTATTTTCATGTCCGTCCTGCTTTTTTTGCGGTTCATCCGGTTCGAGCGTACTTTTTTCAAAGGTTACCCGGTTTCGGAAAGAGG
>CAZQOG010000178.1:0-4552 GCA_964594925.1 uncultured Desulfohalobiaceae bacterium
GTCCACCCTGACCCGGCCTAATGAAACCTTCCATCCCGGCGATTTCACTCCCTGGCGTGCTCCCGGCGTGAGGTTGATCTCCGGAGATGTCAGGCGTCAGGCAGCGGGCAAAGCAGTGGCCCGGTCCTACTTGAGCTGCGCGTTGGCCTGGCACTCTCCGTTGACAAACACGTTGCAATAGAGCGCATCGTCCACATCCCCGACCATGAACGGCACCGCAATAACCGGCCAGCTGTCGGGCAGGGCGTAGACCGTGTCCGAGGATGCCTCCCGGTCCCTGTGCCTGCGGCCCTTGTCTTCGGAAAAGCAGACCTGGATCGGCGTGACCGGGGGGACCCGGTCCAGGAAGTGCACAAACAGGACATACTGGTCGTCCGTGGACGTTCCGGCCTGGAGCTCCTTAAGCGGCAACGCCTGCGCCCGGACGTTCGCCAGGCCGTCCGGTCCGATGAAACGCTCCGGATCATTGGCCAGGGCGCTGTCCACCACGCCCACGGGGAGCACCGAGAGCTCCATGCGCGGCTGCTCGGAATAGACAGACGTACTGAACATGCCGGCAATCTCGATCCGGGCCAGGGCCCGGGTCATGGCCTTGGCTGTATTGGGGCCGAGCACACCGTCCACCGTGAGACCGGCCGTTTGCTGGAATTCCTTCACAGCCTCCTGCAGGGCGCTGGCAAGCCCCTGATTTCCCGTGGAGGTGACCTGGCGAGAGGTCGCAACCAAAGCCGCCCCAGACGCCTGTGGTTCGTCTCCGGCTCCGGTGCGGGGCACAAATCCCACCCGGTCCAGAACCAGCAAACTGCGGCCCGCTGCATCCCGGTACTCCCTGAGCACACGCACCTCTTGGATTCCCTGGACTGCCCCGTCCGTCCCTGCCACTGTCTCCTGCTGCAGGATGAAGCCCGACGGCGGCGAGGCCAGAGCGATCTCGGCCTCAGGATGCCAGACCACACCCGCAGACATCGGCACCATGCCGGCACGGGCCAGCTCCAGTGCCAGCAGTGCCGTCTGCTGATGGGGGGACAGGGTATCAAGGGCGAGCCCGGGCTCCACCTGAAAAACGGGGATCTGCTGCGCACGCGTTTCAGGTTGGGATGGCTGCACCACCTGCATCGCACCGCAACCGGCCGTCAGGACCGAAATAGCCAGAACCAGGAGGAGTCGGTTGAATCTGGGGTGCATCATAACTCACTCCCCTCGTAGTAGGTGCCAAGAACCACCATCATGACCTCCAAAGCTTGGGTGGGCCTGAGGTCTCCGTCTTCTACGTGCGCCTCCATGATCATGGCCAAATGTTGCACTGCAGGCGGAAATTTGGGGTTTTCACTCCAGGCGATAGTGGCAATTAACACCATGACCAACTGTTCCTCGGTCCTTTTCTCCCAATCATCCCAGGACATGGAGTTCAAGTAGCTATCGCCGGTATCATTTGGTGTCGGCTTAATCGAATCCGCCCAACTGGTATACTCCTGCAGCGCCTTTTCCGCCGATGCCTTGTCGTGCACCCCGCTGGTGAACCTGGTGTACTTGGAACCTCTTGAAACCTTGGCCGGCGGATCGGAACGGGTCATGGGCAAGGGGAACAGGTCGTTCTCCTCGGCTCCTCCTCCCCCACCGCCGTAAGGCAGGGCCGGAACCGCTGCCAGCACGAGCCCCAGCGTGAGAAACATGGTCATCCACAAGCGCATAACTCCCCCCACTTTCTATGAAGGTTGATATCGCGGACCGCGGCTTAAGACCCCGGCCCTCCCCCATTCTCAATGACGGGACTGCTGCAAGGACGTATTGCCGGTTCAACAAGCCGTAAGCTATGCCCGCCTTGCGCATCGGAAGCCGAAAAAGATTTTCAGACCTTGGCACCCCCATACCCGGCAAAAAAAAGTAAAGTCAAGAATTGGTAAAAATCAAACCACTTCTGAATACTGCACTGAATAGGGTCGGACCTAGCTAACAACTTAAATTCCTTACGATAGTTCCTCAAAATGGTCGTTTCTGAGTCTTAGGACGCCCATTTCACCCCCAAAACCGCATATCTAAGCCACCGCCCTCCCCAAACTCCTGCCACCAGGCCTGCCCCTGGTCAGTTCCCAGGTGCCCGCTCGCGGGGGGGGCTTTGTGGACTGAGTGGACAAAGTGGACAAAGGCTCAAGAGTGGACGAAGTGGACAGCCCAAGACAAAATCCTGATCTTCTCTTCCCGTCCACTCAGTCCACTTCCCCTGACTCTGTCCACTTGGTCCACAAATTCTTCTCCCTCTTGTCCACTTGGTCCACTTCCCCTGCCTCTGTCCACTTCGTCCACCCCGGCCCCGCTGCATCCGGTGGGTGCACCTATCGGCTACCCCATGCTCTTCTTCCGGGGGACCCATTCCAATCAATCCCCGCTGCCCCAATACCCTGAAAGAATGATGTTTTAGGGCCGAGATTTTCATCGCTTGACCTTTCTGACTAGACTGACTAGTTTTAAGTCAAGACACAGGAGGCAATCATGAACAAATGGCAACTCCAGGAGGCCAAGGCCAAGTTCAGTCAGTTGGTCAAGCAGGCCGCGAGCACGGGGCCGCAGGAAGTGACGGTGCGCGGTGAAGCGGCTGTCGTGGTGCTGGGCAAAAAGGACTACGACCGGTTGACTGCGCCCAAACCTGGGTTTGTGAGCTTCATGCGCTCTTCTCCCCTGGCCGGGGTGGAGCTTGATCTGAGGCGGGATCAGGAACAGACGCGGGAGGTTAAGCTGTGAGCTATCTGCTGGACACCAATGTCTTGTCCGAACTGGTCCGGCCCAAGCCCAGCCCACAGGTTCTCAACTGGTTTGCGGATGTCCCGGACCAGGCGCTCCACCTCAGCGTACTGACCCTGGGTGAGATCCGTAAAGGTGTGGAGGCCCTGGACAATGGACAACGCAAGGAACACCTCCGGGTCTGGCTGGAGCACGACCTGCCCGGATGGTTTGGGACCCGTCTCTTGCCGGTGGACGGACCGGTTGCCGACCGCTGGGGACGTCTTCTGGCCGAGGCCGGACGCCCCCTGGCCTCTATCGACAGCCTGCTCGCCGCCACCGCCCTGCACCACGAACTGCGCATGGTCACCCGCAACTCCAAGGATTTCGCCTTTCCCGGATTGCCGGTCGTAAACCCCTTTGCCTGAAACCAACGGCTCCAGAGCTTGAAGAGAGGTGGATCGAGCTAACTGGCGGGGCTTTGTGGACGGAGTGGACAAATTCTTCATCTCTTGTCCACTTCGTCCACTTCCCTGCCTCTGAGTTTCCCCTCCGGGAAAGCAATCCTCCTGATCAGCACCATCGCGTGCCTCGAAGAGGTTTCGATGCTAATTGTAAATTGAATTGACAATTAGCAATTTATGAGGGTAGCTTTTCCCCATGTACATCAACAGGTCCGCCGAGTCCGCTCTGCGGAAACTCGTCAAGGGCTATCCGGTCATCGTGGTGACCGGTCCGCGCCAGTCGGGTAAAACCACCCTGGTCAGGTCCCATTTTCAACATATGGACTACGTTTCCTTGGAAGATCCCGACCAGCGCGAGTTCGCACAGAGCGATCCAAGGCGCTTTCTCGGCAGGTTTGCGCAAGGCGCTGTACTGGACGAGGTGCAGAGGGTTCCCGATCTTCTGTCCTACCTTCAGACGATCGTGGACCAGGCCAAGGAAGGCATCCGATTTGTCCTGACGGGATCGCAGCAGTTTGGGCTGCTCTCACGCATAACCCAGTCTCTTGCCGGACGTGCGGCACTGATCCGTCTGCTTCCTTTCAGCTTCACCGAGCTCGATCGTGCCGGGATTGCGCCCAAAGGCCTGGACCACCTGCTTTGGAAGGGGCTGTACCCGCCGATATACGACCGCGATCTCGACCCTGACATCTGGTATGGCAATTATGTGAATACCTACCTGGAACGAGACGTCCGGCAACTCATCAACGTGCGGGACCTGTCCGTGTTCCAGAGGTTCATCCGTTTGTGCGCCGCACGGACCGGGCAATTGGTCAACCTCTCTTCACTGGCCAATGACTGCGGCATCACCCACAACACCGCCAAGGCCTGGTTGTCGGTTCTCGAGGCCGGGTATATCGTCCACCTGCTCCCGCCGCACCACGCCAATTTCGGGAAACGGCTGATCAAAACGCCCAAGCTCTATTTCCTGGATCCCGGCCTGGCCGCCTGGCTCCTCGGCATCCAGAGTCCGGACCAATTGAGCCACCACCCCATGCGCGGCGCATTGTTTGAAACCTGGGTAGTGGGTGAGCTTCTTAAAACCAGGTTCCATCAGGGTCGCTCATCCAACCTGTTTTTCTGGCGGGACAGGACAGGTCACGAGGTGGACGTTCTCATCGATGCGGGAAGCTCACTCATCCCGCTGGAGATAAAATCAGGGGCGACCATTACCAGGGACTTCTTTTCAGGGCTGAAGTTCTGGCTGAAAATATCGGGCACGTCTGCCGGGCAAGGCACTTTGGTCTATGGCGGCGATGAGGAACAGTCGCGTTCCGGCATGCATGTTGTACCTTGGCGCAGCATTGGATCGTTGAGGAATTGAGATTGGG
>CAZQOG010000179.1:0-4522 GCA_964594925.1 uncultured Desulfohalobiaceae bacterium
AATCCGCGGCGGCTGGAGCGAGGGGCGGCTCTGGCCTGGGAGGCCGGGGCCGAGCCCGTGGTGGTGCTGACCAAGGCCGACCTGCGGCCGGGCTGGAGAAACGAACTCACCCGTGTCATGGCGGCCGTGCCCGGCGCGCACACCCTGGCCTGCAGCGCACGCACGGGCCAGGGGATGGACGAGCTGCGCGGGCTCCTCGCGCCGGGTGTGACCGCGGTCCTGCTAGGCTCCTCGGGCACGGGCAAGTCCACCCTGGTCAACAGGTTGCTCGGCGTGGATCGCCAGCGCACGGCCCAGGTGCGCGAGGCTGATTCGCGCGGACGGCACGCCACCACCCACAGGGAGCTGTTCCTGCTGCCCGGCGGCGGGCTGCTCGTGGACACGCCCGGCCTGCGGGCCTTCGGCCTTACGGGCGGTAGGGGAGTGGAGGACCTGTTTGCGGACCTGGAGCGTTTTGCCGCCTGCTGCCGTTTCCGGGACTGCCGTCACGAGGCCGAGCCCGGCTGCGGAGTCAAGGCCGCGCTTGAGCGCGGCGAACTCCCGCCGGAGCGTTACGGCTCCTTTCTCAAGCTGCGGCGCGAGGCCGAGCGCGTCGAGCGCCTGCAGGCAAGCACCCCGGACCTGGAAACGAAACGCCGGGGCAGGGAGCTGGGCAAGCTGATAAAGCGCTATGGGAAAATGAATCCCAAGCGTTGAGGTCGGGTGGGCGCTCTTCCGCTTTGTGGTCCGCGCCTGGCGGAAAACGAGGAATTCCTTGCACGCTCAAATTTTCAGTTTGTATATGTGGGCCATGCGACGCACCATGAAACAGACCACCTCCCCCGCCCCCCTCCCCTGGACCGGCTATGCCTGCGCCCTGCTGGCCACGGCCATCTGGTCCGGGAACTTTATCGTGGCCCGGGGGCTGGCCCAGGACATTCCCCCGGTCTCCCTGGCCTTTTTTCGTTGGCTGACCGCCACGGCCGTGATCCTGCCCTTCGCCTTCCGGGGCCTGGTGCGGCAGCGGCGCCTGATCAGGGCCAGCCTCGGCCACCTGGTCCCCACCGCTTTTCTGGGCGTCACCCTGTTCAACACCCTGGTCTACATGGCCGGGCACAGCACCACGGCCCTGAACCTGTCTCTGATCGCCGTGTTCTCCCCGGTCTTCATCATCGTCATGGCCCGGGTCCTGTTCGCCGAGTCCATCACCCACCGGAGGTGCCTCGGGGTCCTGCTGGCCGTGACCGGCATCACCGCACTGACCATTGGCGGCGACCTCTCCAGGCTGGCCGGCCTTGGCCTCAACCCCGGGGACGCCGTGATGCTCTTCGCCACCCTGGTCTTTGCGGCCTACACCATCCTGGTGCGGCGCAAGCCTGCCGACATGACCCCGGTCACCTATCTGGCGGTCATCTTCCTGGCCGGGGTGCTCATGCTCTCCCCGTGGGCCGTCTGGGAATGGATCGCGGTCAGGCCCGGGGTTCCGCCGGCCCACACCCTGGGCGCCATCCTTTACGTGGGGATCGGCGCCTCCCTGGTGTCATTTTTGCTCTGGAACCGGGCCATAGCCTCCATCGGTCCGGCCCGTGCGGGCCTGGTCTACTACTCCCTGCCCGCCTTCTGCGCCCTGGAGGCCTGGCTCATCCTGGGGGAGCCCGTGACCTGGGTGCACGCGGCCGCGGGCCTGCTGATCGTCTCCGGCATCCTCATCGCCACCTACGGGCGGTGATCCCCATCCAGTGCCGCTTCGCAGAGGTACTCAATAACAAACGGCCGTCACCAAGGGCTTCAAACCGTTTTCGAAGCAACTGCTGAAAAGGACCATTCGCCATACACGGAAACACCAACCGCACTGTGTTTCCACTCGCCCACGGCCTTTCGGTCAGCGCCCTTGACCTTTTGGTGGATTTTTCCGACCTTTTATCATGTGAATTGTTTGACAATGAATTTGCAAGAAAGGCTCGATTCAACTTGAGCTCCTGGTCCTCTGGCAGGGGAACCAGGTCAATCAGAGCAGGGGGGCGATGATGCCAAGTTTCAAAAAGCTTGTGATGTGTTGTGCTGGCGCTGCTCTGATCGTCCTGGGCAGCGGTCTGGTTTTGGACTCTTCTCTTTCGTTTGTGTCCCAGAAGGTCATCGTTCCCTATGGGCAGCATGGAAGTGGCTGGTTCACCGGTCTGGCCATCACCAACGTGAATACGGTCAACCCTACAGGGATCGTCTATGTCAACTTCTACGCAGCTGATGGAACATTCATGAAATCAGCAGAAGTCGGTTCCATTGCCCCTGGCGCCCAATACGTGGGGAGTGTTGAGGAAATTTTCGGCGGAACCCCTGGCGCAGAGCGTTTTTGGATGCTCGTCACCCATTTCGGAACAGAAGAGCTCGCCGTGACCGAGTTTGTCTGGAACACTGACAACAGCTTCGAGTTCCAGAGCTTCAATTCCAAATTCTACTCGACCCAGGTTTTCTGGTTTCCTGATGAATACAGGCCCATTGAATGGCCGCCGGAAACCCCGGATTATATTTCAAACAGGTAGCGCTGCTGCATCCAGCCCTGAGAGGGCATGCGTATCAGGCCTTGATTCTAGGCAAATCAAGCGGGCTCTTTGAGCCGCTTTTTCTGCTCCATTCTGGTCAGAGCTTTATCGCGCACGGCGGTTTTCTTCCACATCGTCTGAAAGCCAGGCCTTTATGAGCGACTGATAAGGCATATCACGTTTGTTCGCTTCGATTTTGATCCTGTCGAGCAGTGCTTCCGGCAAGCGCAGCGATATTGTTTTGGTCGAGGGTTTGAGGTTTGGAAAAGAAGCGGTGCGGGCCTGCCTCCAGTCCACATAGTCGCTGGAATCATGGCTTTCCCAGAAGTCTTTTTCCTCTCTTTCATTTTTGAACTCAGGCATCTTTTTCAATTTGCTCATAATTTGCCCTCTCTTTACGGTGCATATCTCGAGCGGAGATGACTCGGATCAGAGAACCACTGCTCCGCAATGTGAAAGTGATATGTAACAAACGTGCATCGTCGGTTTCCCCAAGGGCGTGATACCGGGCTTCCCTTTGGCTGTGCTCGTTGTCTTCCAGAACCACCAGCGGATCATTGAAGAATATTTGCTCCGCTTCGGATGGGCGAACACCGTGCTTTTCCGCGCTCTTACGGGAATTGCCTTCGTCCCAGTCAAAGCCTGTTACCCGCGCCCAATCGATCATGCTTGTATATTGTCATAATATACATTGGTGTCAACCAGCGTTCGAACAGACCTCCGCGAGTTGTCTCCTGCCTTGATTCACCCCTAACAGTCCGTTGAATAATCCCCGCTGGACTACGTTGCTTCTCCCAGGGCAAACCCTCACGTATAGGGAATACGCTTCGGCCTTGCCCTGGGAAAAGCGCCTTGCCGGCGTGGTTTTTGAACGGACTGTTGAAGAGGACTTTTTCAACGGGCTGCTAAGATCTCCATTTTCCCTTGAGCTCGGCGCTGCCAGCTGGGTAGGATGTGGCATGAGAGTCCGGAACCGGAGTCACCCGTGAAGGCCACTTCCGAAATCAATCGACAGGCCCGCAGGCTGTTTGCTCCCATCGCCGCCGACTACGACACAAGGAACTCCGAAGTCGTTTCCAGCGAGAGATGAGAAGAGAACGCCCCGATTACGATTACGACAACGATAACGACAACGATGGAAGAGTCGGGGGATGACCGTCAGGAGATGCTCCCCGGCTTCACAATCTCTTGCCGGGCACCCCTTGGAAAACAGGAGTGACAACCGTCTGATTTTTTGATGTTCTTGAAAGGCGTCCCATAACCAGCAACCGGACGAACACATGCCGACCACGTGTCCCCGCCCATTTTCAGGAGCTTTTTTTCCATGAACGGTTCCCTGCACAAGGAACGATCGGTCCACCCCGATAAGCCGGGCACGACCCTCAGCGTTCGGGGCAATGTGGTGGATGTCGCCTTTGGGGAAGGGCAGCTGCCCCCCATCAACACGGTGCTCTACACCGGGGATGACGGCGCGATCGTGCTGGAGGTGGCCTATCACCTGGACGACCGCACGGCCCGCTGCGTGGCCCTGAACGCCACCCGGGGGCTGGCCAGGGGGGCGGCGGTCGCAAACAGCGGCCAGCCCATCAAGGTCCCGGTGGGGCGAGAGCTGCTGGGCAGGATGTTCAATTACTTCGGCCAGCCCATCGACCTTCGCGAGAAGTCGGTGGCGGCTGTCGATCACCGGTCCATCCACCGGGACCCTGTCCCCATTTCCGAACGCTCCACCACCCAGGAGATATTCGAGACCGGAATCAAGGCCATCGACGTGCTCTCCCCCCTGGAGCGGGGAGGCAAGGCCGGTCTGTTCGGCGGGGCGGGCGTGGGCAAGACAGTGCTCATCACCGAGATGATCAACAACGTGGTCAAGCAGTACGAAGGGGTGTCCATCTTCTGCGGCATCGGGGAGCGCTGCCGGGAAGGGGAGGAGCTCTACCGGGAGATGAAGGAGGCCGGGGTTCTGGACAGCACGGTCATGATCTTCGGACAGATGAACGAGCCGC
>CAZQOG010000180.1:0-4494 GCA_964594925.1 uncultured Desulfohalobiaceae bacterium
ACATCGATGCCTTCCTGGACAACGACTACACCAGGGAGGAGATGAAGATGGTCAACGAGACGGTCAAGATCATGGGGGACCCCTCCATAAGGCTCACGGCCACCACGGTCCGGGTCCCGGTATTTTACGGGCACAGCGAGTCCCTGAACGTCGAGACCGAGAAAAAGATCACCGCCAAGGAGGCCAGGGCCATCCTCAGCCGTGCCCCGGGGGTCACCGTGCTGGACAACCCCGGGGAGAAGATCTACCCCATGCCCGTGGACGCCGCCGGGGAGGACGACACCTTTGTGGGCCGCATCCGTGAGGACGAGTCCATCGACAACGGGCTGAACCTCTGGGTGGTGGCGGACAACATCCGCAAGGGTGCGGCACTGAACACGGTGCAGATCGCCGAGGTCCTGCTGGAGCGGGGCTGGCTGGGGTTTCGGTGAGGTGTGAGGCATGAAGGGTGAGGTGTGAGGCGTGCGGCGTGAGGTGTGAGGCGTGAGTGGTGAGGCGGGACACAATCAAATCGAGTCATCCATGACAGCGATCCTGAGCAGTGAGGAGTATCTGGAGCGCATCCTGTCCACGCCCCGCCCGGGCGAGGAAAGGGTGCTGGCCTTCTACGAGCAACGTCTGGGGGGCATCTGCACGGATCCCAGGCTGATGTGCATCCCCCTGGACGACCACATCGTGCACCGGGGGGACGGGGTGTTCGAGACCATGAAGTGGGTGCAGGGGAGGGTCTATCAGCTCGACCAGCACCTGAAGCGCCTGCTGAACTCCTGCAGGACCATCTTCCTCACGCCGCCCATGCGCAGCGAGGACCTGCGCGGGCTGGTCCTGGAGGTGGCTGCTGCCGCCGGCACGAGCGCTGGGCTGCTCTCCGTGTTCGTCGGCCGGGGGCCGGGGGGGTTCACCACCGATTACCGGGAGTGCCCCCAGGCCAGCCTCTACGTCGTGGCCCGCAGGTTCCAGGGCAAGCCGGAGTCATTCCGGGAGCAGGGGGTCACGGCCTTCAAGAGCACCACCCCGGCCAAGCAGTGCTACCTGTCCAGGATCAAGAGCGTGGACTACCTGCCCAACGTGCTCATGAAGCGCGAGGCCGTCATCAAGGGGTATGATTACCCGTTCTGCTTCGATGACGACGGCTTTCTGGCCGAAGGGGCCACAGAGAACATCTGCATCCTGAACCAGGAAGGCCAGCTCATCGTGCCCGAGCTGCGCAACGCCCTGCCCGGGACAACCCTGCTCCGTGGCCTGGAGCTGATCAAGGACGAAGTCCCGGTCTACTTTCAGCCCGTTCGGGAGGACGCCGTCTACCTGGCCAGGGAGGTCATCCTCATGGGCACCACCATCGATGCCTTGAACGTTGTGCGCTACAATGACAAACCCATCCACGACGCCCGGCCCGGAGATGTGGGGCGCAGGCTGCGCGAGCTGCTCGTCAGGGACCAGCTGGAGAACGGGGTGGTGGTGGGGGCTGCGCCGGACGACCAATCCTAGACCTTTCCCCCGGTGTTGCGGCAGAAAGCAGGGCGAATAATCTTTCGCCCACGTCCAACCCGAAAGAGACCTTGTCAGGACTGCCTCTTCTTTACTGTCGCCCTGTCCGCCCCGTGGCTGTGGGGGATTGTGCCCAGGGGGTGGGCGTGGACGTGCTCGTGCAGCGCGGACATGGGGCTGGGCAGGAGCGCGCCGTCCTGCATGGCCGCCAGGGAGTCGGCCGTCTCCCTGAGGAAGTCGTAATCGTGCGAAACCAGGACCGAGGGGAGGCTCAGGTCCTGGAGGATGTGCACCAGCCGGTGCCTGGTCGCCTCGTCCAGGTCGTTGGTGGGCTCGTCCAGGAGCAGCACCTCGGGCTCCATGGCCAGGATCGTGGCCAGGGCCACCAGCTTTTTTTCTCCTCCGGAGAGCCGGTAGGTGACCCGGTTCCCGTATCCCTCAAGCCCCAGCCGTTGCAGGGTTTTTTCGGCGACTTCCAGTGCCCGCCCGGGTTCCTTGCCCAGATTGAGTGGCCCGAAGGCCACGTCGTCGATGACCGTAGGGCAGAAGAGCTGGTCGTCGGGGTTCTGGAACAGGAAACCGATGCGCCGGCGGGCTGCGGCAAAGTCCTTTTCCGTGCGCATGTCCTTCCCGAAGAGCCGGACAAGGCCTTTGTCCGGAGTAACCAGTCCCATGAGGCAGTGCAAGAGGGTCGTCTTGCCGCTGCCGTTTGGTCCGATGATGCCGAGCCGTTGTCCCGGCGCGAGGCTGAAGCCGAGGTCGTCCAGCACGGCCCGCTCCCCGTAGGTCAGGGTCAGCCCCTCAACCCGGATGAGCCTGGTTTCAGGCATGGCTGCTTCTCCGCCACAGCTCGAAGGCGATGAGCGTTGTTGTCAGGGCGATGCAGACCAGACCAAAGACCACATCCCGGGAGGTCAGGCTGAACTCGGTCAGACTGTAGAACCTGCCCTTGAACCCCCGGCAGCGCATGGCCTGGTGGACCCGTTCGGCGCGGTCCCAGCTCCGGACGAAGAGCATGCCCAGGAGGTGGCCGTAGCTGCGGTAGGTGTGCAGATTGGTGCGCGGCCTGAAGGCCCTGGTCTTCATTGCCCGGCGCAGGCGCAGGTACTCCTGCTCGATGACATGGATGTAGCGCACCACGAAAAGCAGCAGGTGGCAGAGCTTCGGCGAGACCTTCAGCCTGTGCAGCGCGTGCCCCATGGTGGCCGTGGGCATGGTGGCCACCAGTCCGATCAGGGCCAGGATGACGGCATTGCCCTTGAGGGCGATGAGCAGGGCCAGGAAAAGCCCTTCCCGGGTGACGGTCAAAGGTCCCCAGCCGGCCACGGCAACCCCGGGGGTGCTGAAGGGCAGCAGGACCCACAGGAAGAGGATAAAACCATTGGCCAGGAGGAGCCTTTTCAGGAGCGCACGCCCCCAGAGCCGGGCCATGGTGATCAGGCTGCAGGACAGGGCCAGGGCTGTTGTTGCCGCACCAAGGTCCCTGGTGACGGCGACCACCAGGGCGAAGAAGCCCACCACGATCAGCCTGACCCGGGGGTCGGCACGGTGCACCAGGGAGTCTTTCCCGGCAAAGCCTTCGGATATCAACGCCTCTTCCTGCGGCTGCCCAGGGCCAGCCCAATGCCGGCCAGGCCCACGATGTAGCCCAGCCCCCCCAGGACCTCACGCAGGGATACCCTGTCGCGATCTTCCTCGATGTACCGGATGATCGGTGCCAGCTTTTTGTCCAGGGCCTGCTCCACTGTGCGCTGCAGCTCACTGTCATCCGTTCTGGGAAGATCCGGGGACGGTGCTTCTTCGCTGGACGCGGCATAGTTACCGGCGGACGGCGTGCCGGCAGGAAGCTGCGGACGGGCGCTTACTTCCCCGGCCGGGCCCGATACCAGCGGCGCCAGGTCTTCAGGGGTGACGACCCACTCGTCCCGGTGGCCCATGGAGGCCAGCAGGACGACCTTCAGGCCCACGTCCCCCGGTCCACGGACCTGGTCAGGCAGGGAAAAGTCGAACTCCCCCCCCTGGTCGGTACGCCCGGTGAGCAGCAGCTCGCCGCCGGGGTGGGAGTAAACCTCCAGGGGGGTGTCCAGGGCGGGCTTGCCCCCGCTGAAGCGTGCTTCCACGTGGATCTGTCCATTCTCGGGCCAGGCGTAGACATTGACCTTGTGGGCCATGGCCTGGCCACCCGCCGCCAGGACCAGAAGGATCGCCAGCCAGAGGTGGCGGCGGCAGGGGACCTGTGTGGGTTTCATGGCACCACCGCTCCTTGCAGCAGCTCGGGCTTGACCTTGAGCAGGAAGCCGACGACGACCATGGTCACCAGGCCCTCCAGGACCATGACCGGCACGTGGGCCAGGACCGCGACCTGGGCGGCCGTATGAAACGGCTCACCGTTCAGGGCCAGGAAGGCTCCCAGCAGCAGCGCGCCCAGAAAAACGCCCAGGGCGCCGCAGAAGAATGATGCCAGTGCGGGAAGGGCTTTGCCGCGGCGAATCCAGGCCCTGAACAGCAGCCAGCAGACCAGGGCGGGTCCGGCCATGATGACCGTGTTCACTCCCAGCACGGTCAGCCCGCCGTACTGGAACATCACGGCGTGCAGGAGCAGGGCCACCAGGATGGCCGGGACCGCGGCCCAGCCCAGCAGCAGGCCCAGCAGCCCGTTGAGCACCAGGTGGGCGCTGGCGGGACCGATCGGGACGTGGACAAGGGAGGCCAGATAAAACGTGGCCGTGAGCAGGGCCACGTGCACGACCTGGTCGTAATCCATGCGCTTCAGGCCCACGGCCGTACCGATCCCGGCCAGCACAGCCCCGCCCAGGAGCAGGGTCGGCGAAAGTACACCTTCAGAGATGTGCATTTTGGGAGCTTACTTCTCCACCGGTTCCACAAACTCCACCCAGACCACGGCGCCGAGCTCGACATCCTTGTCCTGCCCCTGGTGCTTCAGGGTGTAGGGGGCGGTGTTCAGGGCGGCAAAACCCCACCACCCCGGCCAGGGCGCGGCATAGG
>CAZQOG010000181.1:0-4453 GCA_964594925.1 uncultured Desulfohalobiaceae bacterium
ATATGGGCAACCGGTACAAAGCATCGACCTGCCCAGGGTCGGTCGGATGGAGTTCATTCCAAAGCCGGATGGAGTCAGGGGTTCCGTGGATATGGCTGCTGGAAGGGAGCTCAAGTTCCTGCCCCCCCTGCAAGCATCTGCAGAACTCGTCCAGAACAACATTAAAGGGCTGAACTTTGCCGGTTTCTCCACGCTCATACGCTCCAGGGACGGCATCGTGCGCATGGGCATAGGGCCGACTTCCACAGTGATGTTCAGCAGTGAACGGAAACGGAGAATGACCATGACCGGCATCCTGATCAACCCCATACCCGATCAGCGGGTGACCGTGGTTCTCAACGGAAAGGACATCGGCCGGGCGGACAGGCTGCCCTTGTACCGGCCGGTCCGTCTCAGAATCCCTTTTACCGCCCAAGTCGGGACAAATACGATCGATTTTCAATACGCGAAGCTGAACAGAAACAACGAGCACTTCTTCAGCCAAAACCTGCTGGGGGGCGTATTCTATAAAAGCCTGAAGCTCGAGCCCTGAGCTTTTCAAAGCATATAAAAATCCCCGGCGCAGATGCACCGGGGATTTTGGGCTGTCTTTGCGGCTCTGCAATGGCAGCGCCGAAAAACGGCTCAGGACGCGACTTCCTCGAGGGTGATGTCGAAGGTCAGGTCCTTGCCGGCCAGGGGGTGGTTGGCGTCCAGGGTCACGGTGTCGTCGGCGATGTCCACCACGGACACGTTGACCACCCCGCCACCGTCCATGGTCAGCTGGTACATCTGTCCCACCTGGGGTTCCACATCCTGGGGCATGGCCGAGCGCTCAACCGTGACCTTGCCCTCTTCCTTGAATTCACCGTAGGCCTCGTCGGGCGGAAGGGTCACGGATTTGCTCTCCCCCTCCTCCATGCCCTCGACGGCCTTTTCAAACCCAGCGATGATCTTGCCCTCGCCCAGGGTGAACTCCAGGGGTTCCTCTTCACCAGAAGAATCAAAGACCGTTCCGTCCTCCAGCTTTCCGGTGTAATGGACCTTCACGATATCGCCTTTCTTTGCCTGTGCCATACGTTCTCCTTGCTTTTACTCTTTTGATCACATCAAAAAATGATGGTCCTGCGTGGTGTGCCCACAGCTCCAACTTAGTACAATAAAACATTCAGACCCGTTCGGCAAACCAGGGCGACATCCTTCCCGATTCTGGACTTTCCCCTGTTGCCAGAGGTAAGAAAGAGGCGACACGAAACGTCACGAAGAGGAGTTTTCCATGCGCCGCATCCTGCTGACATTGTTCCTGGCCGTGTTGTTCCTGCCGGCCTTTACTCACGCGGCCTCGCTGCGCTGTCAGGGTGAGCTCATGTCTCCTGGAACCATCATGCACAAGGTGCTGCAGCGGTGCGGGCCGCCACTGGCCAAGTACCTGGTCGGGGAGATCGATACGGGGAGGGAAACGGGCCGAGGGCGGACTGTCCTGTATATCGAGGAGTGGGTCTACGGCGAGGACAACGGCTACTACATCCTGCGATTCGAAGGAGGCCGTCTGCGCTCCACAGCCTTCGAGAGGGAGTGAACGAGTCCCATGGACCCCGTGACCCACTTCACCACCGGCGCCCTGGCCGGACGCTCCCTGGCCGGCAGATTCGGGGCCTGGCGCATGTTCCTGTTCTGCGCGTCCGCTGCCTGGCTGCCCGACGTGGACAACCTCTTCCCCCTCGGCATCGAGGGCTACCTGCGCCACCACCGCGCCTTCACCCACTCCGTGTTCGGTCTGCCCCTGCTTGCGCTGGCCCTTGCCGCTGCCTTCCGATTGTTCTGGCGGGACATCCCCTTCAAATGGATGTTCTGGATCGGCCTCGGGGTCATGGCCCTGCAGGTCTACCTGGACCTGGCCACCACCTTTGGCACCATGGTGCTCTGGCCCCTGACCGACCACCGCTTTGCCTTTCCGGGGGTGTTCATCATCGATCCCCTGTTCACCCTGGCCCTGCTCGGCCTGCTGCTGGTCTCGCTGTACAAAAAATCCAGCCGCAGGGTTGTGGGACTGACCGGTCTGGCCGTGGCCGTGCTCTACCCTCTGCTCAACTGGGATGTCTCCGGTGTGGTCCAGTCCAGGCTGGCGCACCGTTTCGAGTCCCAGGCCCCAGGAATCCAGAGCGTCGAGGTGACCACGGACCTGCTCACACCCCTCTACTGGAAGCTGGTGGCCGACGACGGGGAAAGCCTGTGGATCGGCGGTGTCGGCCCCCTGCCGACCCTGAATCTCTCCCCTCTGGAGGCCTATCCCAAGGCTGACAGGGAGCTGTTGGACCGGCTGGGTGACCAGGCCTCCATCTTCGAGACTTGGAAATGGTTCGCCCGCTACCCCGTGGTCCAGGAGGATACGACCACGCCCGAGGGCCGGAGGGTGACCTTCATGGACCTGCGCTTTTACAGCCTCTCCCCTTTGGGGCGAAAGCTCTTCACCGACTACGAACCTCCGTTCACCCTGACCGCACAGCTGAATGAAATTGGGAGTCTGGCCGGGTGGCGATACGGTCGACAAGGAGAAGAGACACTCTCCGCCATCCCGGACTGAGCCCGCCCGGAAACAGCACCCGATTTGTCTCAACCTAACTGAGGATGTAACGGCACGGCTATAAATCTTGAACAAAGCTGAAAAAATTTCAGCCGACAATCTTGAAATTGATAACCAATCCCGATATTTTGCATGCCAATCATCCCGTACCACTTGACCATCAAGACTTCTTCGCAGTAGCACTATTTCATACTGGACAGGAAGACATCCAGACCTTGGACGTACCAGCTCAGAATCCCCACTGAGCATTTTCTTGGTAGTGATGATTTCTTTGACCTGTGCGATCAGAAAAAAAATCGTGAACCGACGGAGGCCGTTGTGAGAAGAGTGACCCTATTCTTCCTTGTCTGCTCCTTCCTGTTCCTGGCCGATGCCGCCTTTGCCGGCATTCCAGTCCCGCCCGGAGACTACACCGGCTCCCGCACCACTCCCGGGACCAATGGAGTCAATGCCACCGGAGGCTACACCGATGGTGCCAACGGAGGTTTCAAGATCGCCTGGGACATCAGCTTCGACGGCAGCTATTGGAACTACGCCTACACCTTCACGGACAAGGACGGATCGACCCTTCACCCGGACGCCAGCCACTGGATCGTGGAGATCAGCCCCGAGATCCCCTTTGACCAGATCTCCGACTTCATCTTCGATGCCAACGGCAACATCCAGACGCCTTCCGGAGATTACTGGGAGGCTGACCCGTACTTCCCGAACACGACCAAGGCCGGAGAAAACAACGGCAACCCCAACCTGGGCGCGGACCTGATCGGCATCAAGCTCGACACATCCTCCAGCGCAGTGGGGGGCACCTACACCTTCAGGAGCGTGGAGCCGCCAATCTGGGGCGACTTCTACGTCAAGTGAGGGGGCAATCCTGTTTCCACGGCGTGGAACACCGGAATTGGCACGGACCCGACCCCTCAAACCACCAACTTCACCAACTGGATCCCGACACCCAACAGCGCGCTGATCATAACTCTCGAGCCGGAGACCGATACCAACCCGGTTGGTGACGACCATACGGTCAATGCGACAATTACCAATGAAAACCTTGAAGGACAGTCTGGGATCACTGTTTATTTTACTGTCATTGACGGCCCCAACCTTGGGGTCAACGGCACCAACTCTACCGATGGGAACGGGCTTGCCACCTTCACTTACCCGGGGAATGGAGGGGCCGGCACCGATACCATCCAAGCCTGCTACATAAATGAGGAGGATCAGACCATCTGCTCCCAGACAGTGACCAAGGTCTGGAACGTGGTGATCGAGGAGGGCCCGTCACAGATCGAACTCACTCCGGAGTACGACCTCAACCTGGTGGGACAGGACCACTCCGTCATTGCCACGGTCACCAACAGCACGGATGATCCGCAGCAAGGCGTCGAAGTGACCTTCACCGTGAACTCCGGACCAAATGCCGGTACAAGCGGAGTGGGAGGGGACAACACCAGCATTACCAACTCCACCGGCCAAGCCAGCTTCACCTACCCCGGCACCGGCGGTGTGGGCACGGACAAGATCCAGGCCTGCTTCACCGTTGATGCGGACACCATCTGCTCCAATGTTGTGGACAAGGAGTGGACCACCAAGACCATAGCCCTGACCCCGCTTCTGGAAACCAACCGCCTGGACCAGGGAGAGGACAGCCACACGGTGAATGCCACAGTGCTGCCGCTGAAAGACAACCCAGAAAACCCTTTTGACCTTGCCGGTGTCCCAGTGACCTTCACCATCCGTCAGGGTCCGAATGCTCCGGCCAATGCCACCATCAACACCGACGAAAACGGTGTAGCGGTATTCACTTACCCCAACACCGGAGGAACTGGCACGGACGTCATCCGGGCCTGCTTCACCAATGCCAATGGAACCGAGGTCTGCACCGACTACGGC
>CAZQOG010000182.1:0-4419 GCA_964594925.1 uncultured Desulfohalobiaceae bacterium
CAGGCGGGGGCCGCCTCGTAGGAGACACAACCTGCGGCGTGCAGCCCCTGGCCCTCGACAGCGTTCTCGACCTCCTGCAAGAGGGGCATGACCTCCTCCACCGTGCGCGCTACCAGGATGCGTTCCGGTGCGGGGAAAACAAGCCAGCGACTGGTCGCGTCATCACGGATGACAGCCCATGGTCTTTCGGCGTGGTTCGTGTCTTTGGAAAGATGAGTGGGTTGCGCCATGGAGACAATCATTGCGGCTTCCGATACAAATACGTCTTTACGTGCAGCCGACTTCCTGATGAGCCAGGACACCCGTCCTGCCCCGTTGCCCCGCCTGCACACGAATAGCGAGGCATGATGAACAACACCTTCACCGGGCTCGGCGTGCTGCCGTCCATGGACCAGGCCTTGGCCGAGCAGGGTATCTCCCGACCCACGCCGATCCAGGCTGCAGCCTTGCCCGTCGTGCTCTCCGGGCGGGATGTCTTCATAAGCTCAGAGACTGGAACCGGCAAGACCCTGGCCTATCTGCTGCCCCTGGCCGGCACCATCGAGCCCGGTTCCAGGGACCTGCAGGTCCTGGTGCTGGCCCCGACCCACGAGCTGGCCATGCAGATCTACAGGACCGCGCTGGAGCTGGCTGAAGCCACGGGCCTCGGCCTCCGAGTCCAGGCCCTGATCGGCGGCGTGGCCGTAAAACGCCAGCTGGAGCAGCTCAAGCACAAACCCCACCTGGTGGTGGGCTCGGTGGGGCGCGTCCAGCACCTCATCGAGCTGCGCAAGCTCAAGGTCCACCGGCTCAAGGCGGTCGTCGTGGACGAGATGGACCGGCTGCTTGCCGGGGACAACCAAGCCCCTACCCTGGCCGTGGTGCGGGCCACCCCCAGGGAACGTCAGCTGGTGTTCGTGTCCGCCACGGGGCGGGCGGAAAGCCTGAAGGCCGCGGAAAAGCTGGCGCCGGCCATGGAGGTGGTCCGGGTCGGGGGCGACAGGGTCAGCCCAACCATCGAACATCTCTTTCTGATCTGCCAGGAGAGGGACAAGCCCGTGATGCTGCGCAAGCTTGTCCATGCCCTGGAACCGGAACGGGCCATTGTCTTTGCTCACACCACGGCCAGGTCCGAGTCGCTGTCGGCCATGCTGACCCACCACAAGCTGCCCGTGGCGGACATCCACGGCACCAAGGGCAAGCTTGGACGCAAAAAGGCCCTGGAAGACCTGAGGTCGGGCAGGGTCAGGGTGCTGATCGCATCCGACCTGGCCGCACGCGGCCTGGACATCGCAGGGGTCACCCATGTCTTCAACTTAGACGTCCCGGCACAGGCCAAGGACTATCTGCACAGGGTCGGCCGCACCGGGCGGGTCGGCGAGCCCGGACTTGCAGTCTCGCTTGTCACGGAGCAGGAGATGGGACGGATCAGGCGCTTCGAGAGAGAGCTTGGCATCAGCATCAGCCCGGTCAAAGTATCACGGGGGCAGGTCCACCCCTCCCCTCTGCCAGATAAAAAATGAGAGCCGTCAGAACTGGAGGGACGGCCGTCGTTTTCTCTGGATCCGGCCCATGATGAACCCGAACAGCCAGGCCGTAAAGACCACCCCGGCTCCGCTCAGGAACCAGTGCAGGTTGGCCGAGGAACGCAGCTCCCGGTTCTCCTGCCTGAGCGCCTCCACCTCGGCGGTTGCTGCTTCGAGCCTGCGACTGGTTTCGGCAAAACTGTCCTTGAGGGCGATCACCTCGGCCGCGTCGGCACGCAGGGCCTGGTACTCCCCGGTGAGCTGCTCGAGCCGGGTCCGGGTCTGGTCCAGCTCAGCCTTCAAGGCACTGTTTTCCGCTTCCAGTGTGTCCAGCTGAGCCGCTGCTCCCCCTGACAGGGCCGCAAGCTTCTCGTTCTTTTCGGTCAGCCTGCTGATCTGAACACTCTTTGGGGTGTCGGAAGAAGTGTAGCGCTTCAGGACCCAGCCTTCCCTGCCGTCACGGGTTTTGACCCGCAGCCAGCCATCCTGCTCGCCAAGCACCTCCAGGGGAGTGTCCGAGGAGAGCATGCGGATGATCCTCTTGCGCGCGTCCGGTTCGGTGCGCATGGTGATTTCCAGACTGTCCGTGACGTACACGGTCTGGGCCAGGGCCGGGCCTGCCGCCACAAGAGTGAGCAAAAGGGTCACAAAGACATGAATGAGTGCTTTCATCGTATATCCGTCCGGGATTTTTTTGTTGCCCTATCCGCCGGCAGCTAAGCAGATCTTTCGTCTGCCTGCAATGCCCGACTTGCGTGTGCCTCCGACAAACCAGAGCTGCCGTGCGCGGAAAGGCGCGGCAGCCTTCCATTCCTGTGCAGCAAGGAGATGACCTTTGTACCGCTCGATCTTACCGGCACACCACGTCCACCGTCTCACTCCAACTGGGATGCCCGACCCTGCATCTGCTTTCAAGAAACCATTCCCTGTCGTTCCTCGGAAAAGACAGGGAATCGCCTGGGCATGAATGCCCACGGCCTCAAGTGCGGGCTGTCACCGTACTCTTGAACCCGGATGATCCTGTTTTTCTAAGCCTGCGCCGGGTATTCACTGCTCCATGAGATAGTAGGTCCCGCTCGGCAGGGTGAACCGGGCCAGCGGTCCCAGGGCGTTTACGATCTCCTGACCCGAAGAGGCCCGCGTCCCCCTGAACAGCTGCAGCAGACCCGCGCGCTCCCTGCGGCTGACATAGAAAAGCTGCTGCTTGCCCGTGGCCTGTTGCAGCTGCTGCGCCAGCTGGTCAAAGTGGAGCACATCGTCCACCAGCTTGCGCTCCCTGGCCTGGTTGCCCGTGAACACCTCGCCGGTTGCGGCCTTTTGCAGCTCCTCCATGGAAAGCTCCCTGTTGTCCAGGATGGTTTCCAGAAACGCCTGATAGGCCTGGTCCACCCTCTCCTGGATAAGCTCTTCCTCTTCAGGAGAAAGCTCCTTGAAAGGGCTGCCCATGTCCTTGTAGCGACCCTGCTTGAAGACCCTGACCCTGACACCGAGCTTCTCCTCGGCCAGCTCCTCCACGTTCACGGTCTGGAAGATGACCCCGATGGACCCGACCAGGGCCTGGGGCGCGGAGTAGATCGCCGCTGCGGGCGCCGACATGTAGTACCCCCCCGAGGCCAGCAGGGAGTTGGCATACACATAGACCGGGACCTCTTCCTCGCCAAAGACCTTGACCAGCCGGGCAATGGCGTCGGAAGCCGGCACCGAGCCTCCCGGCGAGGTCAGGTGGATGACCAGTGCGTCGAGGTCCTGGTGTCCGCCGTAGGCGTTGAGCGCCCGGCGGACCCTGGCGGGGGTTATGTCCTGCTGCGGATCGAAAACAGACCCCCCGGTCATGGGCTCGTCCAGTATGAGCCCGCTCAGCTCGAGATATCCCACCAGCGCCGTGTCCTCACCGATCTCCGGCGCCTTGCCCTCGATCTGCTTCAGGTTTTGGTCCAGGTAGGTCCAGGTCTGATCCTGCCTGGGGCCGGAGAAGAAGTAAAAGGCCAGGCCGACGATCAAGACCAGCCAGAACACCGCCTTGAGCCACTCGGTCGGGCCCCGCTCGATCTTGACGTGCAACGGTTTTTTCTCTTTGTCGTTCATCCCTGCCTCCTTTGACGGACTCATGTCAGCCCCAGGGTGTCTCCCCCATGGAACAAGGGGCAATTGATCTGGTCTACCACTTCTTTTCCGTTTTTCAAAAGCAGGACCACCCCGTCGGCGTTGCCGCCGAGTTGTTTTTCATTGGCAAGACACCGTGATCAATGGGATACTTGGCCTTCATGTACACCGCCCTCGACATCTTGTTTGTCCTGCTCCACGGCTTCCTGGTCCTGTTCAATCTGACGGGCTGGGCCTGGAAACGGACCCGGCGGCTGCACCTGGTCTGCATCAGCCTGACCTTCCTGTCCTGGTTCGGTTTGGGCATGGAGTACGGCTGGGGTTATTGCCCCCCCACGGAGTGGCACTGGCAGGTCAAGGAAAGGCTGGGCGAAACCAACCTGCCCACCTCCTGGGTCAAGTACTATGCCGACGCGTTCACCGGGCGCTCCTGGGAGCCCGTCATAGTTGATACCGCCGTCTTTGTCGGAGCCCTCCTGGCACTTGCCGCATCCTGCTGGCTCAACTGGAGGGACTGGAGGTCTGACCGGAAAACCGTCTAGGCCCCTTCCTCATTCACCCTGACCCGATTTTTTTGTAGGGGCACGTTGCACGTGCCCTTCTTCATTTGCCGGTCACGACGCATTTCTTGCTTCGAGCTTCCAACTCCAAGTCATCTACCACCGGCCTAGCCGGTGGCATGAGGATGGCCCTTCTAAGGGGCCGTCGTATTCAAAACAAAGTATCGAAACCCGTCTGGATTCCCACCTCAGCGGAAATGACGGAATAACTCATACGTCATCCTCGGGCTTGACCCGGGGATCCAGTGCCT
>CAZQOG010000183.1:0-4399 GCA_964594925.1 uncultured Desulfohalobiaceae bacterium
CCTTTGTGTCCTCTCTCTCCGACGACGTCATCAATGCCGTGCCCCAGTCCCTTCGCGACGGGGCCTACAGCCTGGGCGCCACCAAGTCGGAGACCATCAAACAGGTCCTTCTGCCCGCCGCCCTGCCGGGCATCGTGGGCGGAGTGCTCCTGGCGGTCTCACGGGCCATCGGGGAAACCATGATCGTGGTCATGGCCGCCGGGCTTTCCGCAAACCTGACCGCCAACCCCTTCCAGGCCGTGACCACGGTCACGGTGCAGATCGTGACCCTGCTTGTGGGAGACCAGGAGTTCGACAGCCCCAAGACCCTGGCAGCGTTCGCCCTCGGGCTGGTGCTCTTCGCAGTCACCCTGGTTCTCAACATCGTCGCCCTGCACGTGGTCCGCAAGTACCGGGAGCAGTACGAGTAGCCCTGATGTCCGGGAGCACTCCAAGGATAGTCACCATGCAAAGCAGGCAACGAACCATCGACATCGTCAACAAGGGGCTTGGCAAACGCTACCGTGCTGAAAAGCGCTTTCAGCGCTACGGCATTGCAGCCATCGCCCTCAGCCTGCTCTTTCTGGCCCTTTTGTTCACCAGCATCGTCTCCAAGGGGTACAGCGCCTTCTTGCAGACCCATGTGCAGCTGGAGGTCTTCTTCGACCCGGACATGATCGACCCGGACGCCATTGCCGCGTCAAACTTCCCAGGAGTGGTCAAGCAATCCCTGCGCGCCATGTTCCCGGATGCGCAGGGACGTTCGGAAAAGCGGCAGCTCTATTCCCTGGTCAGCTCGGGCGCAGCGTACCGGCTGGCCGACATGGTCACCGAGAACCCCGGCCTGATTGGAAAAACCGCCTCAGTCTGGGTCAAGGCCGACGACGACGTGGACATGTACATGAAAGGCCACTTCAAGGAAGGGAGTCCCGAATCGGAGCGCCGTCTGAAAGACACCCACCTGGCCTGGATCACGCAGCTCAAGGACGAGGAGCGGATCGAAAAACGGTTCAACACCACATTCTTCACCTCTGGGGACTCCCGTGAGCCGGAGCAGGCCGGGATCTGGGGAGCGGTGAGCGGCTCCTTCTTCACCCTGATCATCACCCTGCTGCTCTCCTTTCCTGTCGGCGTGGCCTCTGCCGTGTATCTCGAGGAGTTCGCACCCAGGAACCGCCTGACCGACATCATCGAAGTCAACATCAACAACCTGGCGGCGGTTCCGTCCATCGTCTTCGGGCTGCTGGGGCTGGCCGTGTTCCTGAACTTCTTCGGTCTGCCCCGTTCGGCTCCTGTCGTGGGCGGCCTGGTGCTGACCCTCATGACCCTGCCCACCATCATCATAGCCAGCAGGGCCGCTCTCAAATCAGTTCCCCCCTCCATCCGCGAGGCCGCACTGGGCGTGGGGGCGTCCAAGGTGCAGACAGTGACCCACCATGTGCTCCCCCTGGCCATGCCCGGCATGCTCACCGGCACCATCATCGGCATGGCCCAGGCCCTGGGCGAAACCGCCCCCTTGCTCATGATCGGCATGGTGGCCTTTATCGTGGACATACCCGGCAGCTTCACCGACCCCTCGACCGTGCTTCCCGTGCAGATCTTCCTCTGGGCCGACAGCCCGGAACGGGCCTTTGTGGAGCGCACCTCAGCAGCCATCATGGTGCTGCTCGGGTTTCTGATCACCATGAACGCAGTGGCCATCCTGCTGCGCCGGAAGTTCGAGCGCCGGTGGTAGGCCGCGGTACGGTTTCCCCAGGAACCAACAGGCCGTGTGGCTTGTTGTTCATATTGGTCGCAATGATTGAGTCTGAGAACGAAAAAACTGGAAACGGAGGTTTCACATGTTCAAGAAGAGTGTCCTGATCTTTGCAGCCTTGCTGCTGCTGGCACCGGCCGGCATGGTCCAGGCCCAGTCGGCCAGGGATTACGTCAGCATTGTCGGTTCTTCAACTGTCTACCCCTTTGCCACTGTGGTGGCCGAGACCTTTGGCAAGACCACCAGCTACAAAACACCCAAGATCGAGTCCACCGGCTCCGGCGGTGGATTCAAGCTCTTTTGCGCCGGAGTGGGCGTCGAGCACCCCGACATCAGCAACGCCTCCAGACGCATGAAGAAGTCTGAATGCCAGATGTGCGAAAAGAACGGCGTCACCGACGTTGTCGAGATCAAGGTCGGGTACGACGGCATCGTGATCGCCAACTCCAGGAAGGCCCAGCAGCTCGAGCTCTCCCTCAAGGACGTCTACCTGGCCCTGGCCAAGGAGGTCCCGGCCCCGAGCGGTGCCAAGAAGCTCGTGCCCAACCCGTACAAGACCTGGAACGACGTCAACGCCAACCTGCCCAAGGTCAAGATCGAGGTCCTCGGACCTCCTCCGACCTCCGGCACGAGAGATGCCTTTGCCGAGCTGGCCATGGAAGGCGGCGCCAAGAAGTTCGATTGGCTGGCCGAGCTCCGCGGCAAGGACAAGAGCGCCTTCAAGAAGGCCGCCCACACCATCCGGGAGGACGGCGCCTACATCGAAGCGGGCGAGAACGACAACCTGATAGTGCAGAAGCTCGACGTCAACCCCGATGCCCTGGGCATCTTCGGCTTCAGCTTCCTGGACCAGAACATGGACAAGCTGCAGGGCTCGGTCGTCAATGGGGTCGCACCGACATTCGACAACATTGCTGCTGGTGACTACCCTGTTTCCCGTCCGCTGTTCTTCTACGTGAAGAAGGCCCACACGGGCGTGATCCCCGGCATGCAGGAGTATGTGCTCGAGTTCACCAGTGAAAAGGCCTACGGTGCCGACGGCTACCTGTCAGAAAAGGGGCTGATCCCCATGCCCCAGGAAGAGAGGACCAAGTTCCGGAGCGCCGCCACAAACCTGACCACCCTCGACTGCAACGATCTGTAACTAACACTTCCTGGCGCGACCGCCAGCAATGGCGGCCGCGCCAGGATTTCTTGCCCGAGCATCAAGCGGGGAACCACAACGGCTATGAAAGAGTCCACAGCGATCAACGAAAAACCCAAGACACGCCACCACGTTTCCGAGGCGGGCAAAAAAGATCTCGTCAGTCGTGAAAACCGCGAGACTGTCGGGGAGTACACCACCCAAAACGCCCGCATGACCTGCCGCAACGTCGATGTCTTCTACGGTGCGATGCAGGCCATCCGCAACGTCTCCCTGGACATCGGGCGCAACGAGGTCGTGGCCTTGATCGGACCCTCCGGCTGCGGCAAGTCAACCTTCATCCGCTGCCTGAACCGGATGAACGACACCATCGAAGGCTGCCGCGTCAGCGGTGACATCTTTCTGGACGATCAAAACATCTATGCGGACAAGATCGACGTGGTGCCGCTTCGGGCCCAGGTCGGCATGGTCTTTCAGAAACCCAACCCTTTTCCCAAGTCGATCTACGACAACATCGCCTATGGCCCCAAGATCCACGGGCTGGCCTCCTCACGGTCGGAGTTGGATCAGGTCGTGGAGACCTCGCTGAAAAAGGCCGGGCTCTGGAACGAGGTCAAGGACCAGCTCAACCATCCCGGAACAGGGCTCTCCGGCGGGCAGCAGCAACGCCTGTGCATCGCCCGGACCATTGCCGTCAGCCCGGAGGTCATCCTCATGGACGAGCCCTGCTCAGCCTTGGATCCCATTGCCACGGCCAGGATCGAGGACCTGATCGACGAGCTCAGGGAGCACTACTCCATCGCCATTGTCACCCACTCCATGCAGCAGGCTGCCAGGGTTTCACAGCGCACAGCCTACTTCCATCTCGGCGACCTGATCGAGGTGGGACCGACCGAACGCATCTTCACCAACCCCAGCCACCAGCTGACCGAAGACTACGTCACCGGCAGGTTCGGATAACCGGCCCGGCAGGCAGGGAGCTCGCATGAGCAGACAGCACATCGTCAAGTCCTTTGACGAGGAAATCGAGATTTTGAAGTCCAAGGTGGCCCACATGGCCGAGGAGGTCTCTGTCCAGCTGACCAAGGCCATCCAGGCACTGACCAGCGGTGACACGGAGCTCGCCCAGCTGGTGGTGGAAGGCGACCATGCCGTCAACCAGCTGCAGATGGACATCGACGACTACACGGTCAACCTGCTGGCCCGGCGCCAACCCCTGGCCCAGGACCTGCGCAGCATCGTGACCACCTCCAAGATCGCTGCCGAGCTGGAACGCGTCGCAGACTATGCCTCGTCCATCAGCAAGCACGTGGCCGCGCTGAAGGACCCGCTTCTCGAGGTACCCGTAAAGTCCTTCGTCACCATGGGCACCATCGCAAAGGAAATGCTCACAACCGCCATCCAGTCCTATTTGAACGCCGACGAGGAGCTGGCCAGGAAAACCTGGAGCAGGGACGAGGCCATCAATGCCCTGTACGAGGAGCTGCTGCTCACGCTGGAAAAGATCATGCTCGAGCAGC
>CAZQOG010000184.1:0-4389 GCA_964594925.1 uncultured Desulfohalobiaceae bacterium
GATCATGACCAGGATGAGCAGCAGGGGGATGACGATCCACTTCATGATCTCCAGAGGACGCAGGGCCTCGCCAAGGATGCTGATGCTCACCGCGCCCACGATGGAGCCGTACACGGAGTTGAGGCCCCCGAAGTAGACCATGGCCAGCACCTCGGCCAGCTTCTGAATGCCGAACATGGCCGGGTTGACGTAGCGCAGCACGTGGGCGAACAGCCCTCCGGCCACTCCGGCCCAGAAGGCGCCCAGCAGGAAGGCGGACATCTTGGCCTTGCGGGTGTCCACGGTCATGGCCTCGGCCGCGCTCTCGTCGTCGCGCACCGCGTTCAGGGCCTTGCCCATGGTGGAGGTCACGAAGTTGTTGATGAACCAGACGCCGATGACCACCACCAGGAAAACCACCGGCAGCGTGGACCAGTCCGGCTGGCCACCGAGCCCCCTGGGCCCGCCGAGAGGCTGGAGGTTCTCGAAGAAGCTCTTGACGATGAACAAAAAGGCCAGGGAAATGATGGCCAGGTAGTCGCCGCGGGTCTTGAAGGAGGGCACGGCCACCAGCAACGCACCCACCGAAGCCATGAGGCCGCCGAAGAGAAGTGCCAGGGGAAAGAAGACAAAGCCCCAGGAAGTGCTGATCAGAGCCTCGCCAAGCACCTTGTCGTTCATGAAGAAGCCCACCGTGAACATGGAGGTCATGTAGGCCCCGATGGCCATGAACCCGGGGTGGGAGCAGGAGAACTCCCCCATGTAGCCGTTGATGATGTTCAGGCTCAGGGTCAGGAGCACGGCAATGAGCATCAGCTTGAGGGTGATGAGCCGGTAGTCGCTCATGCCCGACCAGATGTGGAGGGCCAGGTAAAGCAGGGCCAAATGGATGACCGCGGTGACCACCAGGGGCATGCGCATCATGCCGGTGACGAAAGCGTTGGCAGCCGGGGCGGTGTAGCGGCAGAACAGGCCCAGGGGTATGGCCCAGATCAGGGAGACGTAGACCAGGGCTGCTGGGATGTGCAGCAGCTGGGAGGCCACGAAGGGGTCCCCCTTGGTCACGGTGTTCACCAGCATGGCAATGACCTTGAAGAAGGTCAGGATGCCGAAGAGCACCGGCATCCGGGGCAGGGCCAGGGCGTCTGACAGCCATGCCCCGAGCACCAGCTCGATGCACACGCACAAGAGTCCGCCCAGGATCCAGCCCAGAAAAGGTGTGCGGCCGAACCAGAGGTTCAGAAAGCCTTTTATGCCCTGCAATGTGGATGTGTTTCCATGGGTGTCGGCCATTTCTTTTCCGTCCTGCGCGTTCGGGGACACGGTTCTACAACCTCAGGCGGGCGCTGTAAGGCTCGCCGAACAGGCCATGGGGCCGGAAGACCAGGATGATCAGGATGATGGAGTAGGCAATGAGGTCGCGGAAGTTCGACCCGATGTTCAGGGCAAAGAGGTTGTTCACGATCTGGATGACCGGCACGATCATGATCTCGATGAACCCGAGCATGAACCCGGCCAGGCAGGCGCCCATGATCGATCCCCGCCCCCCCAGGATGGCGGCCACGAAGGCCTTCCAGCCGAAGGTCACCCCCATGTAGGGGTCGAGCACCGGGTAGGCCAGGCCGAAGAGGATTCCCGCGGCCGCGGCCAGGGCCGAGCCGATGGCAAAGGTCAGCGCGGCGATCTTGTTGATGGACACCCCGACCAGGGGCACCACCACGAAGTCAAAGGCCATGGCCCGCATGGCCATGCCCCACTTGGAGCGTTTCACGAACTGGTGCAGGGCGATCATCAGGCTGACCGAGACCAGCACGATCATGATCTTCTTGTTGGTCACGAACACGCCGCCGATGTTGTAGGTCACCGACTCGATGAGGGAGGGGAACTTGAGGCGCTGACCGCCCAGGATGAGCAGGTTCCCGGTCTCCAGGATGATGCCGATCATCAGGCCGGTTATGGCGGCGGAGGCCCTGGGGGCGTCCCGCAGGGGGCGGTAGCCCACCCGTTCCACCAGGATGCCCACAAAGGAGGTCAGAAACATGGAGATGAGGATGGTCAGCACCAGGATGCCCCAGCCCGGCAGGAAGGCTGCGGCGCCGGTCCCGACCAGTGCGAGCAGCGCCGTGGCCACGCCGAGGCCGATGTAGGCCCCGACCATGAAGATGTCCCCGTGGGCAAAGTTGAAGAGCATCAGGATGGAGTAGACCATGGAGTAGCCCAGGGCGATGAGGGCGTAGAAGCTTCCCCACTGCAGGGCGTTGACCAGGTTCTGCATCAAGAAGGTAACGGTCATGGCGCTGACTCCGAATGCGGCCACGGCCCGGAGCTGGATCGCTCCGGGCCGTGCCGCTGTGCGGGCATGTTGGCGGGTTCACGGCCCTCAGCCGCTGGAGCTGAGGGCTACGGCCCGGCCGGTGCGATTACGGGCAAACAGACTCGTAGAAGCTGTACTGGCCGTCCTGGTCGATCTTGACCACCACGGCGCACTTCTTGGGGTCGCCCTCGGGGGTGAAGGTCATTTCGCCGGTGATGCCGGGGAAGTTCTTGATGCCGGCCAGGGCGTCCTTGACAGCCACGCGGTCATTTTTCAGGTCACCGGTCATCTTGCCGGTATCCTGGATGGCCTGCAGCATCAGGCCCAGGGAGTCCCAGGTCAGGGCGGCCACGTCGTCGGGGATGGACCCGTACATGGCCTTGTAGTCGTCGATGAAGGCCTTGGTGGCGCCCTTGGCACCGGCCGCGGCATAGTGGGTGGAGAAGTAGTAGCCCTTGCAGGCGTCGCCGCACAGGCCCATGAGGTCGCCGGAGCCCCAGGAGTCGGAGCCCATGATGGGCTTGGTCCACCCCATTTCATTGGCCGCCTGCACGATCAGGGGGACCTCGTTGTAGTACTGGGGCACGAACAGGACGTCGGCGCCGGACATGACGATGCTGGTCATCTGCGAGGAGAAGTCCACGTCCTTGGTGGTGAAGGACTCGAAGGCCACGACCGAGCCGGCCCCGTGGATCTCTTCAAAGGCGGATTTGAAGAACTCGGCCAGCCCCTTGGGGTAGTCGGAAGCGATGTCGTAGAGCACTGCGGCCTTCTTGGCGCCCAGCTCGTTGGTCACGAACTTGGCGGCAACCGGGCCCTGGAAGGGGTCGAGAAAGCAGCCGCGGAAGACAAAGGGGCGGTCCATGGTGGTGTCGGGGTTGGTGGACCAGGGGCTGATCATGGGGGTCGCGTTGTTGTTGGCCACGCCGCCTGCAGGCACGGCCTGCTTGGAGGACTGCGGTCCGATGATGCCCAGGACCTCCTCCTCGGTGATCAGCTTGGTCACGGCCTTGGCGGCTGACTCGGCCTTGGACTCGTTGTCCTCGTAGACGAAGGTGAGATTGTACGTCTCGCCCCCGATCTGGATGGTGGGGGTGTTTTTCAGGTACATCTCAGCGGCGTTTTTGGACGACTGCCCCACGTCGGGGATGTCTCCGGTGAGGGGGATGTTGAACCCGATCTTGATCTCTTTGGCCCAGGCCGTGGAAACGCCCAGGACCAACACGAAGGACAGCGCAACCAATACGATCTTTTTCATGCCTCAGCCTCCTCAGGGTGTAGGGGTGCATGGTATGCAGGGTACATACCCCAAACGACCGGGAAGAAAATGCTCCCGAGCCATACTCAAGACTTGGGACCGTAAGTGACGAGGTGTAGTGGATAGAGGGGTGGGGCGTCAATGGGTCTCAACACCGGGCTGGTGACTCCCAAATGGAAAACCGGTATGAAGCCACACCAGCCTGGATTTACCGGGCGATAGACCAATTTTCGCGAGGAGAACCATGACCAACGAACCGAACAAGATCATCTATTCCATGATCCGGGTCAGCAAGTTTTACGACAAGAAGCCCGTGCTCAAGGACATCTCCCTGTCCTACTTCTACGGGGCCAAGATCGGGGTGCTGGGGCTGAACGGGTCGGGCAAGACCACGCTGCTCCGGATTTTGGCGGGCAAGGACCGGGACTTCCAGGGGGAGACCGTGCTGGCCCCGGGCTACACCGTGGGCATGTTCGAGCAGGAGCCCGAGCTGGACGAGTCGCTCACCGTGCGCCAGGTCGTGGAGCAGGGGGCGCAGGAGACTGTTGACCTGCTCAAGGAGTTCGAGGCCATCAACGCAGGGTTTGCCGAGCCCATGGACGACGAGGCCATGACTAGGCTCATCGAGCGCCAGGGGGAGGTCCAGGAGAAGCTGGACGCCCTGGATGCCTGGGATCTGGACGCCAAGCTGGAGATGGCCATGGATGCCCTGCGCTGCCCCCCGGAGGACACCCTGATCAAGGTGGTCTCGGGCGGGGAACGGCGGCGGGTGGCCTTGTGCCGGGTGCTGCTCAGGCAGCCGGACATCCTGCTCCTGGACGAGCCCACCAACCATCTG
>CAZQOG010000185.1:0-4239 GCA_964594925.1 uncultured Desulfohalobiaceae bacterium
CTGTGCCTGCCCTTCTTCGGTCTGAATCCGCGACCACGCCAAGAGGGCAGGCACAGGGGCCTGCCCCTACAAATCACACTGCGGTCTTTTCATACCATTATCGATCAAACGATCAATAAAAAAGGGTTCTTCGACGATTTGTGTGGAATTCGGGATGTGGGGAAAAAGTCGATGTCCTACTCCCCACGAAAGTTGTGCCAAGTCACTCCGGGCTTGATCTGGAATCCATGCCTGTCTGTGCTCAGAGCCATCTGACGACAAAGACAAGGATTCCGGCTTGGCAGCGGAATGACGGCTCACCACCATCGTCATCCCGGACTCGATCCGGGATCCATGTCTTTTGCGATCATCCGGACAAAGGCATGGATTCCGGCTCGGAGGCCGGAATGACGGTACAGTCGAGCACCGATCTCCATGGGAGTTCTGGGATCAATTTTCTTCATTCCCATACAAAACGTCGAAAAACCAGAAAACAGCGCTTTGAAATATCTCTGCCCCTTACCTTCTACCTTCTGACCTCTGACCTCTGTAATCTGACCTCTGTCATCTGACCTCTGTCATCTGACCTCTGCCTTCAGCTGCGTCAGGGCCTGCCTGATTCGGATTGCCCGCTTGGCCCCCACCCCGGGCAGCTGCCTGAGCTCCTGCTCCGTGGCCTCGGCCATGGCCGCGAGGGTTCCGAAGCGCTCCCTGAGCATCCTGGCCGTGCTGGGGCCGATGCCCGGCAGCCGCTCCAGCTCGCCTTCACTGACGGATGATTTCCTGGAGCGTCGCTGTCGGGAGAGCACGAACCTGTGGGCCGCGTCCCTGAGGTGCTGGAGAAAGAGCAGCTCCCTGCTGCCCGGCTTGAGCGGAAGATGGTTCTTGCGCCCGGGCACGAAAACCCGCTCCTCCAGCTCCCCGGCCCGGCGCGAGCCCTTGGCAATGGCGGCCAGGTTCCACCCCCCTTGCGGCTCGGGGACTCCTCTCTCCCGAAGCGCCCGGTCCACCGCGGCCAGCTGCCCCTTGCCCCCGTCGATCAGGACCAGGTCCGGCCAGGGTGGGCCGGACTTCAGGCGGCGGACGGCCCAGGACGACAGAGCCTGGTAGTCGTCAAAGGTCCCGTCCACAGCCTCCATCCTGTAAATACGGTACTCCTCCTTGCGGGGAAGCCCGTCCTCGAAGACCACCTGTCCCACCACCGTGCCCTGCCCGGACAGGTGCGAGACGTCAACGACCTCGATGCGCACCGGCTCCTCCGAGAGGTTCAGGGCCCTGGCCAGGCTGGTCCCCCCGGGGCCGCGCAGCTCTTCGCGCCGGAGCAGTCCATCGCTGGCGTTGGCCGCGGCAATGGAGACCAGCCCCTTCTCCCGTTTCCCCCGGGCCGCACGGATGCGCACCCTGTGCCCGGCCCGCTCGCTGACCACCTCCTCAAGCAGGGCAGTGTCCATGGCAAAGGGGAGCAGAACCGTGTCCGGCACGTAGCGGCCATACCAGTAGAACTGCATCAGAAAGGCGCTGACAGTCTCCATGTCTGTTTCAGGGTCGCTCCCGGCAGGAGTCCCCGGTCCGCAACCCCGGCTCATATCCCCGGCCTGACCCGAGCCCGGGCCAGGCTCGAAAAAGTAGCTCTTCTGATCCAGAAGCCTGCCCTGGCGGATGAAGGCCACGCCAAGGGCGCTCCCCTCAGCAGAGCGGTGCAGGCCGAGCACGTCCCGGTCCCTGGTGTCGTGGAAGACCACGGCCTGCTGCTCCACGGTCTGCTTCACGGCCTGGATCTGGTCCCTGAGCCTGGCGGCGCGCTCGAACTCGAGGTTTGCCGCGGCACTCTTCATGTCGGCTGACAAACCGCGCAAAAGCCTGGCCGAGTGTCCGGCCAGAAAGAGCTCCACCTGCTCCACCAGCCTGTTGTAAACCTCCGGGGCAACCGGATGGACGCAGGGGGCCAGGCACCTGTGGATGTCGTGCTGCAGGCAGGGCCGGCTCCTGTTCCTGAAGGTCGCGTCGCGGCATTTGCGCAGGGGGAAAAGGCGGTTCAGGATCTTCAAGGTCTCCCGGGCGGCCTGGGCCGAGGCAAAGGGCCCGAAGTAGACCGAGCCGTCCTGCGCCACCTTCCTGGTGATGGTCAGCCTGGGATAGGCGGCCCGCTTGTCCAGCTTGAACAGGAGGTACTCCTTGTCGTCCCGGAGCACCACGTTGTACCGGGGGCGGTGCTTCTTGATCAGGCCGGCCTCGAGCAGCAGGGCCTCCTTTTCGCTCTCGGTGCGCAGCACGTCGACCGTTGCGGAGTTCTGGACCATGAGGCGCGTCTTGGGGGGGAGGTGCGCGGGGCCTCGAAAGTACGAGCCAAGGCGCTTGCGCAGGTTCTTGGCCTTGCCCACGTAGAGGACCCTGCTCCGGCCATCCTTGAAGAGATACACCCCGGGACCGGTCGGATAGCTGTCCGGGACAAACTCCAACTGACAGGTGGTCATGGTTTTTCAAGCATCCGGGTACAAATTTTTCGACGGTAAAATTTTTTTTACTTTTCGTCAGAAATTTGCCGTTAAAGCCTTGCCATTTTGGCATTGTACAAGTAAATACCATTTCCAAGCCTGGCAACAGGCACGTGGCGTCGGCTAGATTGATTGGTTCGGTACAACCGAGATTCGGCAAAAGGAGGAAGGATTACTATGAAACGCATTGCAATGCTGGCTCTGATGGTCGCCTTTGTACTTGGCACCGTCGTGAGCGCCTCAGCCATCCACCTGTTCGAGCAGGGCGGAGTCGGCGGCGAGGGAATGTCTTTTGAGGCCAAAGGCTCTTGGCACACATCCTTGTATTGGACGGACAACCTGACCCTGACTGACGACGACAACGATACATTCACCTCCAGGCAGCGCGTCCGCACCTGGTTCTCATTTGCGGCCAGCGAGCACGTCAAGGCCGTGTTGGCTATCGAGATAGGCGACACCAGCTTTGGTCGCAACAATGCAGGTACCGTGGGCGCTGATTGGGCCCTGGGCGGTGACGGCGTCAACATCGAAACCAAGAACGCCTACCTCCAGTATCTGTGCCCCTTCACCGGCGCAACCGTGAAGGCCGGGCTGCAGGGTGCTTCACTGCCAAGCGTGGTGGGTAACCCCATCCTGGACAACGACGTGGCCGGTATTGTCGCGTCCTATCCGGTCAACGACATGGCCTCCGTGCTCGCTGGCTGGCTGCGCTCCACTGACAATTCCTTCAACAACGACCAGGACGAGCAGGACGTGGCTTTTGTGGGCGTCCCCCTGGCCATGGACGGCATCAGCCTGGTGCCCTACTTTGCCTACTCCTGGATCGGCGAAGCCGCTCCCGCAGCCTTCTATGGCGTGCTGGGTGACGACGCTACCGCCTGGTGGGCTGGCGTGAACCTGTCCATGTCCATGTTCGATCCCATCGGGATTTACGCCGACTTCATCTACGGCGACGCCGACACTGGCGATGCGGATGTGGACCACAACGGCTTTTACCTGGCCCTGGCCGCTGACATGAAGATGGACATGATGACCCCCATGGTCTGGTTCACCTATGCCACCGGCGCTGACGACACCGACTATGACTACCTGCCCTTCTTTGGTGGTGACTTCTATCCCACCAGCTTCGGTACAGACGGGACCAGCCTGTTCAACGGTGATACATCTGCCATTGTCACTGCTGACCCCCGCGGCCTCTGGACGGTGGGCCTGCAGCTGGGCGGCATCTCCTTCCTGGAAGGGCTGACCCACGACTTCAGAATCATGTACGCTGAAGGCACCAACGAGGACGGCGGCCTGGCCCCCCTGGACGGCGCCGGCCTGACTGACGACGACTCCCTGATCGAGATCAACTTCGACTCCAAGTACATGATGTACGAAACCCTGGCCGCCATTGTGGAGCTGGGCTACATCATCCCCGACCTTGACAACGTTGACGACGATGACGCCTGGCGTCTGGCCGTCGGCCTCAAGTACGACTTCTAGCCTCTGGATGGAACTTTAAAATACCGACGCCACGGTATACGGCCGGGCTCCGAAAGGGGCCCGGCCTTTTTCTTTCCCTTGACCGGGATAAGTCCAATCGCTTCTTACGCTCTCGGGAGCGCAGGATAAAGACTCCAGGTCTGACAATTCTTCGAGACACCCTGATTTGTCGCCCAAAACATGAAGGATCGAAAAAGAGCTCGATCCTTCATGTCTCCACTGGTCAACGCATTGACGAGGGAATCACCCGTTCGTATATAATTATTGAAAGAAGTAACTT
>CAZQOG010000186.1:0-4230 GCA_964594925.1 uncultured Desulfohalobiaceae bacterium
AACCGCGACGCTGCCCTCTGCGATGCTCAGGAAGTAGAAGGAGAAGTTTCCGGCCCGCTATTTGTTCTCATCCAGCACCCGACGCACCGTAGCCGTGAGTTCCTTCAACTGATACGGCTTGCCGATGAAAGCCTTGGCTCCCAGTGACTCGGCGTCTTTGCCATTGCCGTGGGCCGCATAACCGCTGCTGATCACCACCCTGACCGAAGCGTCAATCCGCAGCAACTCCCGGAGGCACTTGAGCCCTCCAATGCCCGGCATGTTCAGGTCTAGCAATACCAGGTCGATGCTCTCTCCCTGCTTGAGGAATATTTGCAATGCCTGCTCTCCGTTGGCTACGCTGATCACGGTATAGCCGCATCCTTCCAGGGCCTCTTGGGTCAGCTCTCTGATTTCCGTCTCGTCGTCCACCACCAGGATGGTTTCCATGCCGCCTTGATGGCCGGTTCCCCGGAGATTATCGTAGGTTTCTTCATCAACGTGCCTTGCTGCGGGCAGGAATATTTTGAACGACGTGCCCACTCCCGGCTCGCTGTAGCAGTAAATATATCCGCCATGAGTCTTGACGATGCCGTAGACCGTGGCCAGCCCAAGGCCGGTTCCTTTCCCCGCCTCTTTGGTGGTGAAGAACGGGTCGAAGACATGGTCAAGGACATTCCTGTCCATGCCGCAGCCCGTGTCAGTGACAGTTAATAGCACATGATGTCCGGCGGCAGAACCCGGATGCATTCTCACAAAATCTTCATCCAGGAGGACGTTGCTGGTTTCAATCAAAAGCTTCCCGCCATCGGGCATGGCGTCCACGGCATTGGCGGCCAGATTGATCAATATCTGTTCGATCTGCACCTGGTCGGCAGACAAGGAGCGGAGGTCAGGATCGAGATGCAACTCCAGGGCGATCATCTTGGGTATGGTCCGCTCCAGAATTTGGACCACTTCTTTCACTTCCTCGTTCAAGTTGACCTGCATCCGCTTGAACTCGGCTTTGCGGCTGAAGAGCAGGAGCTGTTGTACCAGTAAGGCCGCACGGTCTATGGATTTCACAACAGTCTCCAAACGTGATGTGGAATTGGAATCAAGGCTTTTGACCTGCATCAGCAACTCGATGTTGCCCCTCATGGCATGAAGCAGGTTGTTGAAGTCATGTGCTATACCCCCGGCCAGGTTGCCCACGGATTCCATTTTCTGAGCCTGGAGCAACTGAGATTGCAGCTTTTCTCGCTCTTCCTCGGCTCGGCGCCGCAGTATGAGATTGCCTGCGAGTAGGAAAGTGATCAGAAAAAAAATTGTCAGCATCCCGAGCAGAACGAAAACGGTATTCTGATAAACACGCTGGTTCATCGAGTAGAGCTCATCCGCTACGTCACGACTTCGTTTACGCAAGTCTCCAGCTACAATTTCAGTGAGGGAATACTGTTCCCAGCGGCTTATTTTCAAGGCCTCTTCAGGGGAAGTCGAAGCCTTGTTTACAACGAGGTCATGCAGGTTAAGGATGCGGTCTATCAGTGAACGCACCGGGGGCCTCTTTTTCTCTGCTTCTTCCTTGAAAAATTCTATGTCCGGGGTTGTGCCGCCGTCATCCAACTCAGCCAGGATCCGTTCAATCTTATGGATGACCGCAGCAAGCCGGCGTTCATGAGTATACCTGGATGCCCGGTCATCCGCCCTCAGCCATGCGTTCTGTTCATAATAGAGCAACTCTACCTGGTGGGCGAGTTGGTCCAGCAGGACTGAATGTTTCTTCCCAACATCGAGCAAGACAGATTGCGTATTTTTCAGATTGCCAATGACTAAAAAAATGGATGTGCCGGCGATCAGCAAAAGCCCAATAAGGTAGGGAATCATGGAAAAACCGCTTTTGGACAATGCCTTTTTCATGGCTCTTGCCGTCCCGGGAAAGATCTATGCACAAAATTTACGCCCTGGGTACTGGAAAGCTGCAGTTCATTCTTAAATATATTGTGCCAGGCCGTGTGCAATGTTTCGGAAGTTACTTTTTCTCCGGGCACCAAGACAAAAGGGGGAGGCTCAATTCCACTTGCTATCAGAATCGCGGCCAAGCCCTCTGCAAGCCCCTGGTGGTAGGGGTGCTGCGCCCCTGTGCCGATCAGGATGTCGTTTGCGGCAATCAGTTGTGCGGCCTCTTGCCCCAAATCCACCGTAGTGACGAGAGTCCCGGCACCCCTGCGACGGATAACCTCGACGGCCTGCAAGGCCGGAGTATCCCAGACCACCCAAAGGCCATCGAGGTCGGGGTGTTCATTCAGAAGGGTCTCGGTCAGGGGGCCCACATCAGCGATACTGGAAAAATAAAGCTCTGCCACCACCTCCAAATCCGGATATCTGGCGCTCGCTGCACGGGCGGCAACTGAACGTTGATCAGTGGTGAACATTTGGTTTTGCCAGTGCATCAAGGCAAGCTTGCCGTTCCCATTGAGGCGCTCGGCCAAAATCTCGATTCCAACCCAGGCATTGCTGTAACTGTCCGCCATGACCAGGGTTGCGTAGTCCTCACCCGGCACCATCCCCTGTGTAGTGCTGTCCATGAAGATGATTGCTGTACCGCTGTCGGAGATCTCTTTGAGGACCGGGGCCATGACGTGTTTGTCCAGGGGGATAGTGATCAAAATGTCGGGCTGAAAGATGAGGATGTTGCGGTAGTCAGCCAACTGTTTTTGAGTGTCGAACTCTCCATTGGTGAGCAAACTGATCTCAAAACCAAAGAGTTCCAGTATGTTTGTAATCCCTCGTACCTGTAACTGTGACCAGTCATTTTCCGGATCAAGGTCCTGCATACAGACAGCAATGAGCGGTTTTTTTTGGCGGAGAGCAGTAAGGTCCAGGTCTGCTGCCAAGGATTTCAGATCGTCCAGCGTTGCCGGAGGCTCCTTGTGTGGACCTTTCATACGTATTGGTTGAAGAAGTGAAGGATCGAAAAACTCCACCACTTCCTCCAAAACCTGAAGTTCCACTGTCCGCTTTTTTGAATGTAAAAAATGGATCAAGGCAAGGAGAACAAGCACCACCGCCAAGGCGATTATGAAAACGAATTTTTTGCTCACATCGCCCCTGTACATGATGTTTCTCCTGATAATTCATAAGGCTCTAGACCATCGGGGTCCATATATTTTGCAGAGAAAAGGGGCAAACCTTTCATTGTCCTTTACGAATTGTTTCTTCTCATAGCGTAAATTTTTTTCTGAGTTAAGGGGCCTTTGGCAAGTTTGCTTTTTACTCTGCAGAATGTGCTGTCCACGGTATCTGGTGTGCTGAACAGGGCGGGTACTGCTTGCCCGAATGCGAGGGGGGGGTGTAGCGTGTCGCGAAACCAGTGACCGAAGGGGGGAATATGGCGCTGCAACGGGTGGGGATACTGACCGGTGGGGGGGATTGTTCCGGGTTGAATGCGGTGATCCGGGCCGTGACCCGGGCTGCGATCATCCAGCACGGGGCCGAGGTGGTGGGGCTGGAGAACGGGTTTGACGGGTTGATCTTCGGCCGGACCAAAAAGCTGACCACGGCCAACACCAAGGACATCCTGACCCTGGGGGGGACCGTGCTTGGCACCACCAACAAGGGCAACCCCTTTGCCTACCGGGAGTTCGACGGACAGGGCAACATCGTGACCCGTGACCTGTCCGACCGGGCCGTGGAAACCTTCCGGAAGCTGAAGCTGGACTGCCTGTTCGTGGTGGGCGGGGAGGGTACACTGGAGCTGGGTCATGCGTTCCAGGAGCTGGGCCTGCCCGTGGTGGGCATCCCCAAGACCATCGACAACGACCTGGCCGGCACGGACTACACCTTCGGCTACCAGACCGCGGTCCAGGTGGCCTGCGAGGCCATGGACCGGCTGCACACCACCGGGCGCAGCCACGACCGGGTCATGATTTTGGAGGTCATGGGCCGCAACGCCGGCTGGATCGCCCTGGAGGCGGGCATTGCCGGCGGGGCGCACATCATCCTCATCCCGGAGATCCCCTACAGGCTGGAGAACGTGATCCGCAAGATCAGGCTCCGGGCCCAGGGGGGCAGCCCTTTCAGCATCATCATGGTGGCCGAAGGCGCCCTGGAGGAGGGGGGCGAGCGCATCACCCAGTCCTGCGCCACCACCCGGCTGCAAGGGGTGGAGCAGCTGGGTGGGGTGGGGTTGTATCTGGCAGCCCGGATCAAGGAGCACATCGACCTGGAGGTGCGCACCACGGTGCTCGGGCACATCCAGCGGGGAGGGTC
>CAZQOG010000187.1:0-4206 GCA_964594925.1 uncultured Desulfohalobiaceae bacterium
ACGTACCCGAGACCTATGCCGCCGCCGCCCACAATGCCCACGAAAAGAGTCACGCCGAGGAAGTTGGTCCCGTCGAAGAGCCCGCCAAGGATATACCCGGTCCCCAGCACCACCCCCGAAAGCCAGGTCATGCGCCTCGGGCCCCACTCGGGCAGCCTGCGGCCGGCCCAGACCATGACCAGGGCAAAGGTGAGCAGCCCCACGGAAAAAACGATCTGGGTCTGCAGCCGTGACCAGCCCGACTCGATCAAGGCGGGCGTGAACACCGACCAGGCATAGATGGCCCCCAGACAGAGCTGGATGAGCACCGCCCCAACCACCACCAGCCAACGGTTCATGACGCGGACCTGTTCCATGAGCTGACTCCCGGGTACGTGATGATGACAACGCCTGGGGAATACGGAATGAACCATGGCCTGGCAAGGCCTGGCCGGCGCTGTCCGTGTCTCTGTTTGGCTGCCGGCAGGCACTCGGATAAAAATACACCCGGCAATTTCACCGACTTTTCATAAAAAAGATTGATAATCAAAATCATATTAGCTAAATTCCATAGACAGAATCGATAATCTTTTGGTCAAGGAGGTTGCATGGAAGACAGGAAACTGAAAACCTTTCTCGCCGGGTGTTGCCTGACCACACTCCTGGTCGGGGCCCCCCTTGCGGCTCCGGGGATGGTCAAGGCCGCCTCTGGTTGAGGCACGTCGTCTGGCGGGGCTTCAGGTTGAAGCTCTTCGGACGACTCCGGTGCCGTGGGCACCGGCAATGACACGGACAAGGACCACAGCAACGCCACAGCGCCTGCCGTCAAGAAAGACAAAAAGACGCCCGGAAAAAGTGGCTGAGCCTGATCTCAAGGGGTGCGGTCGCACCCCTTTTCTTTTCCAGCCCCTGCCAGGGCCGGGGCAAGGGAAATGGCATGGCTGATCCGTCCAGGGTCTTTCCCTTCACATACCGCATGCTGGACCAGGGATGCCGGGCAGAGCTTTGGTCCACCCCCCCGGAGCAGTGGCCCCTGCGCCTGGAGAGCTCCTGCAGCGACCTGGTTGGCCGCCACCCATTCCTCCCGGACATGGCCCGCCTGGAGCTGGCCCGGTTCACTGCCGGACAGTGCCCGGTGCCAGAAAGTCCTGCCGGCGGGACCCTCGAGGTCAACCCCTCGCTGCAGTTGCTGCACCCGGGCTGGACCGGGCTGCCTGAGATGCTCGAAGACCCGGCAGCTGCAAAGCCGCCCCAACCCGGGAGCTGTTCGGTACTGATCTGGAACCATCCTCGCACCGGGACGGTGGAGGTGGAAAGCGCCGGAAACCGCCTCCTGCTGGCCCTGAAGGTCTCGGTGGAGGGGCTGGACCCTGATGTTCTGGCCCGTCAGAACGGCGTCCCCGTCGGCGTGATCGATGGTGCTCTGGACTATGCCCTGCGCCGCGGTGTGCTGCTCCAGCCGACCTCGGCCCTGGTCAGAACGCCCCCCAGGGTTTCAGCGGATTCAAGGCCTGAAGACCCCTTTGTCACTGCGGACACCTTCACCCTGCAGTGGCATGTCACCCAGCGCTGCGACCTCAGCTGCCTGCACTGCTACGACCGCACCGACCGGGTGCCGCTGACCCTGGACAGGGGGCTTGCGATCCTGGACGACTTCCGCACCTTCTGCCGCAGCCGCCGGGTCACCGGCCAGGTCACCTTTACCGGCGGCAACCCCATGCTCCATCCGGATTTCCACGAGCTCTACCGGGCCGCCCATGAGCGCCACCTCCAGGTGGCAGCGCTCGGCAACCCAATGCCCAGGCAACGTATCGAGCAGATGATCGGAGTGACCAGGCCCGCTTTCTACCAGGTCAGCCTGGAGGGGCTGCCAGAGCACAACGACGCCATCCGCGGGCAGGGACATTTCCAGCGGACCATGGGCTTTCTGGAACTGCTGCGTGAGCTTGGGGTACCCAACAACGTCATGCTCACCCTGACCAGGGCCAACATGGACCAGGTGCTTCCCCTGGCAGAGCTTCTGCAGGACAAGACCGACCGGCTGCTCTTCAACCGCCTGGCCCTGTTCGGCGAGGGGGCCCGCCTGGCGCTGCCTGATCCGGAAGACTTCGCCGACTTTTGTCGCGACTATGTCCAAGCGGCCAGGGACAAACCCCTGCTCGGTCTCAAGGACAACCTGCTGAACATCGCGGTGGTGGAGCAGGGGGGCGCTCCCTTTGGGGGGTGCACCGGGTTTGGCTGTGGTGCGGCCTTCAACTTCCTGGCCCTGCTCTCCGACGGGGAGATGCACGCCTGCCGCAAGTTCCCTTCGCCCATCGGCAACATCTTCCAGTCAAAAATCTCCGAGATCTACGACAGCCCCCGGGCAGAGCAGTACCGTCAGGGGTGCACGGCCTGCCGGGACTGCAGGCTGTTCAGCTCCTGCGGGGGCTGCCTGGCCGTGAGTGCCGGCTGCGGCCTGGACCCCCTGCAACAGAGGGATCCATTCTGCTTCCACGCTAAGGAGTCGTGAAGCGAGATATAATCAATGTTGAACGAAGAACAAAAAACCCCGCATCGTGCGGGGTTTTTTTTGAGGGGCGCAACCCGAGCAGTCTGTTGAAAAAGTCCTTTTCAGCAAGCCGTTCAAAAACCTCGCTGGCAACCCAGGCTTCGCTTTGGCTTCCGTCTTCGCCCATGGCTTCGCCGGGACAAGTCGCCGTGGCGTGGGGCGCTTTACGAGTGAGGCAACGAAGTCCCCCCTTCGCACAAGGCTACGGAGGGCAGGCCAGCGGGGATTTTTCAACGGCTTGCTAGCCGGCTGCTGTACCGACGGGTTCCAGCGATGCGCAGGCCCGGTCGAACTCCTCCCGCAGGGAGGTAAAGACCTCCTTGACCGAGACAATGGCCTTGACCCGGAAGGCATTGGCCCCGGCAAAGGCAAAGCCGTGGGACAGCTTGCCCTTTTTGGCGTTGAGCAGGGCCTTGGCAATGCAGTAGGGGCTCTTCTCGGGATCGCAGGTCACCAGGCACTTGAACGGGCAGGCCTTGGGGTGTGTCTTGCCCTGGCGGACCTGCTCCAGGAACGTGTTGTCGATGGCCCGGCCGGGCATGCCCACCGGGCTGTTGATGACAATAACGTCCTTTTCCTCGGCCCGGATGTAGCTCTCCTTGAAGGCCTGGTCCGCGTCGCACTCGTGGGTGCCCACGAAGCGGGTGCCCATCTGGACCCCGGCAGCGCCGAGGGTGAGCATGCGGCAGACGTCCTCACCGCTGTAGACCCCGCCGGCAGCGATGACCGGTATGGGCCGTCCCGCCTCGGACTCATAAGGCGCAACCGCTTCCACCACCTCGGGGACGAGCTTTTCAATGGCGAACGCCGGGGAGTCCAGCTGCTCGGCCTTGAAGCCCAGGTGCCCGCCCGCCTTGGGTCCTTCGACCACCACCAGGTCGGGCAGCACGTTGTAGCGGGACAGCCACTTGCGGCAGATGATCGAGGCGGCCCGGGCCGAGGACACGATGGGGGCAAGCTTGGTGTGGGAGCCCTCGGGCCTGAGCTTGGGAAGCTCCAGGGGCAGCCCGGCCCCGGAGAAGACCACGTCGATGCCCTCCTTGATGGAGGTCCTGACCATGTCGGAGAAGTTGGTCAGGGCAACCATGATGTTCACGCCCAGAATGCCCTGGGTCATGCTCCTGGCCTTCTGGATCTCGTTTCGCAGGGCCCGGAGGTTGGCCTCCAAAGGCTTCTTTCCCACGTCGGGCTCGTTCATGCCGATCATGGCCGCGGCAATCACGCCGATTCCGCCTTCGTTGGCAACGGCGGACGCCAGGCGGGACAGGGAGATTCCCACCCCCATGCCGCCCTGGATGATGGGGAGCCGGGCGACCATGTCGCCGAGCTGAAGAGATGGAAGTTGCATGATTCACGTACTCGCAGGAAAAATATTTTGAAAAGGATTGAAAAGTAATTTTTTCCCCCGCCAAGTCAAGGGAAATTCCTTTCAGGCACTGGAATGCGGCCGGGAGGAAAGAACTCGGGTGACCATCCAACACTGTCCAGGCCCCGGCTTTCATGCTAGTACCTATCACAATTCCTCTTGTTCTTGAAACCCTTCTGAATGTGCAGCTCCTTCCCAGGCAAGGGCGGACATGCTGAGAAAGACCTATCAGGAGCTCCTGCGCTCCTCGTTGCAGGGAGACTCACAGGCCTTCAACGAGGTGGTGCGACGCTTCTATTCCATGGCCCTG
>CAZQOG010000188.1:0-4073 GCA_964594925.1 uncultured Desulfohalobiaceae bacterium
AAGCGGATGGAGGCGCGCCGGGCCTGGAAGTCCTCGAAGTTGGAGCAGGAGGAGATCTCCCGATACGCGCCCTGCCCGGGAAGCCAGACCTCGATGTCATAAGTCTTGGCCGCGGCAAAGCCCAGGTCCCCGGAGCACAGGGTGACCACGCGGTAGTGCAGCCCGAGGCGCTTGAGCACTGTCTCGGCGTGGGTCAGAAGCAGCTCCAGCTCGTCATAGGATGTGTCCGGGGAGACGAAGCGGACCAGCTCGACCTTGTTGAACTGGTGCTGCCGGATGAGCCCTTTGGTGTCCTTGCCGTAGGACCCTGCCTCGGAGCGGAAGCAGGGGGTGAAGGCGCAGTAGCCGATGGGAAGGTCCTGCTCCGAAAGCGTCTCGTCCCTGTGGATGTTGGTCACGGGCACCTCGGCCGTGGGGATGAGGAAGTAGTCCCAGCCCTCCAGCTTGAACAGGTCGGCGGCGAACTTGGGCAGCTGGCCCGTGCCGAGCAGGCTTTCCCGGTTGACGATAAAGGGAGGCAGGACCTCCACGTAGCCATGCTCGCGGGTCTGGAGGTCGAGCATGAAGGCGGCCAGGGCCCGCTCCAGCCGGGCGGCCCATTTCCAGTACAGTGCAAAGCGGGAGCCCGTGATCTTGGCCGAGCGCTCAAAATCCAGCCCGCCCAGGGCCGCCCCGACCTCCCAGTGCTCCCTGGGGGCGAAATCAAAACAGGGCTTTTCCCCCCAGGTCTTGACCTCCTCGTTGTCATCCTCGGTCAGGCCCTGGGGCACTGAGGCGTGGGGTATGTTGGGTACTGCCAGCATCCACTCCTGGACCCTGGTGTCGAGGTCCTTTTTTTCCGCGTCCAGGGTTTTGATCCGCTCGGAGAGTGTCGAGAGGTCGGCAATGAGTGCGCCGGCGTCCTGCCCCTGGCCTTTGAGGCGGGCCACCTCCCTGGAGGCGGTGTTCCGTTCCCGCTTGAGCTGCTCGACCTCCTGCAACAGCTCCCGGCGGCGGTCGTCCAGGGCCTGAAAGTCTTCCACCTTCAGCTCGGAACCCCGCTTGTCCAGGGCGTCGGCCACGAGCTCTGGATTCTTGCGTACGAATTTGATGTCCAGCATGCAAACAGCTCCTCAGTGCGATGTCGTGGTCACAAGTGTGCCACCATGCCCCTGAACGGGAAAAGGCGTCAAGACCGGCCTCGCCAAGAAGCAAGGTGCATCCGCCGGCCCGAGAGTGGCAAGCTGCTGTTGCACTGGAGGGGCCGGGTATCGTACCCTCATTGCAGGAGGAGCCATGGAAAATGCAGACAGTCTGCTGGTGCAAAGGATCGGGCATAGCCTGAAAGAAAAGGGGTGGATGCTTTCCACTGCCGAGTCCTGCACAGGGGGGTTGGCCGCCCATGTGCTGACCAATGTCTCCGGCAGCTCCGAGTGGTTCGTGGGGGGGGTGGTGGCCTATGCCAACAGGGTCAAGCAGGAGCTGCTCGGTGTTGACGAGCGGATTCTCAATGACACGGGGGCGGTGAGCCGGGAAACGGTCGAGGCCATGGTCAGTGGCGTAACCAGGCGGTTCAACACCCAGGCCGGGCTGGCAGTGTCCGGAATTGCCGGGCCTTCCGGCGGGAGCCCGGAAAAGCCCGTGGGCACGGTGTGGATGGCCTGGAGCGTGGATGGGGAGGTCAGCAGCCGCTGCCACCACTTCACCGGGGACAGGGGGGCGGTCAAGATTGCCAGTGCCAGGGCGGTGCTGCAGGGTTTGGATGAAATCTTGTCCCGCAAGTGAGAAAAAACCGGTTTTCGCTGTTCCGAGTGGATAATAGACTTCCTTGTAAAGCCCTGAAAAAGCAGGGATTTCGCCCTGTTGGGCGACCTACCCGGCACCTATCACAGAAAACTCTATAGGGTCCTGAAAAGGTGATCTTGTTAGCATATATTCCCGTTTCCGATGGTTTACTCAAAAGATAGGTGCCGGGGGCCTGGGGCCCGGCTACGCTTTTAGCTACGCCGTGGGAGGCCCGGCTACGGTCCTTTATCGCCCGCTTCGCAAGGCTACGCCGTGGCAGGCCCGATTCCACAGAGACTTCCTCCGGGGCTGTCGGGACCGCAGCAAGGCCCGAAAGGCAAAAAAGGCGGAAATCAAAAGCAGAGATCTTCAAAACCATTATGTGCACTTTTCCTCACAAAATGTCGAAGAATCATTTTTCAGAACTTTCAGACGTTTAGCAGGAAAACCCTTTCTATGCGCTGTTTTATAGGTGTTCCCCTGAATCAGGAGTACCAGGAGCGTTTGCGATCCCTCAGGGATGCCTGGCAGAAGCGTCTGCAGTCGCGCATGACCTGGACCAGGCCCGGGAACTGGCACGTCACGCTTCGATTTCTGGGCGAGATTTCCAAAGGGTCGGTGCCGGAGCTGGTCCAGGCCTTGGGGCAGGTCACCCACCCGGTGTTTGACCTGGAAGGTGGCGGATCCGGGTCGTTCCCGAAGGGTCGGCGTCCCCGGGTGCTCTGGGTGGGACTCAAGCAGGGCGGGCCCGAATGCAGCGTGCTGGCTTCGGGGGTTGCGAACGCACTGTTGCCTCTGGGATTTGAGCCCGAGCCCCGACCCTTTTCCCCGCACCTGACGCTGGCACGCATCAGGCAATTGCGCCCTGATCCCTGGGGCAGGGTGCTGGAAGACCTGGCCGTACAGGAGTGGCCGGTTCAGGCGGTGGACCGTTTCGTGCTGTGGCAGAGCGAGCTGGGACCCGCAGGGCCAAGGTATACGGTTGTGCGGGAGTTTCCCCTCCTGGCGAGACAATCGGGCAGTTCCTGAGTAGTCCGGAAAGAGATCGATAGGTACACGACAAGAGAATAAGGTGGTCGCACAACAAGATCAGCATCTCATGCGAGGCAGGTGCAGCCAGATCAAAAAGAAAAGCGCCTTTTCCGGGCTGTCGGGAAAGGCGCTTGATATCGAGAAAGCTTCTGGGCGCTAAATATAGTCGCCCCGGTTGAACTTGACCCGCTCGGTCATGGTCAGGATCTCCAGCTCCTCCAGGATGGGGCGCAGCTGTTCCGCGGCCTGGCCGCTGTCCGGCAGGTTCTGCTCCAACTCGCCGAGATCTTTGGAGATGGAATCGAGCAGCTGGTAGCCCTGGCGCAAGTCGGGCGGTGTGCCTCCAATGAGCTGGGCATAGTTTTCCCACCGGTTCAGAACGCTGTCCATCTTGTCCATGACGGTCGGCTCGGAGTGGTTGTCAGGCGCACCGGTCTGGCTGGCCTGGATCGTGGCGTACAGCTCACTCGCCCCGCCAGGGGGGCGGAGAGCGGCCTGGCTGGTGGATTGTTCGCCCTCGGCCCTGCGGGCCTCCTGGGCCAGAAGCTTTTGGAAGGCCTCGGGTGAGGTGGTGTCTGCCTTCTTGTGTTCCTGGGCCTGCTTCAGGGCGTCGAGCTGCTCTGAGGTGATCTTCATGGCTTGCCTCCTGCGTGGTGCCCTGAATCTAGCAAATTATTTGCCAGGAGGACAAACATCATTTATGTATCTGATACTTAAGGAATTTTTTACTTTATGACCCAGGAAAATAATGCCGTGACGCGGTCGAAAGGAGATCAATGCCGGGGGAAACGCAGCCGGGCCCCGGATGTGATCAGTCGGGGTGGCCTGCTCATCTACCCCACGGAGACCCTGTATGCCCTTGGTGCGGATGCGTTGAGCCCTGCGGCTGTCATGCGGGTGGCCGAGGTCAAGGCACGGGAACCGGGAAAACCCCTGCCGCTGATCATCGGCTCACTGGGGCAGCTCGGCCTGGTCACAAGCCAGAAGCACGGCGATATCTCAACCCTGGCCCGTTTTTTCTGGCCGGGCCCGCTGTCCGTGCTTGTTCAGGCCCACAAGGAGCTTTCAAGGCTGCTGTGCGATGCCGGGGGGTATGTTGCCGTGCGGGTGACCTCACATCCCCTGGCCCGGGAACTCTGCCTGCAGTCAGGCGTTCCGCTGGTCGCCACCAGCGCCAATCCGGGAGGCAAACCCCCGGCCGCGCTGCCGGACCAGCTCGATCCAGGTCTGGTCGAAGCGGTGGACTGCGTGCTGACACAAAAACCCTGGCCGGCCGG
>CAZQOG010000189.1:0-4068 GCA_964594925.1 uncultured Desulfohalobiaceae bacterium
TGGTGAAGCGCCTTGCCAGCGTGGTTTTTGAGCGGCCTGCAAAGACAAAACCCGTTGAAAAATCCCCCGCTGGCCTGCCCTCCGTAGCCTTGTGCGAAGGGGGGACTGCGTTGCTTCCCCACGAGCAAACCCTCACGTAAATTGAAGCTGGAAGCTCGAAGCTGGAAGCTGGAAGCTAGAAATGAAACGCGCCAACATCGAAGAACCAATTTGCCTCGGCCTTAGCCTTGGTAAATTGCCCCATGCCACGGCGACTTGTCCCGGCGAAGCCAGGAGCGGAGCCGGAAGCTTGTGCGAAGCCCGGGTTGCCAGCGTGGGTTTTGAGCGGTCCTGCCGGCAAGCGGTTTGAACTCCCCAGGGCGATCGAAAAGGGTTCACTGTAAAACTATGACACGGACAATAAGGACAGGGCTCGTCGGGGTGACCGGGTATGCCGGGATGGAGATGGTCCGGCTGCTGGCCCAGCACCCGGTCTTTCAGCTCACCTGCGCTGCCTCCAGAAAGGAGTCGGGGCGCCGCCTGGATGAAATCTTTCCGCACCTGATCGGGATGGACTGCGCAAGGACACCCATCTGCGAGCCGGATGTTACGGCCATGGCCGGCGAATGCGAGCTGGTTTTTCTGGCCGTGCCCCACGGGACGGCCATGGAGATGGCGGCCGGGTTTCTGGAAAAAGGGGTGCGGGTGGTTGATCTGAGCGCGGATTTCCGGCTGCGCGAGGTCTCCACCTATGCGTCCTGGTACGGCCTGACCCACAAGCACCCGGAGCTGGTCGACACGGCAGTGTACGGTATTCCGGAGATCTATGGGACCCAGCTTGCCGGCGCCGACCTGGTGGCCAACCCGGGCTGCTACCCGACCTCTGTCCTTCTGGGGCTTATTCCGGCGCTACGCAACGGATTTGTGGAGACGGACGGCATCGTGGTCGATTCCAAGTCCGGCACCAGCGGGGCTGGGCGCAAGGCAGTCGAGGCCACCCTGTTCTGCGAGGTGCACGACACCTTCCGGGCCTACGGGCTCGGCGTGCACCGTCACACCCCGGAGATCGAGCAGGAGCTTTCCGTGGCCGCGGGAGAGAAGCTGACCGTATCCTTCAACCCGCACCTGCTGCCCATCGATCGGGGCATCCTGTCCACCATCTACACCCGCCTCAGGCCGGGGGTGCAGTACGAAGCCATCCTGGAGGCCTACCAGGACTTTTGCAGCCCCCATCCCTGGCTGCGGCTTCTTCCGGGGGGCACCATGCCCCAGACCAGGTGGGTGCGCGGGACCATGTTCTGCGACATGGCCCTGGTGGTGGACCAGCGGGTCAAGCGGTTGATCGTGGTCACCACCATCGACAACCTCTGCCGCGGGGCCTCGGGCCAGGCCCTGGCCAATGCCAACCTGATGTACGGCCTGGACCTGACCACCGGGCTCATGCACCCCCCCCTGATCCCGTAACCGTCTGCGCCGTCCATACGCCGGAGGCTTCCTGCTGACCTCCGGCATTGGTTTTTCTTGAGACATCTCCTCCCTGGATATCCCAGCTTCCCCGACTTTGATCAGTCCCGCTCCCTTTCGTCCAAAAGACGTTTGGCCTTGCCAAAGGTGCGCGGCAGGGACTCGAAGTCCACGATCTCCACGGCGCTGCGCACCAGCAGCAGCCGGCGCAGTTCTGCGGCAATGGCCTCGGCCAGGGCGGGGCAGGAGCCGGGCTCGGTGGAGGGCTTGCGCTCCACTGCAAGGCGCATCATGTCCCGCCCGTCCTTGCGGGAGATGCGTATCTGGAACTCGGAGCTGATCTCGCGGTAGCCGTCCAGGACCTCGGCGATCTGGCTGGGATAGACGTTGACACCGCGGACGATGAACATGTCGTCGGAGCGGCCCAGGATGCGGTCGTGACGGGGCAGCCCCAGCCCGCAGGGGCATTTTCCGGGAACCAGGCGCGTCAGGTCCCGGGTCCGGTAGCGGATGAGGGGCGCGGCCTGCTTGCGCAGGGTGGTGACCACCATCTCTCCCACCTGGCCCGGTGCCACGGGCTTCAGAGTCTCAGGGTCAATGATCTCCAGAATAAACAGGTCGGCCCAGTAATGGATGCCGGTGTGGGCCGTGCACTCCAGCCCGGTTCCAGGACCGTAGAGCTCGGTCATGCCGGGGATGTCAAAGGTGTCCTCCAGCTGGAAGACGCTCTGGATGCGCCGGCGCATCTTGGCCGTGTGCGGCTCGGCCCCGAAGATGACTTTGCGCAGCCCGACCCTGTCCTCGAGATTGTGGCGTTCGACCTCCTCGGCCAGGAGCAGGGCCATGGAAGCGGTGGCGCAGAGGCAGGTGGTCTTCAGGTCGGTGAGAAACTGCAGGTGCATGTCCATGTTGCCTGGTCCCAGGGGCAGGGCCATGGCCCCGAAGTGCTCGCAACCGAGCTGGAAACCCACCCCGGCAGTCCACAGACCGTACCCCACAGCGATCTGAACCCTGTCCAGGCTGGTCAGCCCTGCCAGCTCGTAGCAGCGGGCGAACATGTGCTTCCAGGTGTCGATGTCCTCCTGGGTGTAGGCCAGGATCTTGCGCTTGCCCGTGGTTCCGGAAGAGGCGTGGATACGCACCACCTGCTCCTCGGGCACGCTGAGCAGGGGCATGGGGTAGCCGCTCTTGAGATCGTCCACGGTGGTGAAGGGAAGACGGGCCAGATCCTCCAGACTGTGGATGGAATCCGGTCCGACCCCGGCCTGCTCCAGGCGGTCGCGATAAAAGGCGCTGCCCTGCCAGGCGTGGGCCACGGTCCATTGCAGCCCGGCAAGCTGCTTCTTGCTGAGGGCGTCTTCAGTCAGGTCGGGGAGGAAACGAAAGGAGTCTTGCATAGAACGATACCTTGAGATGGTTACGAACATTCAAAGGGGAAACAAGCCCTGGATCGGCGTGTCAGGGGGAGTGACCCGGCCCCATGCCCGAAAAACCGGCACGGAAAGGGTTTGACTATGTCCGGGAAATTCGGGATGTCAAGGACCGGCAGGCTCACTGCGGTTCTGGGAAAGGGGATGCTGGGAAAAAGGTGAGCCGGATCAGAGGCATCCTGCTCAAATCCATCCGAATCGCAATCGAAGCGGGTCGTCGCAGGAGTGACGGAACCGTTTCGATCCGGATTGCTGTGAAAGCACGTACAAGCCCACAGGATAGTCCATGCCACCCGATGCGCTGCACATTCTCTTTCCCGTCCTGGCCCTGGTCCTGGGGCTGGTCCTGGGCAGCTTCTACAACGTGTGCATCCACCGCTACATCACCGGACAGTCCATTGTCCTTCCCGGTTCACACTGCCCCGGCTGCGGCCATCCCCTGGCCTGGTGGGAGAACATCCCCCTGGTGAGCTACCTGCTGCTCATGGGCCGTTGCCGCAGCTGCAAGGAGCGGATCAGCTGGCGCTATCCTGCAGTGGAGGCCCTCTCCGGGGCCTGGGCCCTGCTTCTGGCCCTGAAGTTCGGGCCGGGCTGGCCATTCGTGGTCTACCTGGCCTTTGGCGGGCTGCTGCTGGTGGCGGGTTTCATCGATCTGGAGCTGTTCATCCTGCCGGACGTGCTCATCCTTCCCGGGTGCGTGGCCGCACCCCTGTGCGCCGTGTTTTTGCTTGGTATGGATTGGCAGGTCTCGCTTATCGGAGGAGTGGCCGGAGCCGGGACATTTTTGCTGCTGCAGCTGGTGTATCGGCTGTTGCGCGGGGTGGAGGGCCTGGGAACCGGGGACGTGAAGCTCATGTTCCTGCTCGGCTGTTTGCTGGGCTGGCCGGCATTGCCCCTGATGATCTTTCTTTCCTCCGTGGCCGGGCTCATGGTCAGCCTGGTCTACCTCAAAAAGGACAGCGCCCAGGGGATGAAGACAGCCATCCCCTTCGGGCCGTTCCTGAGCCTTGGGGCCGGGATATACATAGTGCTGTCCGACTGGCTGTGGCTCCTCCTCCTCGGCTAGCAGGCCGTTGAAAACCCCCCCCTGGCCTGCCCTCCGTAGCCTTGTGCGAAGGAGGGACTGCGTTGCTCCATCAAGAGCAAACCCTCACGTAAATTGAAGCTGGAAGCTCGAAGCTGGAAGCTGGAAGCA
>CAZQOG010000190.1:0-4057 GCA_964594925.1 uncultured Desulfohalobiaceae bacterium
CCAAGGCCGAAGCATATTCCTCATATGTGAGGGTTTGGCTTTGGTGAAGCAACGCAGTCCAGCGGGGATTTTTCAACGGCCTGCTATCTGGAGAGGAACATGTCGGCGCTTGCGGGATCCTTGGTCAGGTCGTCCCTGTCCTGCTCGATGCAGGCATAGGCGCTGTGGTTGTGGATGGACTCGTGGCTCTCCACCTCCACCCTGAACCACTTGATCCGGGAGTGGTCGGCGAGCCGACTGGCCGCGTTGCGCACCACATCCTCGACAAAGCACGGGTTGGCAAAGGCCTCTTCGGTGACATGCTTTTCATCGGCGCGCTTGAGCAGGGCGTGCACCGGGCTGGAGGCGGACTGCTGCCCGATGGTGATCAACTCCTCCAGCCAGAGCATGCCTTCGAAGCGGACGGTGATGCGCACCACTGCCCGCTGGCTGTGCGCCCCCTGATCGCTGATGGCCAGGGAGCACGGGCAGACGGTCATAACCGGGACCTCGACCTCCATGAACAGGATCAGTCGCTCGTCTTCCAGGAGCTCGCCGTAGATGGCGCACTGGTAGTCCATGAACGAGGTGCTGCCCGTGACCGGGGCGGACTGCTGCAGAAAGTAGGGGAAACGGAAGCAGAGATGCGACCTCCTGGCCTTGAGCCGGTCCCTGACGTCGCCGAGCAGCTTGTGGAAGCTCTGGGGGTCGAGCACCCCGGACCAGGCCTGGAGCGCTTCGATGAACCGGCTCATGTGGGTGCCCTTGAACCGGGCGGGCAGGTCGACATTGAACTCCACCTGGGCAACGGTGTGCTGGCGGCCCTGATCCCGGTCCCTGACCACCAGGGGCGTGCGCAGGTTCTTGACACCCACCCGGTCAATGGGCAGGGCCACCCTGGAAGGCCCGTTCTGGATATCCTTCATGCGCTCAGACAAGGTCTTTGCCCGTGGTGGACAGCGCCAGCCTGCCGTGCTTGACTCCCCGGGTGGAGATCAGGCGCTGGGCGGTTTCCTTGAGCTTGCTGCCCGGGCCCTTGAGCACCAGGACCTCCATGCAGTTGTGGGCGTCGATGTGCACGTGCAGGCTGGTGATGATGATCTCCAGGGACTCGTGCTGGATCTCGGTCATCTTCTGGGCCAGGTCGCTCTTGTGGTGGTCGTAGACCAGGGTCAGGGTCCCCACGGTCTGCCGCCCCAGATCCTCCCACTCCTTCTCCACCAGGGCGTTGCGGATCAGGTCCCTGATGGCCTCCGACCGGGTCTGGTAGGAGCGCTCCATGCACAGCTTGTCGAACTTCTCCAGCAGATCCGAATCAAGCGACACCCCGAAACGTATGGTCTTGCCCATCTGCCCTCCGCAGCATCCGGCTGAACCGGTTTGAGAATTCCCTGCGTTGAAGTCTTTTGCACCAGGGGAAGATATCAACCCTGGGGCACGTCCCGGCGGTCAGCCTCTCGCCGCAGCTCCCACAGGTTGACCCGCATGGAGCAGTCCCTGTAATTGACCACCTCCCTGGTGACAAGGTCAACCTTCCAGCCCCGCGCCCGAACCCGGTTCCAGACAGGGCGGGAGACATCCCGCAGCGGCTCGGTTATCCAGACCATGCCGCCGGGGGCCAGGGCCAGCTCGAAAAGACCGACCAGGGGCTCGAAGAAATGAGTCTCGTAAAAAATGTCCGCCCCCCAGACAAAATCAAAAACCCGGCCCCTGATTCCCGGCCTCCACCAGTCCATCTGCACCCAGTCGGGCTGGGCCACCCCGTTCAATTCGGCATTTTCCCTGGCATAACGCAGGGCTTCCAGCTCGTAGTCCAGGGCGGTCACCCGCGCCCGGTGGGCCGTTGCGACACAGGCCGTCAGCCCGAGCCCGCACCCCACGTCCAGGGCCCGTTTCCCCGCCAGCACGTGCTCCTGCCTGTCCAGCCACCGGGCCAGGAACAGCCCGGCCGGCCACAGCTCCACCCAGTAGGGGATCCTTTCCAGGTCGCTGTCATCCATCAGGCTCCACAGGGCGTCCAGGTCGGCAGGGCGCTTCAGGCGCCACTCCCGCCCGTTGACACGTGCCAGGAGCGTTTCAGGAGCTTGCTCATCCATGGTCGGTCCGACCTCATCTCATCAAGGCGTTGAAGGCGCTCATACCATTGGCAGTCTGGTACAGCAGGCCGTATAAAAACCACGCTGGCAATCCAGGCTTCGCATGAGCTTCCGTCTTCGCTTCAGGCTTCGCCGGGACAAGTCCGTCTTCGCTTCAGGCTTCGCCGGGACAAGTCACTGTGGCGCAAGAAAAGTGATTTGTAGGGGCAGGCCCCTGTGCCTGCCCTTCTTCGTTGTGAACCCGCGACACCGCCAAGAGGGCAGGCACAGGGGCCTGCCCCTACAATTGTGAAAGATGCATCATGGCGTTCAAAAACCACGCTGGCAACCCAGGCTTCGCTTTGGCTTCCGTCTTCGCTCTAGCTTCGCCGGGACAAGTCGCCGTGGCACGGGGCGCTTCTCCAAGGGCAAGGCCGAAGCGTATTCTTCATACGTGAGGGTTTGCCTTTGGTGAAGCAACGCAGTCCAGCGGGGATTTTTCAACGGTTCTTCTTCTTTGCAGGGCGTTCAAAAACCACGCTGGCAAGGCGCTTCTCCAAGGGCAAGGCCGAAGCGTATTCTTCATACGTGAGGGTTTGCCCTTGGTGAAGCAACGCAGTCCAGCGGGGATTTTTCAACGCCCTGCTACGGGGTCACTCCGGCCATGTAGAGGCCTATGTTGTCCACCTGCTCCCTGTCCTCGGCCCTGAACGAGGCCACGATACGCCCCTTGAACATGACCGCGATCATGTCCGCCAGGCTCAGGGCCTCGCTCAGGTCTCCGGTGACCAGCAGGACCCCGGCGCGCTCCCTGGCCTTGTTCAAGTGCGCCCAGACCTCCTCTGTGGCCGTGATGTCCAGGCCCTGGGAGGGCTGCTCGGCCACGATCAGGTGGGGCGTCCTGTAGAACTCCCTGGCCAGGACCAGCTTCTGCAGGTTCCCCCCGGAAAGCTGCCTGGCCAGAAGCCCGGGCACGGGCGGGTCCACGTTGAAACGGCCCATCCACTCCCGCGCCTCGCGGGCGGCCTTGGCGCGCTGCAGCCACACCCCGCGCGTCAACTCCCCGCGGGTGGTGATGAGGAAATTCTCCACCAGGTCCAGGTTGGGGCAGGTGGCCAGCCCCTTGCGATCCTCCGGGATGTAGCTCAGGGTCCGCTTCCACTCCCGCCGGGAGTAGAACGAGCCCCAGGGCTGGCCCAGCACCTCCACGGACCCGTTGCCGGGAGGCTGCAGCCCGCACACGACCTCCACCAGGGCCTTCTGCCCGTTCCCGGCAACCCCGACCAGGGCCAGGACCTCCCCCTTGCGCAGCGTAAGGTCCACCCGGTCCAGGCCGTGGCCGGACAAACCATGGACCCGCAGCACGTCCGCCCCGGGCTGCTCCCTGATCCGTTCCACCCGCAGCATGATCTCCCTGCCCACCATCCTGCGGGCCAGCTCCGCCTTGGAGGACACCGCGGCAACGGGCAGCTCGTCCACCACCCGGCCCTTCCTGAGGATGGCGACCTCGTCGGCAACGGACATGACCTCGTCCAGCTTGTGACTGATGAAGACCACGGCCTTGTTTTGAGCGGCCATCCGGCGCATGGTCTGGAAGAGCTTGTCCACCTCTCCCGGGGTGAGCACGGCCGTGGGCTCGTCAAAGATGAGCACCTCGCTCTGCCGGTAGAGCAGCTTGAGGATCTCCACCCGCTGCTTCTCGCCCATGGACAGGTCGCTGACCCGGGTCCCGGGGTCCAGGTCGATCGAGTATTGCCGGGCCAGCTCCCCCACCACCTCCTCGCTGCGTCCGGGTGCAAGGCAAAAGCCGCCCTCCTGGCCGAGCACCACGTTCTCCCACACGGCCATGGCCTCCACGAGCATGAAGTGCTGGTAGACCATGCCGATGCCGGCCTGGATCGACTCCTTGGCCGAGGAAAACCGCGCCTCCCGCCCCCGGACCAGGATGGTGCCTGCATCGGGCCTGACAGTGCCCGCCACCATGCTCATCAAGGTGCTCTTGC
>CAZQOG010000191.1:0-3993 GCA_964594925.1 uncultured Desulfohalobiaceae bacterium
CGTTGCTTCACCAGGGCCAAACCCTCACGTATAAAGAATACGCTTCGGCCTTGCCTTGGTAAAGCGCCCATGCCACGGCGAAGCTACAAGCGAAGCCTGGGTTGCCAGCGTGGTTTTTGAACGGCCTGCTAAAAAAGAGTTTTTCAACAGATTGTTGTTAGGGGAACACAGGCATGGCCAGGGTCACAAACTCCCGTTCGGAGTACTTCCGGAACAGGCATCGCCCGGGGGAGCGGGTCAGGGGCACGATCCTGGGGTATGAAGCGCCCGGGCTGGCCTGGGTCGAGATCGAAGACCATCACCTGCTGGCGCGCATCGGCGCCGGGGGGCTTGCCGGGGAACGCCGTTTTTTTCGCATCGAGACCCTGTACCCCGACATCGTGCTCAGGGACCTCTCAGGGGCACACAAATCCGACAGCGACCTGCGGCGTCTCCTGGGCGTGTTTCGCGGGCTGCGGGACCGGTTCGATGCAACCCCGGCCGCTTTTGAAACCAGCCCCCCCTCCCTTCAGAACTCCCCTGCTTCACGATTCCGGGCCATGCGCGGCCATCCCCTGCTCAAGGACATCCGGCAGCACCTCAAAGGTATGAATCAGTGCATCGGCCGTGAAAAAGGCCGTATTGTCCATCTGCCCTGGCTGTTTCCCCAGGCCCGGCAGCAGGAGGGTCTGCTGACCGGCAGGGTGTTCACCAGTCCCGGGCAGGGCGGGTTCGATCTGGAGTACGGCATGTGCCTCGTGCCGTTCGGTGCGGTGGTGCTCAGGGTCTATGCCCGGCAGGGGGAGTGGTCCTACAGGGCACTGCTGCAACAGGACCGCCACTCGGATCGGCTCAGGGCGGTCCTGGGCGAGACCGTTGCCTCAATCACCGGACGCGCGGCGTCCTGCCTCGGTCTGGCCAGGCTCCAGGACCCTGCGGGTGCCCTGGTCTGCAACAGGGTCATCAATCCCGGACAAGCCCGGGGCGTGCACCTCGACTTCACAATCTGAGGCCGTATGATCGAAAGACCATGCCGGAAAAAGCCCTGAGTTCCATGTCCGAAATCCACTCTTTTCCTAAGCTGCAGGGCCGCAACCCCGGGACAGCGACCCTGACCGTTCGCCCACCTATCCGGGCGGCCTCGCCCTGGCTGGCACCACTGGCCGGGTTTTCCGACCTGCCGTTCCGCCTGCTGTGCCGCGAGTATGGATGCACGGTGGCCTGCTCCGAGATGGTCAGCGCCAAGGGCCTGCTGTACAACAGCCCCGGGACCGAAAGTCTCCTGGCCACCTCGCCCCTGGACCAGCCCCTGGTGGTGCAGCTCTTCGGCTCGGAGCCCGGGGAGCTGGCCCGGGCCGTGTCCCTGCTCAAGGAGCGGGGGTTTGTTTTTTTCGACCTCAATGCGGGCTGCTCGGTGCGCAAGGTGGCCTCAGCCGGAAGCGGTGCGGCCCTGCTCAAGGATCCCGGCCGGCTGGAGGCCCTGGTCACGGCCATGGCCGAGTCTGCCCGGCCGGGGGCCGTTGGGGTCAAGATCCGCTCCGGCTGGCGCCATGGCGCCCCTGACTGTCGGGAGATCGTTCCCAGACTTGCCCACGCCGGGGCCGGCTGGATCACCCTGCACCCCAGGACGGCGGTTCAGGGATTTTCCGGCAGTGCCGACTGGGGTCTGATCAGAGAGGTTACCTCCCTGTCTGAGATCCCCGTCATTGCCAGCGGCGATCTGCTCACGGCCGAGGACGGCCTGCGCTGCCTGGAAGAAACCGGGGCCGATGCGATCATGTTCGCCAGGGGCGCACTCAGGGACCCGGCCATCTTTCGGCACTTTTCCGAGATGAGCAAAGGGGTGCCTCCCCTTTTGTGCCAAAAAGAGCTGGTCACGATGATCCGCCGCCACCTGGAGCTGAGCAGGGCGTACGGGGAAAGGGGAAAAGCCCTGCTCAAGATGCGCACCTTTGTGCCGCGCTACCTCAAGTCCATTCCCGGGGCACGCGCGTTGCGCAAAGAACTCACATCGTGTACCTCTTGGGAGCAGCTGGAAAGCATTCTCGCGAGAATCGATCGATCGTGACCCACAATTTTTTCCTGCAACCCGCCGGCCGTGTGCCGACCATTTCATGACCCAGACTATTCTGCGCGCCCCGACTGCGGGATTCTGCATGGGTGTCGACCTGGCACTGAAACGGCTGGAAACCGCTGTTGCCGACACTGAGGACACGAGCACCATCTCCACTCTTGGTCCGATCATCCACAACCCGCAGGTCCTCAACCGCTATGCACGCAAGGGCGTGCGGCAGATCAACAGCCTGGACCAGGTGGTCGAGCCGGGCCGGATCGTGATCCGGGCCCACGGCATCCCCCGGGACATGCAGCAGGTCCTGGAGCAGAAAGAGGTGACCCTGATCGACGCCACCTGCCCGCGGGTCAAGAAGGCCCAGCTGCTCATCGCCGGGCAGGCCGCCAAGGGGCGGCGGCTGCTCCTGTTCGGCGAACCTGACCATCCCGAGGTCATCGGCCTGCTCAGCTATGCAGATGCGCGTTCCCTGGTCTTTGAAAGCCTCGAGGAGCTCATGTCACTTGCCCTCGACCCGACCATCCCCTCTTTCCTGGCCGCGCAGACCACCCAGGACAGGGAGGAGTTCGTCACTATCCACCAGTACCTCATGGAGGTCTTTCCCGAGGACATCCCTGTCTTCGACACCATTTGCGACGCCACTCGGGAGCGACAGCGGGAAGCCAAGGACATTGCCGCGAAAGTTGCGCTGATGGTCGTTGTGGGCGGCTACAACAGCGGCAACACGCGGCGTCTGGTCCAGGTGGCCAGGTCCATCGGCACCTCATGCATCCACGTGGAGCATGCCGGTGAGCTCGACACCGCATCGTTTCAGGGCATAGGACGCGTGGGTATCACGGCCGGGGCCTCCACACCGCGGGATCTCATCGATGCCGTGCAGGAACGCATCGAGCACTTCTTGCACCAGGGGTGAGGCCATGGTCCAGACGCGAATCCTCCTGCAGTCCGGCACAAACGAGCTGGAGGTGGTGGAGTTCTTTCTCACGGAACGGATCAACGGCAGCGGCAGTTCCTACACCGGCTACTACGGCGTCAACGTGGCCAAGGTCAGGGAGATCATCCGCTTGCCCACAGTCACTGAAATACCCGAGGCTACGGACAAAAGCATCCTCGGCGCCTTCAATCAGCGCTCACGCATCATTTCACTGATCGACCTCTGCACCTGGCTGGGCAAGGAACGGGTCGAGAAAGTCCCCCCCAAGGTCGTGGTCACCGAGTTCAACCAGATCACCACGGCCTTTCTGGTCTCAGGGGTCACCCGCATCCACAGGGTTTCCTGGGAAGACGTGGCTCCGCCCTCCTCCTACCTGTCCTCCTTCAGCCAGGACTGCATCACCGGGGTCATCAACCTCAGGGACCGCATCGTCTTCCTGCTCGACCTGGAGAGGATCGTGGCCGACCTCAACCCCAGGCTGGCACTTCGCTACGACGAGAGCATCGACTGGCAGGGCGCACGTCAGTACCGGGCCTTGCTGGCCGACGACTCCAAGCTGGTCAGGACCATGCTCAAGGAGATCATGGAAAAATCGGGGTTCCAGGTCGAGACCTACACCAACGGCCGGGATGCCTGGAACAGGCTCAAGGAGCTCAAGTCCAAGGCTGCCGGTGAGGGCAAGGCCCTGCAGGATTACATTCAGGTGGTGGTGTCGGATATCGAGATGCCGGGCATGGACGGGCACCATTTCACAAAGCGCATCAAAGACGACCCCGAGCTGCGGCGGTTGCCGGTCATCCTGTTCTCATCCCTGATCTCGGACGAGCTCAGGCACAAGGGCGAGGTCGTGGGAGCTGACGAACAGCTGGCCAAACCCGAGGCCGGCCTCATCCCCACCCGGGCCCGGGAGCTGATCCAAGAGCGGTTGCTGTAGAGCATGAAGGGCACGTGCAACGTGCCCCTACAACCTAATAATGGTCTTCGACGTTTCGTGTGGAAATGCCAAAAA
>CAZQOG010000192.1:0-3987 GCA_964594925.1 uncultured Desulfohalobiaceae bacterium
GGCCTCGTCGTCGTGGCGGCGATCGCGCTCGGCCTCACCGGCGCGCCCAAGCTCCGCTTCGGCGACGATCTGCGCGCCCTCTTCCGCGCTCCGCTGACGGCCGTGAGGGGGGGGGAATACCCCGAAGTTGGAAGAAAAGGCCTGGAGAAGCTGAATGCTGGGGAAAAGGCTGAAGCAGTGGACCAAGTGGACGTAGTGGACGTAGTGGACCGAGTTGACAGGTGGACGGAGTGGACGCGCTTGGACAGTCGGCACGGATAGCCGCCGGCCCCCTTCTTTTTCTTGCCCGTCCACGAGGTCCACTTCTTGTGCCTTTGTCCACTAGGTCCACTCCGTCCACAGGGCCTGCTTTCACCCTGGAGCCAGCGTGTATCAGTGTCTTCCAGCCTTTCCTTCGAGCTTCCAGCTTCCAGCTTCCAGCTTTCACGGGGCTGGCGATGAAGGACCGTAGCCGGTCCAGTGAACAGTCAAAGGCATGGGTTTCACTTTCATAGTTGTCCCCTGGAATGCCGCAACAGTAGCTCATTGAAGCCCCTGCCTTTTTCCGCTAGGGTGGGTCGTTTCCGGCCGTTTCTCACGACCGGCGTAGATTTCTGTGGAGGCACTCTCAGCATGCTGGTCGCTCAAACGCTCGAACCATTTGCCGCGCTGGTCAAACCCGGCTCCTGCGTGACCATCGGCAACTTCGACGGCGTGCACACCGGCCACCAGACACTGCTCAAGCGCGTCCTGGCCAAGTCCCGGGAGCATGGGCTGGCCAGTGTGGCCATCACCTTCGACCCCCACCCCCTGCGGGTGCTCCAGGGGAGCTCCCCGCCCTTCATCACCCTGACAGCGCAGAAGCTGGAGATCATGGAAGGCCTGGGCCTGGACGGGGTCTACTGCCTGCCCTTCAGCCGCGACGTGGCCCGGCTCGAGCCGGAGGAGTTCGTGCACACCTACATGGTCGACGGCCTGAACATCAAGGAGCTGGTCATCGGGCACGACTACGCCTTTGGCAAGGAGCGGCGCGGGGACTTCCACATGCTGCGCCAGCTGGGGGAGAAGTACGGCTTCGGCGTGGAGCAGATCCCGCCCGTGGTGGTGGGCGGCGGCGTGGTCAGCTCCACCCGCATCCGAAAGCTGGTGGAGCAGGGCAGGGTGGAGGAGGCCCGGCCCCTGCTCGGGCGGTGCTACCGCGTCGTGGGGCAGGTGGTGCAGGGGCGCAACCGCGGGGCCCGCCTGCTCGGCTTCCCCACGGCCAACCTGGCCCTTTCGGACGAGCTCTTTCCCAAGCCCGGTGTCTACGCGGTCTGGGCCGAGCACCAGGGAAGATTCCACCCCGCCGTGGCCAACATCGGCTACAACCCCACCTTTGGCAACGGCGTCCTGTCCGTGGAAGTGCACATTTTGGATTACGCACAGGACATCTACGGTCAGGACCTGCGGGTGCACTTCGTGGCCAGGCTGCGCCCGGAAAAGAAGTTTGCCGGGGTCGAGGAGCTCATGGCCCAGATCCACCGCGACATCGCCACGGGACGGGAGCTGCTTGCCCAGCCCGGCAACCAGCCGCGCACCCCCGCCGCGGGCTGAGGCTTTCCCCGGGCAGGCAACACACTGCGGCCATGATCTTCTTCCGCCCGTTCCTCCGACTCTGGCACGAAGCCCTGCGGACCTACCGCACCATCAGCGCCGCCCGCCTGCTGGTCCTGGGCGTGGCCGTGGGCATTCTCTCGGGACTGGCGGCGATCGCCTTTTTCTTCGCGGTGGAAGCCCTGCGCCACCTCTTCCTGAATGTCCTGGCCGGCGTGGACCTGCCAACACCTGCCGGGGAAAACCTTTTCCACGGCGAACCCGGGCCTTCCCGCCGCTGGGTCATCCCCGTGCTGACCACGGCGGTGGGGCTGTTCACCGGGTGGCTGGTGGTCAGGTTCATCCCCGAGACCAGGAACAGCGGCACCGACGGCACCGACGCCATGATCAAGTCCTTCCACCAGCAGTCCGGGGTGATGCGCCCCCTGGTGCCGCTGATCAGGTGCGCAACCTCCGTGCTGACCATTGCCTCGGGCGGGTCCGCCGGCCGGGAGGGCCCCATCTCCCAGCTGGGCGGGGGCATCGGCTCCTTCCTGGCCACGCGCCTGGGCCTCTCGGCCCGGGAACGCCGCATCCTGCTGCTCACCGGGGCTGCCGGCGGGCTGGGGGCCATCTTCCGCGCCCCCCTGGGCGGGGCCCTGACCGCGGTGGAGGTCATCTACCGCGAGGACTTCGAGGCCGAGGCCCTGCTGCCCGCGGTCGTCTCCTCGGTGGTCTCCTACTCCCTGTTCACCCTGGTCTACGGCACCGAGCCCATGTTCGGCATCCCCCGCTTCGGCTTCCACGACGCCAGGGAGCTCATCTTCTACGTGGCCCTGGCCCTGGTCTGCTCCCTGGCCGGCTGGTTCTACGTCAAGGCTTTCTACGCCATCAAGTACCGGGTCTTCGAGCCCCTGCACCAGAAGATCGGCACCGTCTGGACCATGGCCCTGGGCGGGCTGCTCATGGGCTCCATCGGCATGGTCTTCCCGGCGGTGCTCTCCGGCGGCTACGGCTGGCTGGAGCTGGCCATCCTGGGCAAGCTCTCCTTTGCCATGATGATCGGCATCGCCATCGGCAAGACCATTGCCACCTCCATCACCCTGGGCTCGGGCATGAGCGGCGGCATGTTCGCCCCGGCCCTGTTCGTGGGGGGCATGAGCGGCGGGGCCGTGGGCACCCTGGCCTCCAGATTTTACCCGGATGTGGCCGTTCACCCCGGGGGCTACGTGCTGGTGGGCATGGCCTCCTTCTTCGCCGGGGTGGCCAACGCCCCCATCGGGCCCATGATCATGGTCTGCGAGCTGACCCAGGGCTACGGCCTGCTGGCCCCGCTCATGCTCGCCTCGGCCGTGTGCCTGGTGGTCAACCGCAATGTCTCCCTGTACGAGAACCAGGCCGACAACAAGTTCGACTCCCCGGCCCACATCGACGACATGACCATCAACGTGCTCGAGGGCCTGCAGGTCAAGGACTTCTTCCAGGCCGGCAGCGTGACCACCATGCAGGAGGACCTCCGATTCAACGAGATCCTGGACATCATCACCAACTCCAACGAGCTCTTTTTCCCCGTGGTCAACGCAGACCGGGAGATCACCGGGATCCTGGCCGTGCAGGACATGCGCAAGGTCCTGTTCGAGCAGTTCCTGTGCGACCTGCTCCTGGCCAAGGACGTGGCCAGGAAGCCTGCCCTGCTCTTCCCCGAGGACGACCTGTACACCGCGCTTCTCAAGTTCGTGGACACCGACTACGGCCAGATCCCGGTGGTGGACCAGGACGGCCCCTCCCGGATCCTGGGCCTCCTGGCCCGGGAGGACGTGTTTACGGCCTACAAGGACGCTTTGCAAAGGATGAAGGCAAAGGATGAAGGATGAAGGCGGAAGGATGAAGGCGGAAGGATGAAGGCGGAAGGGTGAAGCAAAAGGATGAAGGATGAAGGCAGAAGGATGAAGGATGAAGGCAATAAGAGAGATATTTGTGATGCCGGGCGGGGGAGGTGCAAACAGGATCTTGCCGGGAGGACGAAGGATTTTGCACTTCGCATCATTCGGCTCTACTGCAGCCTGCCGAAAACGGCTGAAGCGCAGATCATTGGCAGACAGCTCCTTCGCTCTGGAACTTCTGTTGGCGCCCAGTACAGGGAAGCCTCTCGCGGGCGTTCTGTTGCCGAATTTGTGAGCAAACTGGGCGGAGCCCTGCAGGAGTTGGAGGAGACCCTCTACTGGCTGGAACTCTTGTCAGATTCGGGCATACTGCCACCCTCTTCCCTGACAGACCTCCAAGATGAAACCTCCCAGCTCATGGCCATTTTCGTGACCTGCATCAAAAACGCCAAGACCCGCCTCCAAAACTAAACAACCCACCCCTGCCTCCTCCTTCCGCCTTCATATATGGACCCGTCCCCGACGCAAGGGAAATAATTCCGAGACAGATTTT
>CAZQOG010000193.1:0-3986 GCA_964594925.1 uncultured Desulfohalobiaceae bacterium
TGCCGACCTTGTCCATGGCCTCGGCGATGATGTTGCCGATGGTCTCGTCGTTGTTGGCGGAGATGGTGCCCACCTGGGCGATCTCCTTCTGGTCGCGGGTGGGCTTGGCAAAGTCCTTCAGCTCCTTGACCACGACATCCACGGCCTTGTCGATGCCGCGCTTGATGGACATGGGGTTGCGGCCGGCAGCCACCAGCTTCAGGCCTTCGCCGAAGATGTTCTGGGCCAGGATGGTGGCCGTGGTGGTGCCGTCACCAGCCACGTCCGAGGTCTTGGACGCCACTTCCTTGACCATCTGGGCGCCCATGTTCTCGAACTTGTCCTCGAGCTCGATCTCCTTGGCCACGGTCACGCCGTCCTTGGTGATGGTCGGGGAGCCGAACGACTTTTCGATGACCACGTTGCGGCCCTTCGGTCCCAGGGTCACCTTGACGGCCGCGGCCAGCGTGTCCACGCCGACCTTCAGCTTTTCACGGGCCCTGACGTCGAATTTGATATCCTTAGCAGGCATAAGTGAATCCTCCTTGTTCGAAATGCGGCGTTGTTAGTCGATGATGGCCAGAATGTCGTCTTCACGCATGACCAGGTACTCGTCACCGTCGACCTTGACTTCCGTGCCGGCGTACTTGTTGAAGAGCACCTTGTCGCCTTTCTTGACGCTCATCGCGATGGCCTTGCCGTCGTCTCCGGTCTTGCCGGGACCGACCGCGATCACCTCGCCGCGGATGGGCTTTTCCTTGGCGGTGTCGGGAATGATGATGCCGCCCCTGGTCTTCTCTTCCTCTTCCAGGCGCTTGACCAGAACACGATCGTGCAATGGCTTCAGTTTCATGTCGTCCTCCGTATACACGTTTTGGGTTGTCAGCTGGCTCTGCTAGCACTCACCTCGATCGAGTGCTAACGGAAGCGCATGATAGAGATGCGCCCTGTAAACACAACAACCATTTTTAGAACTTATCAGACACCTGAGGCGTTTAAAAAACAAAATTGAGCATTATTCTGAATATATCTTAAAATTTCAAACAAAAACTTCATCTAACTCTCAAAATCTTACTGGCTGCATCGGGACCCAGCGGGTTTTTCCATTCCGAGCTCCGGGCACCTACAAAATCCGGACCTGGAATTTCTTGAGATAGCCCACAGGGTTGTAGGACTCCTTGGCCTTGCGCAACCCCTGCTCCCCCATGTCCTGCTCCCTGTTGACCAGGCGGCAGGAAGCGGCCTCCTGCTCCAGAAATATCTGGTTGATGGCCTGGTAGGCCCCCCTGAACGACGGGCAGGCCTTTTCAAAGTGGATGACCATGGTCTCGCTGTTCAGGGTCTCGGCCACGGTGTAGGCGATCATGTCCCCGTCAATGACCAGCCCCCCGCCTGTGAGCCCGTCCAGGCTGTCCCAGTCGTGGAAGGCGCGGACGATGGCCCTGTTCTCGGCCACCAGCACGGAGGAGTCCTGGCAGTCCCGCCACAGGCACCACTCGGTCTGCAGGGCCAGGGCCTGCTCGATCCACTCCTTTTCCAGGCGCACGTAGTCAAAGTCATACTTCCGTCTGAACTGGTTGCACAGGTTCTTCTTGTTGTGAAAACGGTTGCCCTTGAGCTCGATGAGCTCCTGCACAGAGTAGAGGTAGTCCCAGTGCTCCCTGGCCTCTTGAACCTGGACCCCTGCTCCGTACCCGGACTGCCAGAGGGCGCAAAGGGTTTCGGGTACCCGGATGAAGGTCGTGCCCCGGGGCAGCTGGCGCAGGGAGTCCTTCCATTCAACCGCACTCCAGTCACCCACCGGGGCCCAGTAAACCGTCTCCGGCTTTCTCTGGCGCAAAAAGACCAGCCCCTCCTGCCAGGCCCACTCCAGACCGTACTCCTCCCGCCAGGACCAGAGATTGGCGAAGCTGTAGTCCGAGGCCTGCTCAGCGCAGGCGGCCAGCAGGCGCTTGTACTCAGCTTGTCTTTTCAGTGCCAGGGGAAGGAAGGTGAGCGGCATGTTGCACTCCGGTTGTCGTCTTGTTCCGTTTGGAAGCGGCCAGGCTGAACCGCACCCAGCCCCTGCTCCGAAAGGCAGCAACCATAGCCAGGGCCTGCACCGCCTGGGAGATGAGCATGGCCATCCAGATCCCCGTGGCCCTGCCCAGCACCAGGTGGCCCAGCACAAAGGCCAGCGGAAGCCTGATACCCCACACCGTGCCGCCGATGATCTTCATGTTCATCCTGGTTGCCCCTGCCCCGTTCAGGGCGCCCCCGAGAACCATGGAGGTCACGGTAAAGGGGATGGCCAGGAAGTTGTACCGCAGATACCTGGCCGTCTCGGCCTGCACCTCGGGGGATGCGGCCAGAAACCCGGCCAGGGGTTCGATCCACACCCACAGGGCGGCCGCCAGCAGGGTCAGCAGGGCGCATCCCATGACCCAGATACGCAGGCCGTAGCGGTAGGCCTCCTCCTCTCCTCCCCCACCCAGGGCGTGCCCCACCAGGATGGAGGCGGTCATGTTCAAGGCAAAGGCGGGCAGGAAGAGGATCGACTCCAGGCGCAGGCCGGCGGTCAGGGCGGCCAGCGCGGTTATGTTCTCATGGGGCAGGCTGGCGGTCAGGGCGAAGAGCACCAGGTAGCCGCTGTGCCACAGAATCTGCATCAACCCGGCCGGCCAGGCCACGGAGACCAGGTAGGGAAGCCCTTTTCTGATCCAGCGCACCGGAGGGAGGCCGGACAGGTCGAGCCACCCCCTGCGCCAGAGCACCACCAGGTCCACACAGGCCCCGCAGACCACTGCCCCGAAGGTGGTCCAGGCCAGCCCCTTGTACCCCAGCGCGGGCAGCCCCCACAGGCCCAGGCCCAGGCCGAAGTCCCCCAGGGTGTTCACCGACGTGACCACGATCATGGCCGCCAAGGGGATGAAGACCTGCTGCTGGGCCCGGAAGACGGCGTTGGCGATGATGAACAGGTAATAGAAGGGAAGCAGCAGCAGGTAGACGTCGAGAAAGTAACTGGCCACGGGACGGATCTCCTGCGGCACCCGGAGCAGGTCCAGCAGCAGCCCCTTGATCGGGAAGCCTGTCGCCAGGAGCAGGAGCCCGGCCAGGAAGACCAGCCCCAGGCTCATGACCACATAGCGCCGGGCCCTGAGGCCAAGCCCCCCTCCCAGGGACTGGCTGACCGCGGCCACGGCCCCGTTGGCCAGAGCCATGGCCACGATGAGGAAGAAGAACAGGGACTGGGTGATGACGCCGAGGGAGGCCTGGACGTCCGTGCTCAGCTTCCCGGCCACGTAGACGTCCACGAACCCGATCCAGAAATGGAAGAACATCATCAGCGTCTGGGGCCAGGCCAGTCGCCAGATGTTTCTGAAGGCAGAGGTGGGGGCGGGAGGCAGCACAGCGGTCCACGGTCCTTGGTTGAGTACCCAAACCGGGGCACCTAAGACAGCCGTCCCCCCTGGTCAATAGACTGCGCTCAAAACAGCCCGATCATGGCAAGTCGCAAATCACTTCTTGAACACGGGCACGGGAGTGTCAGAGGGCGTCCGGTCCGACACGACGGCAGCGCTGGATCAGCAGCATGTCCGCCAGGGTCAGCATGACCATGGCCTTGAGCACCGGCACGATGCGCGGAATGGCGCAGATGTCGTGCCTGCCGCCGATCCGGATCTCTGTGGCTTCCCCGGACGAGGTCACGGTGCGCTGTGCTGCGGCAATGGAGGGAATGGGCTTCACTGTCGCCCTGACCACGATGTCGTCGCCGTTGGAGATGCCGCCCAGTATGCCCCCGGCATTGTTGGTGGCGAAATCTTCCGGCAGGATGGGGTCGTTGTTGTCGCTCCCCAGGCTCCTGGCCGCGGCCAGCCCGGACCCCACCTCCACGGCCTTGACCGCGCCCACGCTCATCAGGGCCTGGGCCAGCCTGGCGTCGAGCTTGTCGAACACCGGCTCCCCCAGCCCGGCCGGCACACCGGTGGCCACCACCTCCACAATCCCCCCCAAGGTGTCTCCATGCT
>CAZQOG010000194.1:0-3960 GCA_964594925.1 uncultured Desulfohalobiaceae bacterium
CTGCCGGGAAGGGGAGGAGCTCTACCGGGACATGCGCGACGCCGGTGTCCTGGACAGCACGGTCATGGTCTTCGGCCAGATGAACGAGCCGCCCGGGGCCAGGTTCCGGGTGGGCCACTCCGCCCTGACCATGGCCGAGTACTTCCGCGACGACCTGCGCCAGGACGTGCTGCTGCTCATCGACAACATCTTCCGCTTCGTGCAGGCGGGCATGGAGATCTCCGGCCTGCTGGGCAACCTGCCCTCAAGGCTTGGCTACCAGCCCACCCTGAGCACGGAGCTGGCCGAGCTGGAGGAGCGCATCTGCAACACCCCGAGCGGGGCCATCACCTCGGTCCAGGCCGTGTACGTGCCAGCCGACGACTTCACCGACCCCTCGGCCGTGCACACCTTCTCCCACCTCTCCGCCTCCATCGTTCTCTCCCGCAAACGTGCCAGCGAGGGGCTCTACCCCGCGGTGGACCCCCTGCAGTCCTACTCCAAGATGCTCGGCCCGGCCATCGTGGGGGAGCGGCATTTCACCATCGCCAGCGAGATCAGGAGCACCCTGGCCAACTACGAGGACCTCAAGGACATCATCGCCATGCTCGGCCTGGAGGAGCTCTCCAGGGAGGACCGTGCCGTGGTCAACCGGGCCCGGCGGCTGGAGCGTTTCCTGACCCAGCCCTTTGTCACCACCGAGCAGTTCACAGGCATGGAGGGCAGGGTGGTCCCGCTGGAGAAGTCCCTGGAGGGGTGTGAACGGATCCTGAACGACGAGTTTACCCATGCCCCGGAAAAGGCGCTGTACATGATCGGCCCGATCGAGGAGGCAAAGGTGTGAGCATGCAGCTGAAAGTGCTCATTCCCTCCCGAAAGGTACTGACCACCGAGGTGGTCAAGGTCCGGGCGGAGAGCGAGGCCGGACATTTCACCCTGTTGCCCCGCCATTTGGACTGGGTGGCCGCCCTGGTGCCGGGGGTCATGGCCTATGTGGAGAAGCAGGGGGAGGAGGAGATCTATCTGGCGGTCGACCAGGGCATCCTGGTCAAGTCAGGCCGCGATGTGCTGGTCTCGGTGCGCAACGCAGTGGTGGGGGAGGAGCTGGGCAAACTGCAGGAGGCGGTCAGCCGGCAGTTCCTGGTCATGGAGGAGCGGGAGCGGCAATCCCGGTCGGCCATGGCCAGGCTGGAATCGGACTTTGTGCGGCGTTTCATGGAGCTCTAGCATGGCCCAGAAGGACGAGAAGCAACACCGGGAAGAGCGGGAAGACAAGGAAGAGGGCAGGACCAGGCTTTCCAGGACCGTGGAGGTCAAGGAGCGCCGCCGCATCCTGGCCAAGGAGCGCAAGCACGAGGATGTCTGGTTCGGGCTGGGCATGTTCGGCCTGGTGGGCTGGGCCGTGGCCATACCCACGGTGCTGCTCACCGCCCTGGGGGTGTGGCTGGACAGCAGGTTGGAATCCGACTTCTCCTGGACCCTGATCGGCCTGGCCGTGGGCATTGCCGTGGGCTGCTACAATGCCTGGTACTGGGTGAGCAAGGAGCGCAACACCATCGAGAAAGAGCGGAGGGGATACTGAGACCATGCTGGAGCAGGCACTGACCGGCGCCGCACTGGGGCTTGGGCTGGGCGCGGTCTTTTTCGCAGGGCTGTGGGCCACGGTGAAACGTCTGCCCGCGGCGCGCTCCCCCCGGCTGCTGGCACTGGGAAGCTATGTCGTGCGCATGGCCCTGGCCTGTGCGGTCTTTGTTTTGGCCGGGCGCCTGGGAGGGCCCTGCCTGGCCGCGGCCTGCGCGGCCTTCCTGGCCGTGCGTCTGGCAGTGCAGCTCAGGCTTGCGCCCTGGAGAACGGCCGGGCAGGGGGAGAGGGCATGAACATCAGCCCGGACTGGATCGTCTACTGGCGCTGGCAGATGATCGAGATCAACGCCACCATCGTCTTCACCTGGGCGATCATGCTCCTGATGGTGGGTGGCTCCTGGCTGGTGACCCGCCGCCTCTCCTCCAGCGAAGAGCTCTCCCGCTGGCAGAACCTGCTGGAGGTGCTGGTGGACGGCATGCGCGGCCAGGTCGAGGAGATCACCCACCAGCAGGCCTGGCGCTACCTCCCCTTCCTGGGCACCCTGTTCCTGTTCATCCTGGTCAGCAACGTGCTGGGCGTGGTCCCGGGTTTCAGGGCCCCGACCGGCTCGCTGTCCACCACCGCGGCCCTGGCCATCTGCGTGTTCGTGGCGGTGCCCTTTTTCGGCATCACCCAGGCCGGGGTGGTCCCCTATCTGAAGAACTACATCAAGCCTTCCCCGGTCATGCTGCCCTTCAATGTGATGGGGGAGATGTCGCGCACCCTGGCCCTGGCGGTGCGCCTGTTCGGAAACATCATGAGCGGGGCGACCATCGCGGCCATCCTGCTGGCGGTGGCGCCGATCATCTTCCCGGTGGTCATGAACCTGCTCGGCCTGCTGACCGGCGTGATACAGGCCTATATCTTCGCTGTCCTGGCAGCGGTGTACATCGCCGCCGGTACAAAGGCGCACCAGGAAAAGAGTGCGGAACGAGAGGCCAGGGCCCGGGAGGAGGAAGAGGAAGGCGGCCGATCCACTGGTGGTTCGGGCTGACAGGCCCGGACAGAAGCACGAGTACGAGGCAGACAAACCGGGCGCCTGGATGGCGACCGGGCACGACAACGAAAGGAGCAGACATGGACAGCATGACCCTGATCGCGGCGGTCTCGGCCTTTACCGCAGGGATCACAATCGCTATCGGCGCCATCGGGCCGGCCCTTGGTGAGGGGCGGGCCGTGGCCCAGGCCCTGGCCTCCATCGCCCAGCAGCCGGATGAAACCAACACCCTGACCAGGACCTTGTTCGTGGGGCTGGCCATGATCGAATCAACGGCCATCTACTGCTTCGTGGTGTCCATGATCCTGCTGTTCGCCAACCCCTTCTGGAACCATTTCGTACAGCAGGCCGGAGGATAGCCGTGCTCATCGACTGGCCAACGGTTTTCTTTCAGATCGTCAACTTCGGGATCCTGATCTGGCTCCTGAAACGTTTCCTGTACAAACCCATCCTGCGCAACATGGACAAGCGGGAGCAGCGCATCGCCGACCGGCTGGAAAAGGCCAGGGAGCGCGAGAAGGAGGCCTCCCGGGAGCAGGAAACCTTCAGGCGAAAGAGCCAGGAGCTGGAGGACAAGCGCCGGGAGCTGATCAGGGAGGCGGAAGACGAGGCCGGGAACAAGCGGGACGAGCTGGTGGAGCAGGCCAGGAAGGAGGCCGACCAGATGCGGCAGTCCTGGAAGGAGGCGCTGGCCAGGGAGAAGGAGGCCTTTCTGCGGGACCTGTCCCGCCGGGCGGGCGAGGCGGTCTTCCAGGCCATGGACAAGGCCCTGGCCGATCTCTCGGACACGAACCTGCAGAAGCAGCTGGTCGTGGTCTTTGCAGAAAAGCTGCGTTTTATTGATCAAGAAACAGAAAAACGGATGAAAGAGGCGCTGTCAGATGGTGAGCCGCTGACCCTCAGGAGCGCCTTTGCGCTGAGCGAGGAAGGGCGGGAGAAGATTGCACGGGCAAGCAGAGAGGTCCTCGGGACAGAGCCGGAAACATTCGAGACCGAGGCCGGGATGATCGCGGGAGTGGCCCTGGAGGCGGGTGGACGGGAGATATCGTGGTCGGTCGGGGATTACCTGCAGCAGATGCAGCAGGAGTTCGACAAAGCCCTGGAGCAGCGGCCCGGAAACTTTTCCGAAGCATCAAAAGCAGAGGGGGAGGAGCAGGAAACCCAGGGTGTCCCCGCAGGGCAGGGGGAGGTCGCCTGAGCCCATGAAAAAGCATCGCCTTGAAGCCGGCCTGGGAGAGGCCCTGGAGCAGACCTTCGACCTCCTCCAGCGCATCGTGGAGCCGGGCGGCCACGACGGTCGCCGGCCCGGCGTCGTGCAGCGGCTGCAACGGCTCGTCGACGTCGCCGATCTCGGCACGGAC
>CAZQOG010000195.1:0-3938 GCA_964594925.1 uncultured Desulfohalobiaceae bacterium
GGGCGGTGGGGGCTCCCCGTGACCCTGGAGGCGATCAAGCGGCGGATCAAGAGCACCGGGGACCTGCGCTCGGTGGTCAAGACCATGAAGGCCCTGGCAGCGGTCTCCATCCGTCAGTTCGAAGAGGCGGCTGGTTCCCTGGAGGAGTTCAACCGGGCCATGGAGATGGCCCTGACCGCTCTGCTTAGGACCAGGTCCGAGGAGATCGACCGCTTTGCCGCGCTCGGCGGGGACACCGGGGTGGTGGTCTTTGGTTCGGACCAGGGCATGTGCGGGCAGTTCAACGACCAGATTCTCGGGTTGGCCGAGCAGCGCCTCGGGCAGATGCAGGAGGAGGGCAGGCAGCTGACCATCTGGGCCTGCGGGATCAGGATCGTTTCCCGGCTGGAGGACGCCGGGTTTTCCCTGGAGCGCGTGTTCGAGCTTCCCGGCTCCGTGGAAGGCATTTCCCCGGCAGTGCAGGAGCTGGCCATAGAGCTGCAATCCTGGACCAGGAAGAGGGGGCTCTACGAGATCCATCTCATGCACAACCGGACGGCCAAGCGGGCCCCCTTTGCGCCTTCCGCCAGGCGCCTGCTCCCCCCCGACCCCAGCTGGCTGGAGCGCATCGCCAAAAAGGAGTGGCCCACCCGCCAGATCCCCGACCACCCCGGCGAATGGAGGGAGATGCTCTCGGCAGTGATGCGCCAGTACATCTTTGCCGGGCTGTTCTCGGCCTTTGCCATGTCCCTGGCGGGTGAGAACGCCGCCCGGCTGACCTCGATGCAAGCTGCGGAACGCAATATCGAGGAAATGCGCGACAAGCTGGTCATGGACTACAACCAGGAGCGCCAGACCTCCATCACCGAGGAGCTGATCGACATCATTTCCGGTTTCGAGGCCATGACCGGTGGGAAGGTCTGAGCGGTCGAACGCAGCCCGTGAATTCACCAACCAATCAGAATCAACAGAAATGCAGGGGACATGTCTCCTGCATTTTTTTGCGCGTATTCGTGCGTATTCGTGAAGTTGAGGAAAGTGCCCGCGTGGTACAAGCCCGTCAGACAGCCACCTTCATGCCGGCGGACAGGTCGCAGCTGCGGTAGTCGTCCCAGGTCTTGAGGAATGCCGCTTCAAAGGAGCGGTTCTCCATGTGCTTGGGTGCGTTTGTACGCATGGCCTTCAGCAACGGGGCGTCGTTGATGAGCCTGGCCAGGGTCTGTTCCAGCGAGCGCGGGTCGTTGGCGGTGAAGACCAGGCCTGTCTCGCCGGGGATTATGTGCTCCTGGCCCACGCCGCTGCTTGAGACCACGGCGGGCAGGCCGGATGCCTGGGCCTCCAGCACAGGGGTGCCAAAGGTTTCGTTGGCGGCCGGGAAGACAAAGATGTCGCTCGAGGCATAGGCCATGGCCAGCTCCTCGCCTTCGATCCTGCCGGTGAAGGTGGCAGGGAAGCCCGACAACTCCTTCTCCATCTCCCCCAGGTAAGGCCCATCCCCCGCCACCACCAGGTGCAGGGAACCCTTCTGCCGGGAAAGATTTCTAAAGGCCTGGAGCAACACCGGCAGGTGCAGCTCGCGGGAGACCCGCCCCACGTAGAGCAAGGTCGTCGACCCTGCAGGGACGTTGTAACGCTTGTTCAGGAAGCCGTTGCGCCGGGAGGGGTGGAACTTCACGGTGTCGAGGCCCTGGGGGCAGACGCGGATCCTGCCGGGGTCGATGCCGTGCTCCTGCAGCTCCCGGGCGCAGGCCCTGGAGGGCACGTTCACGCTGTCCATCTGGTTGTAGTACCAGGTCATGTACTTCCAGGCGGCCTCCTCCAGGGAGACGTCGCCTGTGAGCTCTCCGGCGTACTGGGGAAAAGCGGCGTGGTAGGAGCCGTGGATGGGGATCTGCAGGATGCGGGCGATGACCAGGGCGGCCAGACCCATGGGGCCCGGGGTGGCGGAGTGGATATGGGTGAAGCCCTGGGCAAAGCAGTAGTCGAGCATCCGCAGCACCGGTGGGTAGAAGAGCTTCATGTCCGGGCAGTAGGGCAGCTCGAAGCATCCGGAGGGCTCGAAGGTGACCACCCCGTCCATCCTGGTGCCGGGACCGCAGGTGATGACGTTGTAGCGCTTGTTGCTCTGCCCGGCGATGGCCACCTGCATCTGCAGGGTGCGGGCCACGCCGTTGAACTCGTGGAAGGTGTCGGTGAAGTGCCCGATGGTGAGCCGTTCGGGTTCCCGGCTGCCGTCCTTGGAGCAGAAGGCGCGACGGCATTGCAATGTGAACCGCCGGTCCTTGGTGAAGAGCTTGTAGGCAACGAAATAGGGGGCCAGCAGGGTGTAGAGGGAGCCGGCCGAACCCATGGTCTGGAAGATGTCGAAGAGCCTGGCCCCGGAAAAGCTGTCCAGGATGGCGTCGGCACAGTGGCTGATCACCTTCTCGGAAGCCCGGTCGACAAAGGAAAACCAGTCCTCCTCCATGATCCAGGGCTCGGCCCGCTTGCCCCGGATGTACTCCTGCAGGTGGGGAGTGGTGTCCACGATGGCCCGGGCCTCCTGCATCATGATATCCTGGAGTGAGCGCGGCCGGGTCTTGAAAATTCCGGGGCTACGGTACAGCAAGCCCTGCAGCCGGCAGAACACCCCGGGCATCTGGCCGTTGGGTGTGAGGATGGCATCGGCGAACCTGAGCCCGTGGTCCTTGCCAGCGTACCGGTCCAGCCGGAACTTCGATTTACAGAACTGGTAGGCAATGGAGTAGAGGTTGTGCCCCATGGATCGTGGTGTCGCGGCCCGCCCCTGGACAGTGGTGCGGCCCGCGGCCAGGCCGTTCAGGAACTCTTTTGCGGACCGGGCTCCGGCAACCCTGGTGAAGACCCGGGCCACATTCAGGGACGAATGATCGTCCGACCCCCCTGTCAGGATTTTCTCCCAGGGACGGTCGAAGTCGGGAGCAAGGCCGTGCTTGTCCGCCAGCTGGTCGATGTCCTCCCTGCGCAAGCTGCCCAGTATCGTCGACAGGGTCTGATTCTGGAAGTCGTCGCGGGTGCCGTTGCACTCAAAGTGCTTGAACAGCAGCAAAGTCTGCTCGAAGTGCTCCATGGTCAGGCGGTCGTTGATGGCGAACAGGGGGTGGGCCAGGACATGGACGATGTTTTCTGCCCGCAGAAACGGGACCAGCTCGAAAACATTGGCGCGCAGCCTGGAGATGTCGCGGTGCTGCTTTTCGGTGATGTCGAAGGCCAGGACGTGCAGCTTGCAGCGGTCCTCTGGGAAGTAGGTGGTGATCTCCTCGCTGAGGAAGGTCCCAGGGAGGTGGGCGATCTCGAGGCTGCCGGCCAGGGTGTTGTGGTCGGTGATGGTCACCAGGTCCATGCCCCTGGCCCTGGCCAGGGAGTAGATGTCACGGGGTTTGGTGAAGCTCTCCGGGCAGCCGATCTTCTGGAGGATCCACTGCGAGGGTCGGGTCGAGTGCCTGGAGTGCACGTGCAGGTCGGCACAGAGCGTGGGCTCATCCATCAGTCTGACCTCCTGGTTCTGCGGTCGCGATGCGGCAACCGGGGGAATCAACACTTCGTGACCCTCGGTTCGGGCTGAGCGTGCGCAGTGGACGCCGGATGGCCGTAAGTCGACGAGTGATCCTGCGTCGCGAGGTCATTGCGCTGCTGATCCGAAAGGACATGGGTCCTCCTTGTTGTTGCTGCCTTTTGTCCTTGCATGAGAAACGGCTCAGTCTCCCTTTGGCGAATTCAACATTGTGTATGCCCCGCACATGACAGCGGGGTTGCGCTTCATGACGCAGCAGTGACAGTTTGATGAACTTTGGCAGGCCGTTGAAAAATCCCCGCTGGCCTGTCCTCCGTAGCCTTGTGCGAAGGGGGGACTTCGTTGCTTCACCAAGAGCAAACCCTCACGTAAATTTGAGCTGGAAGCTCGAAGCTGGAAGCTGGAAGCAAGAGATGAAACGTGCCGA
>CAZQOG010000196.1:0-3850 GCA_964594925.1 uncultured Desulfohalobiaceae bacterium
GACCTTCATGCACAGCCCGCAGCGCACGCAGCGGTTCAGGAAGTCGATCTCCGGCACGGATCCGGGGGGGCGCACCAGACCCTCGGGCATGACGTGCCCCCGCTCGCGTGCCGGCCAGTACTCGCCAAGCCCCCTGCGACCCGCAAAGGCCAGCACAACGCCGCTCCCAAGGGCCAGCAGCACCCCCCTGCGGGACGGGGAAGCACCCTTTTGGGCTACGCGGGGCCATCCTTCCGCCGCAAAGCGTATTGCACCTTCCGGACAGACCTGCTCACATCTGCGGCAGGCAATGCACTCTCCCCGGGAAACAGTCTCCGGCCTGTCCGAGGGGATGGCCCCCATGGGACACCCGGCCGCGCAGATGCCGCAGCTGGTGCAGTCGGACGACACGACACGGGCGATCAGGGGCCGGCGCCCCGTCAGGGCCAGGATGGCCCCGGTGGGACACAGGCAGCGGCACCAGAAGCGCGGGGCCACCCGTGTCAGGACCAGGATGGTCAGGAACAGAAGCACCAGGATTGCCAGGCCGCCGACCAGGGTCTCTTTCTGCCCGGCAAAGGCCAGTGGTGAACCCGCCCTTTCCAGAAGGCTCCGCGCTCCGAACTTCAGGGGGCCGGCTGCAAAATCAACCAGGGGCAGGACCACCAGCCCGTAGAAACGCGCCGCCAGGGCGGTTGGAGAACCCCAGTGGGTGAGATTGAGTCCGTAGAGTGCAGCCCCTGCCAGCCCGGTCAGGATGAGGTACTTCCACCTCCTCCATCTCTGCGGATGAGATCGGGACGGGTTCGCCTTCACGCCCCACAGCGGCCTGACCAGGTCCTGACTGGTGCCCAGCGGGCAGATGTGGCTGCAGAAAAATCGCCCCAGGAGCAGGGTGGCGCACAGCAGCACCACGGCCGCACCAAAGCCGGACACCCAGGTCTTGAGGGAAAGCATGGTCCCGAGCCACAGCAGGGGGTCCATGCGCACGAAGGCGTCCACCGGTGCCCAGGAAACAAAAGGAGCCGCAGTGAGCAGCAACAGCCCCAGGAACAGGGAAAACATCAGGGTCTGTATCAAGCGGCGGAAGTTCATGATGGGAAAGCCTTTCTTGCCCCGGCACAGCCCTTTGGCGGCAACGGATAATGGATTACGGATCAAAGTTTGGAATGACGAGGTTCCAGATCCGCTTCTCTTCAATTATTTTCTTGCTCTTGCTTTCAGCTTTGAGCTTTGAGCTTCGAGCTTCTACTCTTGCTTCCAGCTTCCAGCTTCAAGCTTACATTGCTACAAACCTATCCGGCCTCCACCCTCGACACCTGCAAATTTTCCACGTCGATCCGGCCCAGCCCCCGCTCGTGCGCGATCTTGAGGTGCTTGACCTGGTCCGCCCTGAGAGACCTGCCGTACCAGCGAACCATCTCGGTCACGTATGCGTCCGCGGCCACCATGTCCCTGGAGGCCACCACCGTGTCGAGACGCTCTACCTCCCCAGGGCCGAACGGGCCGTTGGTGGTCAGGGCCCTGGTGGCGTCGATCACGGCCAGGTCTGCCTTGAGCCGGGTGCACAAATCCACGATGGCTCCGTGCAGCCCATACTTCCAGTGCATGACAGAGCGGTCCATGATCAGCCCCATCATGCCCTTCATGGACAGGCTGACCCCGGTTGCGCCGTGGTGCTTGGCCACAGGCGCGGCAATGAGCACGTCCGCCTTGAGAACCTCGCTGACGAACCGGTTGGAACGCATGGACTTGCCTTCCGGGATATCCGCCTCCTGGTAGAGGTGCTCGCTGACCGCACCCTGGACCATGCCCTTTCCCAAAGATTCGCAGGCCTCCTTGATGCCGCTCTGCTGCAGGCAGGCCTCCATCTCGTTCAAGGGGTTGTCCAACACGAACACAGAGCCCGCACCTGCCTCCTGACACAAGGACACCAGAGTCTTGACCACCTCGGGGTGGGTGTTGGTGGCGGCCTCGGGGGGGCTGGCAAAGCTCATGTTGGGCTTGATCACCACCCGCTGGCCCGGCTTGACAAACTCTTCCATGCCGCCCAGCAGCTCGACCGCGGCCCGTGTGGCCGCGGCAGGGCCTCCCTTGGCAACGGCCAGATCGGGTTCGGCTGCCCCGACCCTGGACGGTGCGAGCAGCAGCCCCGGCCCGGAGGCCAGCCAGAGGGCACCGCACAGCTGCCACTTCAAGAACCCCCGGCGGGTGCACGCAGTTGTTGCGGGATGCGTGTCCTGGATTGCATGATCCTTGATTCTCACATCTCCTCCTGCCGGTCCTGCTCCAGGGAAACGACCATGCTGTCCCCGGGGCGTTGGTACACGAATATCTCCGAGGGACAGGGCCCGAGCTCCTGCAGCAGCTGCTGCAGCGGGGCGGCTTTTCCAAATGTGTGCATGGGCACGAACACCCTGGGCCGAACCAGCCGGACGAACTCCGGCCCCCCGGCCAGGTTGGCCAGGCGGTCGTCCACGTTGGAAAAGGCCACCTGCACGTCCTGTCCGGCCACCTGCTGCACTGCCTGGCGGAAAAACTCCCCGGTCATGCGCCTGGCCTTCTCGCCCAGGCTGTCCCAGCTCCAGTCGGCCAGGTCGCCACCGTAATAGACGGTCCGCCCCCCGTCCCTGATGACAAAAGCCACACCCAGGTCATTGCTCATCAAGGTCTCGATGTTCAGACCCCGCCACTGGTAGGATTCATCAGGCTCCACCACCAGGGATCCGGGCGGAACGGAGTCCGGAAACATGTCCTCTACATCGTCGGAGACCACGAACCCCAGGCTGGCTACGCCCGAAAGAAGCCTGGGCAGCCCAGGGTCGAAATGGTCCTCGTGGCTGTGGGAGATGAAAACTAGCAGGTCCCTGCCCCGCACCTTCTCCAGGAGCACCCTCCTGGCGTCTTCAGGCAGATGCCCCGGCCCCGGAACGTCGAACAGGTAGCTGCTCCCCGCGAACTCAAGGAGAAAGCAGTTGTGGTGGATGTAGGTGACGACATTGGCCATGGTGCGGCTCCGCTTCTATTTGGGATTAATTATCAATCTAACGCCTCTTTCCATCCCTGGCAATGAATCCGTGCATCCTCCCAGCCTGCTTCCGGATAAAAAACAGTCTGGATATTTGCCCTGGGACGGGCTATGAATCCGGCCTGTTACTTCCGATCAATCCTTTACAAACCACAGCTTACTCCCAGGAGTGGATGTATGACCACAACCCGTTCCAATCTGTTCGAGGCCTATGCCCGGCTCAAGATCATGGCCGAGCGGAACAAGCGCCAGGCCCGCAAGGCCGGACGCGAGAACAACCCCGTCAAGTCCCGGGTGCTGCGGGCCATAGCCCGTTCCGAGGAAAACCAGGCCTCGCTGCTTCTCAAGCTGCTGGCCGACGAGGTCACAGAGACAGACGCATACCTGGACGCCTTGCGTCATGACCTGAGGCGCCAGGGCGACGTGCACTTCAACAGGATGCACGACCAGGCCAAGGAGGATGCCGACCTGGACGCCACAATTCTCACGAACAAGCTCAGGCGGACCACCTCCCTGAACGCTGTCCTGGCCCACCAGGCCCTGACCAAGAAAAACCCCAAGGACGTCCCGCTCCTGGTCTGTCCCGGCTGCGGCCTGGTCACCGTCAAAAACGCCCCCCCCATCTGCCGCATCTGCGGCTCGTCCCAGGACAAGTTCAAGAAGGTGAAGTGATCCGGGTTCACAAAGGCCGAAAGTATTGCCCGGGGGATAATTCTTGAAGGTTCTTCGACGTTTTGTGTGGAATACGCTGAGAAAACGGGACACATAAGGTTTTCAAGAATCTTTGTCTTTGAATTACGCCTTTGTGCCTTTCGGGCCTTGCTGCGGTCCCGCCAGACCCGG
>CAZQOG010000197.1:0-3834 GCA_964594925.1 uncultured Desulfohalobiaceae bacterium
ACCCTGGGACGGGGTCCGGGTCTGGACCAACCCCTCCAGCGGGCGCATGGGTGCAGCTGCGGCACTGGCCGCCTGGTGCCGCGGCGCGCAGGTGGATGCCGTTTGCGGGCCCGTCTCCCCCTGGCTTCCCCTAGAGATCAGCTCCCATCCGGTGCGTTCTGCCAGAGAAATGCACGACTGCTGCCTCGATCTCTGGCCCGGGGCTGATCTGGGGTGTCTGAGCGCTGCCGTGTGCGACTTTCACCCCGTTGCCCATGCCGGCGGGAAGTTCAAAAAGGCAGAGGCCCCGAATGGTTTTTCGCTTAAGTTTCAGCCCAACCCCGACATTCTGCTCGCTCTTGGCCGTACCAAGACCAGGCAACAGAAGCTGATCGGCTTTGCAGCCGAAACAGGCTCGGACCTGGCTTCCTCCGCCCGCGACAAGCTCAAGGCCAAGAACTGCGACCTGGTCCTGGCCAACCAGGTAGGGGAGGGCAAGGGCTTTGGCACAGACACCGGATCCATGCTCGCGGTGGATCGCACCGGGCGCGAGGAGTCCTGGCCCGTGCTGAGCAAGCCCGAGATTGCCTGGAGGATGTGGGATTGGATATCAGGCATGTAGACTGCCTCTGCACCTTGCGCTGCTGGCGGTCGCTCGGTCTGCGGCACATTCTTTTGCCCGCGGGCGATGGTGCTGCGGCTCCCCGGCACACCGCCGTGCCTCCCTCTGCCGCTGTTTCTTCTGACTCCTGCGAAGACTTGATACGGCGGGCACGCGAACGGCTCGACCCTCCCCACGCCCAGGTCTGGACCTACTGGGAGCTGCCCCTGGATCTTGGTGAAAATCCAAGCCATGAGCGACGGGAGCTGTGGCGCAGGATGCTCAAGGCCATGGGCCTGCCCCGCGGTCGCATCCTGTTCTGGCCAATGTCCCTTTCCGGCCGGACCGGACCGGCCCCAAGAACCAAGCTCTTCTGGGACGGTGTGAAGGAATCCGGCGCCCCGACCGTGGTCTGCTTCGGACGCCGGGCCTTTGCCCATCTTTTTCCCGACCGTGAATTCAGCACAGCTGCTTTTTCTCTTGAAGGGTTGACCATCCAGCCTCTGCCGGGGCCGGAGGACATGTTGCCCGACAACCGGGAAGCCAAAGCCGTTGTCTGGAACAGGCTCCTTGAACTGGTCACTACGTCTCCCCAATCATCCTGAACAAACTGGAGCGCATCATGACCGTGCTGGTCACCGGGGCTGCAGGATTCATAGGGTTTCATCTTTCCCGGCGACTGCTCGAAGAAGGGCACAGGGTCGTTGGCCTGGACAACCTGACACCCTATTATTCCGTGGACCTGAAACAGGACCGTCTCAAAATTCTCGAACACTTCCCGGCTTTTACATTTGCCCACACCGACCTCGTGGAAAAAGCCCCGCTGAGCGAGCTCTTTGCCGCCCACTCCTTCAGCCATGTGGTCAACCTGGCCGCCCAGGCCGGGGTCCGCTACAGCCTGGAGCATCCCGATTCCTACATCCAGTCCAATATCGTTGGTTTTTGCAACCTCCTCGAGTGTTGCCGGCACCACCCGGTGGAACATCTGGTCTTTGCTTCCTCCAGCTCAGTGTACGGCCTGAACACTGCAATGCCCTTCAGCGTGCACCACAACGTGGACCATCCCATCAGTCTCTACGCTGCCAGCAAGAAATCCAACGAGCTCATGGCCCACAGCTACAGCCACCTGTATGACATCCCCTGCACCGGACTGCGTTTCTTCACGGTTTACGGCCCCTGGGGACGGCCCGACATGGCCCTGTTCCTCTTCACCCGGGCCATTCTGGAAGGCCGTCCCATCAGTGTCTTCAATCACGGGCGGATGAAACGCGACTTCACCTACATCGATGACATCGTCGAAGGTGTGGTCAGGGTCATGCAACTCCCCCCGGATGCCAACCCAGACTGGTCCGGCCTCACTCCGGATCCAGGGAGCAGCCCTGCAAGATACCGGCTGTACAATATCGGCAACAACAACTCCGTTGAGCTCGAGCACTTCATCACAGTCATCGAGCAATGCCTGGGGCGAAAGGCGAAGCGAAATTTTCTGCCCTTGCAGCCGGGAGACGTGCCCAATACCTATGCAGATGTTGACGACCTGATCCGTGACGTCGGCTTCAAGCCCGACACCCCTATTGAAATGGGCATCCAGGCCTTTATCGATTGGTACAGGACTTACTACACGGTCTGAAGATCACTGGTATTGACAGAAGATACGTCTCATTTTAAAGCGATTTCATTCTGGACAGCAGAAAACCCTTTGCCGACCGAGCCAGGAGATGCACTTCTCAACTCTCAAGCAGGAAATGGAGACCGTCTTCGCCTCCATTCAGGAAACCAGCGCCACCGGCGAGACCCCCGACAAAAACCGCATCGACCAGTTCATCCGGCTGTGCCGCCAAATGCACAGCCAGTCCGAGGAGGCCTGGGAAGGGGAGTCGGAAGACTTTCTGCATCTGGCCCTGCAGCTGCAAAAGGCCGTCAAGAACAACGACATTCCCGGAGCCATTCTTCTCATCGAATCCCTGGACGACGCCCGACTGTTCTGTCACCAGAACTTCGCGTCCTCATGTTTCCCGTGAAACATGTGCTGGAGCTGTCCCGCGCAAGCTGGGAATTTCGCGCCTGGCACTTGCCGGGATCAAGAGACCACCCCTTTCATTCCTCACCTTTCTTTTTTGCTTTTTCTCCACCAATCTGATTCGATTTTCCACGGCCAAGCCAAGGGCATGGTGTCGCTCTGTTCAAAGCCGGACCTTTGTGATAGGTGACTCCCAACCCGGCCTTGAACGCAACATCGCAAGTCCGCACAGCCCGCACCGGGAACCTCACAACGATGGAGAGACCCACCATGAAGAGCGACCCAGCGCCTCCTGAAGCCGGCTTTGAAGCGCAACCACGGCACACAAGGCGGGTCATTGTCATAGCCAACCAGAAGGGTGGGGTGGGCAAGACCACCACTGCCGTCAATCTGGCCGCCTCCCTGGCCGCCATGGAGAAACGGGTCCTGCTTGTGGATTGCGACCCCCAGGCCAATGCCACCAGCGGCCTCGGGGTTGTACCCTCTGAAGACAGGGAAGATATCTACTCCATCCTGTTCAATCCCAAGTCGATCAATCAAGGCATTCACGAAACACATCTCCCATATTTGAGCGTCATTCCATCCACCCCCAACCTGGTCGGCGCGGAGCTGGAGCTGGTGGACAAGCTTGGAAGGGAGTTCTTCCTCAGGGAGGCATTGCAGGAGCTGGGCCAGCCCTTTGACTTCATTCTTCTGGACTGCCCCCCGTCCCTGGGCCTGGTCACGGTCAACGCCCTGTGCGCCTCCACCGAGCTGATGGTCCCCCTGCAGTGCGAGTACTACGCCATGGAAGGCATGGCCCACCTCATGCGCACCTATGACCTGATCCGCAGGCGACTCAATGACCAGCTGGGATTTCTCGGCGTCGTGCTGACCATGTACGATGTGCGCAACAAGCTTTCCCATCAGGTCGCGCAAGAGGTGCGCGCCCACTTCCCCGACAGGACCTTCAAGTCAGTTATCCCACGAAATGTCCGGCTTTCCGAGGCCCCAAGCTATGGCAAGCCCGCCCTGTGCTACGACTACCGGTCCAAGGGCACCCAGGCCTACCTCGCCCTGGCCCAGGAGCTGGTGCGCACTGCGGCGGTGTAAAAAGTAGTCCTTCGACGTTTTGTGTGGAATAGACGCTCAGATAACGGGGCACATAAGGCTTTCAAGACACTCTGCCTCTGATTTCCTCCTTTTTGCCTTTCGGGCCTTGCTGCGGTCCCGCCAGACCCGGAGGAAGCCTTTG
>CAZQOG010000198.1:0-3833 GCA_964594925.1 uncultured Desulfohalobiaceae bacterium
TTTTCCTGGCTGGTATGATCTCAAAAAATTCCACACAAAACGTCGAAGAACCTCTTTTTTCCGGGGCTTGGTCCCGGCACGAGGTTCCGACCAAAGGCAGGGCGGTTGCCAACCGCCCCTACCAGAAAGAGGACATCGGGGACGATATATCGGGGGGATTGTTTCCCCTGGCAGGGGCGCATGGCATGCGCCCTTTCTTTTGCCGGGGCTTGGTCCCGGCACGTTGTGATTTACATCTTTTCCTGCATCGGATAAGAGCCCCCTAGGGCATTTTTTCCGCCTTCCTCAACAGTGCCGGCTTCCAGGAGGGATCGTTTGTGGCACGCCAACAGTCCGAGCCAAGCCGAGCAATGCGTCAAAACGACCACCCCCATTTCAAAGTCCTCTTGAAGCAGATCGAGGAGCTGCCTTCGATACCGTCCGTGGCCTTGAAGGCCCTGGACATGTGCATGGACGAAGAGGTGGACATCTCCCGCCTGGCCAAGGTCATCGAGTCCGACCAGGGCCTGACCGTCAAGGTGCTCAAGCTGGTCAACTCGGTGCAGAACGCACTCAGGCAGCCGGTCTCCTCCGTGGGGCAGGCCATCAATCTGCTCGGCCTGAACATGGTCCGCAGCGCCATACTCGGGGCGCTGATCACCGACTTCCTGCCCCAGGCCGACGAGGAGCGGGACAGCCCGGCCCAAAAGCTCTGGTCACACGGCCTGGCCTGCGCCGTGGCGGCCCAGCTCGTGGCCGTTCGCACCTATCCCGAGCTCAAGAACGAGGCCTTTGTGGCCGGGATGCTGCACGACCTGGGCAAAGGCGCGATCATCCATTTCATACCCGAGCAGTATGCCCGTACGGCCGAGCACCAGCACAAGCACCAGGTCGAGGCCATGGTTGCCGAGCAGGAGCTCCTGGACACCAACCACGCCCAGGTTGGCAAGTGGCTGGCCGAGCGCTGGGACCTGCCCAAGAGCCTCAGGGACGTCATCTGGCTCCACCACCAGCCGATCGATGCCATCAAAGAGCTGGACGTCAATCAGGAGCTGCTGCACGTTGTCATCCTGGGCGATCTCCTGGCCAAGGAGTTTTTCTGCGACCTCAGCGACCCCGCCGGCTTAAGGCTGATGCTCGGCAAGCTGCAGAAGATCCTGGCCCTGAGCGATGACGAGCTGGACTCCATACGCTCCCAGCTTGGCGAGCAGTACTCCGAACGGGCCAACATCTTCTCCCTGAACGGGGACCTGAAGGCCATCTACTTCCAGAGCCTGCAGAAATCCAATCAGCGTCTCTCCGCAATGGCCGTGAACCTGGAGATCAAGAACGCCACCCTGAAACGTTCCAACCAGGTCCTCGACCTGAACAACGGCCTGGCCCTGTCCCTGGCCGGAGCACACAACAATCAGGACATCTTCCAGGCCGTGGTAAAGGCCTACCGGCCGATTGACGGGTTCCAGTTCGGGGTCATCTACACCGTGGACCTGCACAACCGCATCCTGGAAGGCAAGATCTGGCTCAACGCCAAGCGGGGCAGCGAGTTTCTCTGCTTTCTCGACAAGGAGGGAAAGCCCATCTGGGACCACCAGACCCGGAGCATCCCCCAGGGGCTGAAGCGTATCATCTCCTCCTACCAAAAACGGCTGAACACCCTGACCTGCTCCGAAAACCCCGGCTCCGGCTGCATCACCTACACCCCGCCCTTCTTCCTGGTCCCCATCTACTCCGACCGCAAGACCCACGGCGAGTTCTGCCTGGCCCTGGACCGCATCGACAGCGAACTCACCCCCGAGGAGAGCCTCGGCCTGTGCCAGACAGCCAGCCTGACCGCCGCGGCCATCAAGAAGATCCAGCTCCACGAGAGCCTGGAGGCCCGCTCCGAGGAGCTCAGCCTGGCCCTGTGGAAGAACCAGCAGGCCAACCTGGAGCTGATCCAGTCCGAACGTCTGGCGGCCGTGGGTCAGCTCGCTGCGGGCGCGGCCCACGAGATCAACAACCCCCTGGCCATCATCAACGCCCGGGCCCAGCTGCTGCAGCTCAAGGAAAAGGACGAGAAGAAGCAGAAGGAGCTCAAGCAGATCACCGACCAGATCGACCGCATCAGCGGGATTCTGACCAACCTGATGGACTTTGCCCGGCCGGCCCCTCCCAAGCTGACCCTGGTGGACCTCCCCGGGCTCTTGAACAAGGTCCTGGACCTGGTGGCCAACAACCTGACCAACAGCCACATCGACATCGTACGCGACTTCCCCAAGGACCTGCCCCCCATCAAGGCAGACCCAAACCAGCTGGAGCAGGTCTTCATCAACCTGATCATCAATGCGCAGCACGCCATGGACGACCAGGGCGGGACCATTACCGTGCGCATACGAACATCCAAGAAGGAACGGACCGTGTCCGTGGATGTCGTGGACCAGGGCGAGGGCATCCCCAAGGAGAACCTGAGCCGCATCTTCGACCCCTTCTTCACCACCAAGGAGGAGGGCAAGGGGACCGGGCTGGGCCTGTCCACCTCCCTGGGCATCGTGGACAACCACTTCGGCCACATCGACATCCAGAGCGAGGTCGGCAAAGGCACCACCTTCACCGTGGAGCTGCCCATCAATCTGGACGAGCTGCGCCCCTCCAAGGGGGAGATCGAGCTCTCCGGGCTGGGGAGCCACATGGGCAACCCCAAGATCCTGGTGGTCGACGACGAGGAGCACATCCGGGAGATCCTCAAGGAGACCCTGGAGATGGAGCGCCTGGTGGTGGAGACCGCGGCCAACGGGGAACAGGCCATCGCCTGCCTGGAAAAGAAGCTCTTCGACCTGATGCTCATCGACATCCGCATGCCCATCCGTGACGGGCTCTCCCTGCTGACCGCCAACCGCGAGTCTTCCCGGCCTGTCCCGGTCATCGTCATCACCGGGCTGGCCACGCACGAGGAGATGGAGGAGGCCCTGGCCAGGGGCGCGCACAAGTGCATCCGCAAACCCTTCCACATCAAGGCCCTGCTCAAGGACATCCACGAGCTCTTGCGCAAGAGCGACAACGGAGCATGACGGGGTGAACAGGTTCATTGCCGTGGCCAGCGGCAAGGGCGGGGTGGGCAAGACCACCCTGGCGGTGAACCTGGCCTGGGGGCTTTCCAGCCACAACCAGCGGGTCTGCCTCATCGACGCCGACCTCGGGCTGGCCAACGTGGACATCGTGCTTGGTCTCGTCCCCCGCTACACCCTGGAGCACGTCCTCTTCGAGAACGTCCCCCTGAAACAGGCCCTGGTCCCGGTCAGGGAAAACCTGGACGTGGTCTCCGGCGGGTCGGGGGTGCCCCGTTTGGCCGCCCTGACCAGGTCCCAGCGCAGCCGGCTGTTCTGGGAGTTCCAGAAGCTCACCGGGTACGACACGGTCCTGGTGGACTGCTCCCCGGGGCTCTCCCCCCAGGTCATCGCCCTGTGCCTGGCCGCCAGGGAGCTGGTGGTGGTGGTCACACCCGACGCCACCGCCATCACCGACGGCTACGCCCTGATCAAGGTGCTCAGGGAAAACGGCCTGCAGTTTCCCCCGCTGGTGGCGGTCAACAGCTGCCGCAGCCAGGCCCAGGCCAAGGCCATCTTCGACAAGCTGAACCACACCAGCCGCAGGTTCCTCGGGCAGACCCTGCTCTTTCTGGGCGGGGTGACACGGCATGAGTTTTACGGGCTGGAGATCGAGCGCCGGCGCCCTCTGGTCGCCATCAAGCCCCAGGCCCCATCCTCCCGGGACATGGCGGCCATGGCGCAACGCCTCAAGAACCGCCCCCGGCAGAAGCTCTTCCAGCTGCGGCCGGAGGACTTCTGGGAAAAGGCCATCGTGCAGATCCAGTCCAG
>CAZQOG010000199.1:0-3749 GCA_964594925.1 uncultured Desulfohalobiaceae bacterium
CGCGTCTCCACGACCCGCCACACCCTGGATAGTGACGGGCGGGAGCTGGCCTACACTGCCAAGGCCGGTGAGCTGGTGCTCACGGTGGAGGACAAGGACAAGGAGCTCAAGGGGCGGTTCTTCTTCATCGCCTACCACCAGGAAGGGGCCGATCGGGCCCGGCGGCCCGTGACCTTTGCCTTCAACGGCGGCCCGGGCGCTTCGTCGGTCTGGCTGCACCTGGGCGGGCTGGGGCCGCAGATCATACAGCTCAATGAGGACGGCACGCCCTTGCCGCCCCCGGCCCGCCTGGTCCCCAACCCCCTGACCTGGCTGGCCTTCACCGACCTGGTGTTCGTGGACCCCGTGGGTACGGGGTATAGCCGCAGCCTGTCTGGGAAGGAGGACAAGTCCTTCTGGGGGGTGGAGCAGGACGTGGCCTCGGTGGCCGAGTTCATCCGTCTCTACCTGACCCTGGAGGGACGCTGGCTGTCCCCCAAGCTCCTGGTGGGTGAGAGCTACGGCACCACCAGGGCCGCGGCCCTGGCCGACTACCTGGACCGGACCTTCGGCATCCGCCTGAACGGCCTGGTCCTGATTTCCCCGGCCCTGGACTACGCCACCCTGGCCCTGGACGGATCCCTCAACCTGCCCTACGCCCTGTTCCTGCCAAGCTTTGCCGCGGCCAAAATCTTCCACGAGCAGGGCAACCCTCCCCGCTGGGAGCAGGTCCTGGAACCAGTGGAGCGGTTCGCCCTGGCCGACTACCTCACGGCCCTGCACCAGGGCGACCGGTTGCCGCCCTACGACCGCCAGGCGCTGGTGGACGAGGTCAGCGCCGCAACCGGGCTTTCCCCGCAGCTGGTGGCCAGAAACGACCTGCGCATCCCCTTCCGGGACTTCGCCAAGCAGCTGCTGTCCGACCGGGAGCGTATCGTCGGCCGCATGGACGCCTCCATCACCGGCATCGACCCCGACCCGGGCAGGCCGCACGCCTACTTCGACCCCTCCCTGGACCCGCTGTTCGGGCCCTTCTCCAGCACCGTCAACCACTACATCCGCCTGGAGCTCGGCTACCAGCAGACCAGCCCCTTTGAGTTCCTGAACGACACGGTCTCCAGGAGCTGGGACTGGAGCTCGGCCGTGCACGGCGGCAGAAAGGGCCAGGGCTATGTCAACGCGGCCGACGATCTGGCCGCGGCCATGACCAAAAACCCCCACCTCAAGGTGCTGGTGGCCGGCGGCCTCTTCGACCTGGCAACGCCCTACTTCGCCACCGAGCACACCCTGAGCCAGATGGGCCTGGACGGGGAGCTCGAGGCCAACCTGGCCGTGCGGCGCTACCGGGCCGGGCACATGATCTATCTCAAGGATGCGGCGAGACGTGCGCTCTATGAGGACGTTGTGTCCTTCTATGATCTGGCAATGCCACAGGAAGACGATCAGATGTAGGCAGGGGGCAGAGGAACACAGGCCCTACTTCCCCGCCTGCTTCATGGACAGGGCGATGCGGCTTCGTTTCAGATCCACCTCCAGCACCCGGACCAGGACCTCCTGCCCCACCCGGGCCACCTCGGCCGGGTCGCGCACGAAGCGGTCCGCCAGCTGGCTGACGTGCACCAGGCCGTCCTGGTGCACCCCCACGTCCACAAAGGCGCCGAACCGGGTCACGTTGGTCACGATCCCGGGCAGGTCCATGCCCGGGGCCAGGTCCGTGAGGCTGGTGACCCCGGGGGCAAAGGAAAAGGGCGAGAACTCGGGCCGGGGATCCCGTCCCGGCCGGTCCAGCTCGGCCATGATGTCCTCGAGGGTGGGCAGGCCGACCGTCTCGGACACGTAGCGGGCAGGATCTATTCCCTCCCGCACGGCCCGATCCGCCATCAGGTCGGCCACCCCCACCCCCTGGTCCCGGGCCATGTCCCGCACCAGGCCGTAGCGTTCCGGATGCACGCCCGTGGCGTCCAGGGGCTCTTTGCCGTCCCGGATGCGCAGAAAGCCGGCCGCCTGCTCGTAGGCCTTGGGACCCAGCCGCGTGACCTTGAGAAGCTCCCTGCGGGAGGCGAACGGGCCGTGCTCATCCCGGTGGCGGACGATGTTGTGCGCCAGGACCGGGCCCAGCCCCGACACGTAGGACAGCAGCGGGGCGCTGGCCGTGTTCAGCTCCACCCCCACCCTGTTCACGCAGCTGACCACGGTGTCGTCCAGGGCCCGCTTCAGGGCGGCCTGGTCCACGTCGTGCTGGTACTGGCCCACGCCGATGGACTTGGGGTCGATCTTGACCAGCTCGGCCAGGGGGTCCAGCAGGCGGCGGCCGATGGACACGGCCCCGCGCACGGTCAGGTCCAGGTCGGGAAACTCTTCCCGGGCCATGTCCGAGGCCGAGTAGATGGAGGCCCCGGACTCGTTGACCATGACCACGGCCGTGTCGGCAAGGCCCAGGCCGCGCAGGAAAGCCTCGGTCTCCCGGCCGCCCGTGCCGTTGCCCACGGCCACGGCCCGGATGGCAAAGCGCTCCGCCAGCTCCCGCACCCGGGCCGCGGCCTCCAGCTGCTGCTTTTTCGACCCCAGGGGGAAGATGGTTTCATGGTGCAGCAGGCCGCCCTGCGCATCCAGGCAGACCAGCTTGGCCCCGGTGCGAAACCCCGGATCCAGGGCCATGACCCGCTTGCGCCCCAGGGGCGGGGCCAGGAGCAGCTCGCGCAGGTTGGCGGTGAACACACCAATGGCCTCGGCATCGGCCCGCGCCTTCAGCCCGGCCCGGGTTTCGTTTTCCATGGAGGGGCCGAGCAGCCTGCGGTACCCGTCGGCAACGGCCGCAGCGACCTGATCGGCGCACGGCCCCGTGCCCTGGACGAAGCGCCGGGTCAGCAGGGCCACGGCCCGTTCCTCCTCCGGCCGCACCTCCACCGAGAGCACCCCCTCGCGCTCCCCGCGCAGCATGGCCAGGATGCGGTGGCCGGGCGCCCGGGACGCGGGCTCTTCCCAGTCGTGGTAGTCCCGGAACTTGGCGGCCGCGGCCCCATCCGGGTCGGCCTTGCGTGCCAGGCGGGACCGGATCCGGGCCCTGTCGGCAAAAAGTCGGCGCACGGCGGCCCTGGCCGCCCGCTCCTCGCTGACCCGTTCGGCCAGGATGTCCCTGGCCCCGGCCAGGGCGGCCTCCACATCCGCCACCCCCTTGTCCGGGTCGACGAAGTCCAGCGCGGACCTGCCCGGGTCCGCCACCCTCTGCTCCATGAGCAGCCCGGCCAGGGGCTCAAGCCCCTTTTCCACGGCCATCATGGCCCGGGTGCGCCGCTTGGGGCGATACGGCAGGTAGAGATCCTCGAGCTCGGTCATGTCCGAGGCGGCCTCGAGGCCCGAGCGGAGGGCATCAGTCAGCAGCTCCCGCTCCTCAAGCGACGCCAGCATGGCCGCCCTGCGCTTGTCCAGCTCGGCCAGGGCTTCCAGCCGGTCCCGCACCGCACGGACCGCCACCTCGTCCAGGGACCCGGTGGCCTCCTTGCGGTAGCGGGCAATGAACACAACAGTGGACCCCTCGTCCAGAAGCCGTTTGACAGCCGCGACCTGCCCCTGCTTGAGCTGCAGCTCGCGGGCTGTCCGGGCACTGTATTCCTGCATGAACTCTCCTTTGGCCCTGTGCGGCACATCATCCCGACAGGTTCAGGGCAGATTTTGCACCGTTTTTTGCTTTGCAGGCCGTTCAAAAACCACGATGGCAACCCAGGCTTCGCTTTGGCTTCCGTCTACGCATGGCTTCGCCGGGACAAGTC
>CAZQOG010000200.1:0-3708 GCA_964594925.1 uncultured Desulfohalobiaceae bacterium
CTTGGTGTGGTCCCGGCTGCACGTCGAAGAAGGGCAGGCACAGGGGCCTGCCCCTACAGTTGTGGGAACGGGGGGCGGGTGCCTTGAAATTGGACCGATCGGACTGATCGGACGGATTGGACCGATCGGACGGCACCCGCCCCCCCCTCACTCCTCACCCCCCTTCGCTGAAGCTCCGGAGGGCGAGCGAGCTTCTTCTCTTGCTTTGAGCTTTGAGCTTTGAGCCTGCCTGCTTTTCCTTCGAGCTTCCGACTTCGAACTTCTTCTCTTGCTTCCAGCTTCGAGCTTTCAGCTTCCAGCTCTCTTGCTTCCAGCTCTCTTCCCCCCTTCCCCTTTACAGAAGCGTTTTGTATCCTATTATTGAAAGGGATCAGTGACAGAGAGAGGAAGGGGGACGATGGGCAAGGAATTTATTGATCCGGGCATCGAGCGGGAGGCGCACGTCGAGGAGGAGCTGCGCGAGCCTCCCATGTTTCGGGTGCTCCTTCACAACGACGACTACACCACCATGGAGTTCGTGGTGGAAGTTCTCATGAGCGTGTTCGAAAAGAGCGAAGCCGAGGCAACCCAGATCATGATCCACGTGCACAACAACGGGGTTGGGGTGTGCGGGGTCTACACGGTAGAGCTGGCCGAGACCAAGGTTTCCCTGGTGCACCAGCTGGCCAGGAAGCACGGTTTCCCGCTCAAATGCACGATGGAAGAGGTATAAATGCTAAGCAAGGAAATGGAAAAGATATTCAGCCTGGCCGTGCGCGAGGTCAAGTCCAGGCAGCACGAGTTCCTGACCCTGGAGCACATCCTGTACGCCTATGTGCTGGACAGCACCGGGCAGGAGATGCTGGAGAGCTGCGGGGCGGACGTGACCAAGCTCCGGCAGGAGCTGGACCGCTTCTTCCAGGAGCACATGGAGGTCTATCCCGCGGGCCAGGCCAAGGAGGTCATCCAGACCTTGAGCGTGCAGCGGGTGCTGCAGCGGGCCATCCTGCACATGCAGTCCGCGGGCAAGGACAAGGTCCAGCTCGGCGACCTGCTGGCCGCCCTGATCGAGGAGGAGGACTCCTATGCCGCCTACTACCTCAAGGCCCAGGGCATGGAGCGGTTGGACATCCTGGAGGTGGTCACCCACAGGGAGTCGGACACCCGCACGGACAAAAAGGACGCTTCCAAGAGCAACGGCGCCCTGGACAAGTACACCGTCAACCTGGTCAAGCGCGCCAGGGAGGGGCTGATAGACCCGCTCATCGGGCGGGTGCCCGAGTTGCAGCGCACGGTGCAGGTCCTGTCCCGGCGCCGCAAGAACAACCCCCTGTACGTGGGCGACCCCGGCGTGGGCAAGACAGCCATGGCCGAGGGCCTGGCCCTGATGATCGCCAGGGGGGACGTTCCCGAGCCTTTCCTGGACGCGGAGATCTTTGCCCTGGACATGGGCTCGCTGCTGGCGGGCACCAAGTTCCGCGGTGATTTCGAGTCCAGGCTCAAGGGGGTGCTTGGCGAGCTCAAGGAGCACCACAACCCGGTGCTGTTCATCGACGAGATGCACACCATCGTGGGGGCAGGGGCCACCAGCGGGGGCAGCATGGACGCCTCCAACATCCTCAAGCCCGTTCTGGCGGCAGGGGAGTTGCGCTGCATCGGCTCCACCACCTACGAGGAGTACAAGAACCACGTGGAGAAGGACCGGGCCCTGTCCCGCCGCTTCCAGAAGATCGACATCGAGGAGCCAAGCGTGGAGGAGAGCGTGGAGATCCTCAAGGGGCTCAAGTCCTACTACGAGAAGCACCACGAGGTGCACTACACCCGGCCGGCCCTGGAGGCCGCGGTGGAGCTCACCGCCAGGCACCTTCCCGACCGGCACCTTCCGGACAAGGCCATCGACGTGGTGGACGAGGCCGGTGCGGTGCTGCGCCTCAGCCGGCGCAAGAACAGGACCATCACCCCCAAGGACATCGAGCGGGTGGTGGCCTCGATCGCGCGCATCCCTTCCCGGCGCATCACCAGCAGCGACAAGGAGCGGCTGCGCGACCTGAACCACGAGCTGAAACAGGTGGTCTTTGGCCAGGACCGGGCCATCGAGCTGGTCAGCCAGGCCATCAAGCGCTCCAGGGCCGGGCTGCGCGACCCCAGCCGGCCCGTGGGCAACTTCCTGATGGTCGGCCCCACCGGAGTGGGCAAGACCGAGCTGGCCCGCCAGCTGGCCGAGGTGCTGGGCAACCACTTCATGCGCTTTGACATGAGCGAGTACATGGAGAAGCACGCCGTGGCCCGGCTCATCGGGGCGCCTCCGGGATACGTGGGCTTTGATCAGGGGGGGCTGCTGACCGAGGAGGTGCGCAAGCACCCCTACAGCGTGCTGCTCTTCGACGAGATCGAAAAGGCCCACCCGGACGTGTTCAACATCCTGCTGCAGGTCATGGACTACGCCACCCTCACGGACAACAACGGGCGCAAGGCGGATTTCCGCCACGTGATCATCCTCATGACCTCCAACGTGGGCTCCCGGGAGATGAGCTCCCAGTCCATCGGGTTCAGCAGGGACCAGGAAAAGGACAAGGCGGGCAAGGCTGTGACCGCGGCCGAGAAGCTCTTCAGCCCGGAGTTCCGCAACCGGCTCGACGCCATCGTGCCTTTCAATGCCCTGTCCACCGACCTCATGGAGCTGATCGTGGACAAGTTCGTTGCCGAGCTCAACCAGCAGCTGCAGGAGCGCAAGGTCGAGGTCAGGCTGCAGCCGGCCGCCAGGACCCTGCTGGCCGGGAAGGGCTTCGACCCCGATTACGGCGCCCGCCCCATGGCCCGGGTCATCCAGAGCCAGATCAAGGACCGCATTGCGGACGAGATCCTGTTCGGCAAGCTGGCCGGTGGTGGAACCGTTGTGGTGCGCACCCGCAAGGACACGAAGGGCAAGGAGCACCTGGCCTTCAACTTCAAAGGGTAGCAGACCGTTGAAAAATCCCCGCTGGACTGCGTTGCTTCCCCACGAGCAAACCCTCACGTATAGGGAATACGCTTCGGCCTTGCTCGTGGGAAAGCGCCTTGCCAGCGTGGTTTTTGAACGGCCTGCTAAGAGAAAAGAACGTTGAAAAGTCCCCGCTGGTTGAAGCTGGGAGCTCGAAGCTGAAAGCTTGAAGCAAGAGCTTGAAGAACTTGTTCGCCAATAGCACGAATACGAAGGCCGGAGTTTTATTCCGGCCTTATTTTATGTTTTAAGTTTTGCTTCCAGCTTCGAGCTTCGAGCTTCGAGCTTTAATCGAGGATTCCCATTCATGCCGGTTTTTCTTTTGCCTGAGCAGCCTGTTTTTCCCGATCCAATGCACAGTGAGCCGGACGGGCTATTGGCGGTGGGGGGGGACCTCAGCCCGGAGAGGCTGGTGGCGGCCTATGCCCGGGGGGTGTTTCCCTGGTACGGGGAGCATTCGCCCATCTTGTGGTGGTCCCCGGACCCCCGCCCGATCATCGAGCCGGGAAAGCTGCACGTGTCCCGGAGCCTGCGGCGGACCGTGAACAGCGGGCAGTACCGGGTCACCCTGGACAAAGCCTTTGGCCAGGTCATCCGCTGCTGCGCCGCCTCGCCCAGGCCGGGAGGGGAGGGGACCTGGCTGGTGCCGGAGATGATCCAGGCCTATGAGCGGCTGCACGAGCTTGGGGTGGCCCACTCGGCAGAGGCCTGGGACGGGCAGGTGCTGGCCGGGGGGGTGTACGGCGTGG
>CAZQOG010000201.1:0-3540 GCA_964594925.1 uncultured Desulfohalobiaceae bacterium
TGTTAAAAAAGAAACGCTCCGCCGGAGCGGAGCGTCGGCCCGGAGATGCTATCCCCGGGGGGGCTACGAACACATTATACGACGCACATCCCATCCGACTTTTCGCAGATCATATCGACCTCGCTTACGGCTTTCAGGGCCTCTTCCAAGTCAACGTGGGGTTTGTATTCATGCAGCTTGGCAGCTCTTTTTCGCGCATCATGCTCTTCTGTATTATCCAGAGTCACAAACAGGGCCGTTGCAAGCTTCTCCAGCTCTTTCACGTTTTTATCCCCGAATGTCTGCGCGATATACTCAATTTGTCTGGCGAATTGCTGCGATGTCTTGGAGTACTGTTTCTCGACAAGCCTGCTCCGCCTCCCTGGCACAATGCTTGGTCCGTAGTTGGCGTGTTTGATCTCGTAGGTGAAGACATCGTCCGCCAAGAATGCTGACAAATCTTCCTTGAGGTCAAAAGAGTACGGGCCATGCTTGTACAGGATAAAATCGTATTTCATATCCACGCCCAGGAGTTTCTGTAAAAAGAACGTGGCCTTCTGCAGATGGGTTTCCCCGCACCAGCTCCCCCTGGTCTTCAACGCTTCGGCAAGACCAAGCAAGACCGCTGCCTTCTGATAATGCTTCATGACTCTTCCCCCTCGCCCCCTCGGCTGATCACTTCTGTCCGATTCCCTTCTAGCCACCTTTTCCCTACTTCGTAAAGGTCCGAACAGATGAAGACACAATTGATGCTTGTTTTCGGGATATGCTGTAGCACCTCGGATCGTTTGTGCGAGTGAACAACCTGGCCGTCAAAGGCAAGGACCGGGAACCCCGGCGCCTTTCCTTCTTTTTTGTACCGCTCCAGGTGTAGGCTCTCCTCGCCGAACTCTTCCCTGGCGGCAGCATACACAGCCTCGGCAGGCTCAAGGCATAACTCCAGCTCATCCGGTGTTGGGTCGTAAAGCCTCTTGAAGTGATCCCTTCTGACAATCCGCTTTGCCGCTTCGTGGCCGGGAAACCCAGGGTTACGATCTGCCTCGCTCACTGCTGACCAGACCTCGTTGTCGGTTTTCTTGAGGTGCTCTGCCACATCGGTTGAAAAACGGCCTCCCGGAAGCCAGGCTTTCAGAAACTGCTGCAGGTGATAGTCGTAAATACGGCGGATCGGGTGGATGTAGAGCTGGGTGAACATGAAGTACCGGGCCAGGAGCAGCGCTTCCGCTGAATGGAGGCCCCCTTCCTCCACCCCGAGAGCGTGCTTGTTGGAGTCCCACGGTTTTGGAAGGATCCGCATGGTGTCAATGAGCCTGTAGTGGTCAAACCGCCCGTATGCCACGCCGGCATGATGAGAATCGCGCAACAAGTAATCCATCCTGTCCACACCCAATGCGTCGCCCACGATGATTTCCGAGAGAATGGCCTCCCACTCGTCAAACGGCTCATCATACTCTTTTGGGCCTACCGCGATTTTGGCCACGTCTTTGGGACTGACCTTCAAATCGCTCCAGGCTGCAGCCATCGACTTGTGATGGACGATTGCAAGGGTCAGCTTTTCGTGGTTCCAACCTTCTGCAAGGAGCTCTTTTTCCCCGGCATGGGAAAAAGGAAGATGCCCCAGGTCATGGCACAAGGCAGCCATGCGGAGTACGGTACGCCAGTACTGGAGCATTCTGGCGTTGGGTACAATGCCTTTCAAATCCGAATGGACGTTCTCCTGCTTGGTAATCACGTCGTAAACACGCGACGCCAGCTCCATCACACCAAGAGAATGTTCGAACCGTGTATGAACTGCCCCTGGATACACTAAATACGTCATGGCCAGCTGTTTGATATGACGCAGCCTTTGAAAGGGCACCGAGTCGACAACTTTTCTTTCGTCCGTATCAAGTCGGACAAAAACATGAATCGGATCTCGAATTTCGTGAAACTGTTTCTTCATTTGAGCTCATCTTGGTGTAGTCAGTATTGGGAAAAAAACATGGGCCAATACGGCTCTATTAGTCAATGCATTATTTCTTTCGATTTCATGCTTCCTTCCCCAACATTCCTCTCCAGCGCCGCAGGCCGGGCTCCTCGGCTGGTGCCGTGGGGTTTCTGCGGCACTAGCCGATCCCACCCCAGCCTTTCCTGCCTTCATTCGTGCCATTCGCCTGTCCTCCATAGCTCCTGTCCTCCGTAGCTTCAGCGAAGGTGGATCAGCGAAGGAGGATGCAAATTCGTGGGCCAACCAGCCTTTTCAGCCTCGCCTTCGAACTTCCGACTTCGAACTCTTTCTTGCTTCCAGCTTCGAGCTTTCAGCTTTGAGCTTTGAGCTTTGAGCCCGTATTCCCCCTTCCAACTTCCGACTTCGAACTTCGAACTTTCCCATTCGTGCCATTCGCGCAAATTCGCGGGCCAACAGCCTCTCCCTTCGACCTTCCGACTTCGAACTCTTTCTTGCTTCCAGCTTCGAGCTTCCAGCTTCCACCCCTCTTGCTTTGAGCTTTGAGCTTTCAACTTTGAGCTTTTCACCCCTTCCAACTTCCGACTTCGAACTTCGAACTTTCCTCATTCCCAACCCTGAACCAAGTCCGGTTTTCCTTGCACAAAAACTTATGCAGGTTTAGAACTCCTCTCGTGCTGAACCTGCTGCCACCATGAACCCACTGCCTGGCAACTTCAGAATTGACCTTGCATCGGTAAACCTTCCTGATCTTGCAATCAGGAACTACTCTTGTTTTCACAATTTTTCAGGCACTCTGCCCAATCAGTCTCGCCCTCTCGGGACTGAGACATCCGGTCTGCTTTCCCAGGACAGCGCTTTTTGTCATACACCCCTGTCACGAAAACCACCCTCTGCCCCTAACCACGGATGGCCATGAACTACTTTGAGGCCCTGACCGCTTTAGGCATCGACGGACAGGAACGCCTGGCCCTGCTTCTGCTGGAGAACCGGGAAGATCTGCGCAAAGCAGGGTTTTCCGAGCTGGCCCACGTTGTTGACACCATGCTCGAGTCGGTGCTCGAGGAGCACATGCTCGGGGCTGTGGGTGATGTGCTTATGGAGAAGATGGACGCCGATCTGAAACAAAAGATCTTCAACCTCGACCGCCCCTACCTGGACGAAATGCCCAAGGCCTTGCTGCGGGCCTACCAGAAACTCGGCCGCACCATGCCCGTCCGTCTCAAGCCCCTGCTGCTGGAGGTAGATGAGGACCCGGTGTTCCCGGCTTTTCTCGAGGAGCTGGAAAAGGAAATCGCATGTTGAGTTCGAAGTCTGAAGTTCGAAGTTCGAAGCAAGAGAGAGTGCCACATCCTCAAGGGTGAATTCCTCGTGCTTTCCTTCCAGCTTCCGACTTCGAGCTTCGAGCTGGATATTTCCCAAAAGGGAAAATCCATGAACCTCCGCGACCGGATCCTCGGTTGCCTCCTGGGAGGGGCCGTGGGCGACGCACGGTGTGGAGGCACTACCCCGGGAATGGATCGAGCAGGTGGAGCTTCGCGAGGTCATTGAGCAGCTGGGGGAGGATCTGACCTTGCTGGTGGAAGGTCCGTTTGATGCGGAGGGGATGTGGGAGC
>CAZQOG010000202.1:0-3495 GCA_964594925.1 uncultured Desulfohalobiaceae bacterium
GGTCGAGAAAAAGTGGGGTCTTCGACGTTTTGTGTGAAATACGCTGAGAAAACGGGACACATACTATTTTCTTGAATCTTGCTTTTGATTTACGTCTTTCTGCCTTTCGGGCCTTGCTGCGGTCCCGCCAGACCCGGAGGAAGCCTCTGTGGAATCGGGCCTGCCACGGCGTAGCTTTGCGAAGCCGGGCGATTAAGGACCGTAGCCGGGCCTCCCACGGCGTAGCTAAAAGCGTAGCCGGGCCCAGGTCCTTTTTTGGGTACTTTTTTGGACCAGCAAAAAAGTACCTCGTCCCGCAGGGACGAAACCCTGCCTTTTCTAGACATGATCGGGCTAACGATCACTGGGAAAAGACCGATTACGACTACGATTACGACAACGACAACGAAAGACCTCTCCAAGTCATTAAAAAGAAACCTATCAATCCGACCAAGGCTTCCATGGCTGGCATGATCTGAAAGAATCCATACGGGACGTCGAAGAAGCGGAACAAAGAAGTCGGAACAGGAGGCGCAATGACCAGGCAGAACAACACCTCGGACCAGGGCATCAGCCGGACGGTGCAGGAGCTCTGCTCCCCTGAGTCCTACCAAGCCGTCTACCACCAGCCCTCGCTGGACGCCCCCATGCCCTCGGTCGAGATTCTGACGGAGATCGTGGAGCGGCTGCGGGTGGTCATCTTCCCCGGCTACTTCGGCTACTCCGAGGTGACCCGGGACAACATGGCCTACATCATCGGGTCGAACCTGGAGAAGGTGCAGCGCCTGATGCGCGAGCAGATCCTGCGCGGTTTCTGCTTTTTCTGCGCCAGCGAGACCCCCCTGGACTGCCCGGCCTGCGAGGAGCGCTCCCGGGAGCTCTCCGCCAGGTTCATCGCTACCCTCCCGAAGGTCAGGCGGCTTTTGTCCACCGATGTCCAGGCCGCCTACGAAGGCGACCCGGCCGCAAAGAACCCCGGGGAAACCATCTTCTGCTACCCCAGCATCAAGGCCCTGACCAACTACCGCATCGCCCACGAGCTGCACCGGCTCGGGGTGAACCTCATCCCCCGCATCATCACCGAGATGGCCCACTCCCAGACCGGGATCGACATCCACCCCGGCGCCGCCATCGGCGAGCACTTCTTCATCGACCACGGCACGGGCACGGTGATCGGGGAGACCTGCGTCATCGGCCGCAACGTGCGTCTCTATCAGGGGGTGACCCTGGGGGCCAAGAGCTTCCCAAAGGACGCCAGCGGCAAGCTGATCAAGGGCATCCCCCGCCACCCCGTGGTGGAGGACGGGGTGACCATCTACTCCGGGGCCACCCTTCTGGGCAGGATCACCATCGGCAGGGGGTCGGTGGTGGGGGGGAACGTCTGGCTGACCCGCAGCCTGGAGCCGGACAGCCGGGTCGTCCAGGGCGGCTCGGGGGAGGTCACGGTGCGGAACAACGGGCAGCTCTGACAGCCCCGCCACCCGCTCTGGCCTTCAGGCCCGGCGGATGATCCCCAGCAGCTCCTGCCCGGCCCTGTGCAGGTCCCCGCTGTTGTCGACCGTTCGCAGCCGGGGGTGGGAGACCGCCAGACTGCGGGAGCGCTCGATCCTGTCGCGGATCTCATCAAGCGTCTCCCGGCCCCGCTGCCTGAGCCGCTCCAGGAGGACCTCCTCGTCCACCCGGACCAGGACCGGGACCAGGCCTTGGTAGCGCTGTGCGGCCTGCCCCAGGTGGGCCCGGGACCCGTTCATGACCACGGTCAGCCCCAGGTCCATCCAGAGGTCGATTTCACGCCCCACCCCGTAGCCGTTGCCGTGGCTGTCCCAGTGCAGGGCAAAGCACCCCCGGTCGCGCATCAGGTCAAACTCGGGCCTGCTCAGGGGGACGTGGTTCTCGCCGGCCGCCTCCCGGGGCCGGGTGATGTACCTGTGGGCCGTCAAAAAATCGTCCCCGGCCCGCCGGTTGCTGCGCGCGTACTCCAGCAGGCTGTCCTTGCCCGACCCCGAGGGCCCCACGAGATAGACCAGCCGACCCGCCTGGTGCATGGCTCAGTCCTCTTTGGCGTTCCAAAACGGTGGACCGTTCAAGCCACCAGGGGCCGTGACCGTCCCCCCGGGGGGGTGCTTGCGGACATGTCCAGCAGCCTGTCCGCCACCTCCCCCCTGACCTCGTCGTCGTGAAAAATGCCCACCATGGACGTTCCCCTTGCCTTGGCCTCCAGGATGATCTCCACCACGGTGCGCCTGTTGTCCATGTCCAGGGAAGCCGTGGGCTCGTCCAGGAGCATGACCGGGTAGTCCACGACAAACGCCCGGGCGATGTTCACCCTCTGCTGCTCCCCCCCGGAGAACGTTGCCGGGGCCACCGACCACAGCCTCTCCGGGATGCGCAGGCGGTCCAGCAGGCCGGCGGCCTTCTCCCTGGCAGCACCGCTGTCCAGGCCCGCAGCGACCATGGGCTCCGCCACCACGTCCAGGGCGCTGACCCGGGGGATGACGCGCAGGAACTGGCTGACGTAGCCGACCACCGTCTTGCGCAGCTCCAGTATCTTCCTCGGCTCGGCCGTGACGAGATCCACGACCCCGCCCTGACGATGGATCAGGACCTGGCCCTGCTGCGGTTTGTAGTTGGCGTACATGCATCGCAACAGGGTCGACTTGCCCGCTCCGGAGGGCCCGTGCAGCGCCACGCACTCCCCCCGGTGCACGGTCAGGCCGAGCCCGCTGAACACCGGGATCCGGACACCCCCCTGGGTGTGCAGGACAAACTCCTTCTTCAAGCCCCTGACCTCGATCACAGGCTGCATGCTCGCACCTCCACACCCCCTTTGTCCATGGCAAGTCACCCGTGGCGTCCCCATTTGAAAGGTCTCATCTTCTGGTGCCGTCTCCCTTCAAGCGTTCCTACACCTGCAATATCGAGGAGACCAGCAGCTGCGTGTAGGGGTGCTGGGGGTCGTCCAGGACCTGGTCGGTCAGGCCGGACTCCACGACCCTGCCCCCGCGCATGACCATGAGCCGGTGGGTCAAGAGCCGGGCCACGGCGAGGTCGTGGGTCACGATGATCACCGAGAGCCCCATGTCGGCCACCAGGGCACGCAGCAGGTCCAGCAGCCTGGCCTGGACGGACACGTCCAGCCCGCCGGTGGGCTCGTCCATGAACATCAGCCTGGGCCCGGTCACCAGGTTGCGGGCGATCTGAAGCCGCTGCTGCATCCCCCCGGAAAAGGTCACGGGCTTGTCGTCGATGCGCTGCCGGTCTATCTCCACCCGCCCGAGCCACTCCAGCCCCTCTCCCCTGATCTTGCCGTAATGACGGGCACCGACGGCCATCAGCCGCTCCCCGATGTTGGCCCCGGCACTGACGCCCATGCGCAGCCCGTCCCGGGGGTGCTGGTGCACAACCCCCCATTGGGTGCGCATGAGCAGGCGGCGGGCGGGCTCGGACATGGTGTGCACGTCGACCGGCCCGTTGCCCTGCGCCCAGTACAGCACCCTGCCCGAGGAAGGCTCGAGC
>CAZQOG010000203.1:0-3455 GCA_964594925.1 uncultured Desulfohalobiaceae bacterium
CAGCCCCTTGGAGCCGGTGGTCTTGACATAAGCGGCCAGGCCCAGCTCCTCCAGGAGATCGCGAAAGTCCCTGGCCCCTTGGCGCACCACGTCAAACCCCCCGCCTTCGGGAGGGTCCAGGTCCAGGACCAGGGTGTCGGGCTTGTCCGGCTTGTCTTTCCGCGACATCCAGGCGTGCAGGGTCACCGTGCCCTGGTCGGCGAAAAAGGCCAGGTCCGCTGCCTTGGAGGCCATGGGGTGGGTGATGTTCCCCTTCCCGCCCCGACGCTTGACCGTGGCCGTGGGCACCCACTCAGGGAAGTAGTCCTGGGCCTGCTGCTGCACAAACCCGTCCTTGCCGATGCCGTCCGGCCAGCGGAACAGGGTCAAGGGTCTGTCCTTGACCAATGGGACCATGTGCTCGGCCACCTTGACGTAATAGTCGATCAGGTCGCCCTTGGTGATGTTGTCATCAGGGAAAAAGACCTTGTCCTCGTTCGAGGTCTCAAGCGTGATGGAACCGAAAGTTCGCTTGGGCATGGACACTCCTGTGCGTGACAATCTTTAAGCTCGAAGCTCAAAAGCAAAAAACGAAAGGCGGTTCCACGAATCGACACGAATGAAAAAACAATCTTCACGAATCAAATGAGCTTTTTTTCGGGTGAAACCCTCCAGACCATTATTCGTTTCATTCGTTCAAATTCGTGAAAATTCGTGTTCCAGCCTTTTTCTTCCCATCGAGCTTCCCCCCTTTGCTGAAGCCACGGAGGACAGGCCGACTTCGAACTTCGAACTTTTCTTGCTTCCAGCTTCGAGCTTCCAGCTTCTTCTCCCTACGCCTCTTTGCGCACGTCCTCGGGCGCCTTGTCCCTGCGCAGCCCCAGGAACCGCGGGTGTCTGAGCTTGTTATCCCGGGTCCACTCGGTGAATCCGGCCTCACACACCAGGTCGGGGGTGACCCAGTGCACGCCCTTGGATGGCAGATCGTCGGCTTCAAAGGGCGGGGTCTTGCGCTCCCTGCTCTTGAGCCGGTCAGAGAGCGACTCGAGTGTTTCGTCGTCGTATCCCGTGCCGATCTTGCCGGCGTAGTGCAGCTTGCCCTCCTCGTAGTAGCCGATGAGCAAGGCTCCGAAGCCGATGCGTTCGCCCTCTGGGTCGGTGAAGCCACCGATCACGAACTCCTGCCGGTGCACGCATTTGAGCTTGAGCCAGTTGCGGGAACGGGAATGAACGTACGCGGAGTCGGCCTTTTTGCCGATGATTCCCTCCCAGCCCTTGTCGCAGGCCTCGGCGTGGTACTTCTCGCCCTCCTTGTTCCTATGGGGGGTGAAGCGGATCGGGTCCTTGAAACCAAAGGCCTTGCGCAGCATCCTCTTGCGGGAGCGAAGCGGCAGCTCCTCCAGCCCCTTGCCGTCGCACTGCACCAGATCGAACAGGTAGTAGTACACGGCCACCCCGCTCTCCCTGGCCTCTTCCGGCTCCTTTGATTGCATGCGCGGCTGCAGGGCCTGGAAGCTGGACACACCGCCCCGGAAGGCCACCACCTCGCCGTCGGCCACGAAGTCCTTGCAGGTTGCAGTCTCTTCCAGGGTCTCGCGCACCTCGGGGTAGTTCTGATCGGCGCTCTTTTGGTTTCGCGAGTAAAGGCGCGCCTTTCCGCCCTGACACACGGCCAGGATGCGCTCCCCGTCCAGCTTGCGCTCGTAGATCCAGTCCGGGTCGGAGAAGATCTCGTGGCTCAGGGTGGCCAGCATGGGATCGGCAAACCCGGGCTCCTTGTCCGGAAGATCCTGCCGTTCTTTTTTGGACAGCACGTCAAGGGGCGAGGCCATCACTCTTCCTCCTGCTCCTGCATCCTCTTTTCCATCTCCTCCACGCTCAGCCCGCTGATGACCGACTTTGGCTCGGTGGACACCGGGTTGCGACGCGCGTCAGCCTCGTCGTCCTTCTCCTTGATGAGCAGCCAGTTTTTTTCCTGGCCGCGCATCCTGGTGTGGATCAGGGAGTAGCCGCCCTTGAGCTTCTGCCCGTGCAACCAGACCGAGACATGGCCCTTGTCCAGGGCCTCGGTCATGGAGATGTCCTGGTCGTCCTTGTGGCTCTGGTTGTCGTACTCCCCGGTGTCCCAGACAATGACCGTGCCCCCGCCGTACTCCTCCTCGGGGATGGCCCCCTCGAACCGGGCGTAGTCCAGGGGATGGTCCTCGGTGCGTGCGGCCAGCCGCTTGTCCTCCGGGTCGGTTGACGGCCCCTTGGGCACGGCCCACGACTTCAGCACCCCATCCACCTCCAGCCGCAGGTCAAAATGCATGTGACTGGCCTTGTGCTGCTGGACCACGAAAATCGGCTTTTTGCCCGACTTCGCGCCCGAACTCCCCTGGGGCTCGGGCGTCCTGGAAAAGTCCCGCTTGCCCTTGTACTCTCTGAGCGTATCTTCACCCATGGCGTGCTCCTTCTGGTTGGTTCTCTGATCAGAGTTCAGGGAACTGGGCGGGGTGTCAAGTGAGGAAGCAGACAGGTCTGTGGTAACAGAGCCTGCATCCGTGTTTCACAAGACTGCCTGCTCCTTTCTATTTCGAAAATCCCACAAAAAGCCGGCTTGGAAGTCAATCAAAGCGCAGGAAGGGGTCAGCTGCTCACCAACCCTTGACACGATTTTAGTGCAGCACTATTTTTGTGTTCATGAAGAACATGACCATAACCTTGAACGAAGAAACCGCCAAGTGGGCTCGTGTCTGGGCCGCAGAGAACAACTCCAGCGTATCCCGGCTGGTGGGAGAGTTGCTTCGGGAGAAGATGGAGCGGGAGCTGGCCTATGGGGCGGCCAAAAGCCAGCACCTGTCCGCTGAACCCAAAGCTTTGAAGCACGAGGGAAACTATCCATCCCGGGACGAGCTCCATGAGCGCTAAGGTGTTCGTGGACACCAATGTGCTGGTCTATTTCCGGGACGCCTCAGAGCCGCAAAAGCAAGCCCGGGCCGCACAGTGGCTCAAGACATTGTGGGAGACACGGCAGGGGCGGGTCAGTTTCCAGGTGCTGCAGGAATACTATGTGACCGTGACCCGGAAGCTGAATCCCGGGCTCACCAGGGAAGCAGCCCGTGCGGATGTGAACAGCCTCGTGGCCTGGAGCCCCATCGCAGTGGACCAAACCCTGCTTCAGTCCGCCTGGATCATCCAGGACCGCCATGTCCTGTCCTGGTGGGACAGCCTGATCGCGGCCGCTGCCCAGCGCCTCGGCTGCACCTTCCTCATCTCCGAAGACTTCCAGGACGGGCAGTCCATCGACGGGGTGACCATTGTCGACCCTTTCCAGCATGGTCCGGAAGATATGAGCTGAAGAATCAAAGGGCCTGTTGCAGGCCTTTGCCACCTGAGGACCCACCCCAGGGCCGCCCCGAGGAATCACACGCCTGCCAACCTGGAACTCTTCTTTAAGGAATTACGCAATCGGCTGAGAATGTTCGCTGGCAAGG
>CAZQOG010000204.1:0-3454 GCA_964594925.1 uncultured Desulfohalobiaceae bacterium
CCCATGCCACGGCGAAGCTGCAAGCGAAGCCTGGGTTGCCAGCGTGGTTTTTGAACGGCCTGCAAAGAGAAAGATGTTGAAAAATCCCCGCTGGCCTGTCCTCCGTAGCCTTGTGCGAAGGAGGGACTTCGTTGCTTCACCAAGAGCAAACCCTCACGTATAGGAAATACGCTTCGTCCTTGCCCTTGGATTAAACTGAGCGGGAATTTGAGGGATCGAGATCCGTGATGTGCTCCAGTCCCACTTTCTAGAGCAATTGAAAGAAGCAGGCGGGAGATTTGGGTCAGCGGGGGAAGAAGAGGTAGTCGCAGTCCTGGAGGGAGACCGAATCCCGGTCGATCTCTCTGGTCTCTGGAAGAATGACCCGTTGCGGCGTGCCCGGGGCTTGGATTTGCACCCTGGAGGGAATTCCGGGGCGCCAGGCATGGATGGCCCCGGCCAGGACGACCATGACGGCCCGGGGGTGCTTTTCCAGGCGTTCAAGGGCGTAGTAGGCCATGGCCGTGTCCCAGACAACCTGGGCCTCGCAGAAGTTGACGAAGCTCTGGTCGCTGTCGTGGTGGCCGTAGCTGGACCTGAGGAGCTCCATGTACTCGGGCGCCACGTTGCAGCTGACCGGGGGGAGCTGGCCGACCTGCTCCTCCGTCAGGGACTCGAACCCCTCCCTGGCGACCTGGCTGACAATGGCCCGGGGGACATTGAGTCCCACCATGTCGATACCCTGGCTGCGGCAGTAGTCGAAGATGTTCCGGTACAGTGGCCAGGACTCGCCCCAGTTGGACCTGAAGTGGGGGAGGAACTCCTGTTCGGACAACGACCCGGAGACCCAGGCGTCAAGGACGTCCTGGTTGCGCTGCTGGAACATCTCCAGGCCGACCAGCACCGGAGTGGCTGACTCGTGCAAGGCCCTGATTATCTCCAGCTGGGCGCGGTGGTGGGCCGGGCTGTCGTGCAGCTCACCGACATGGAGGAGGCGAACCGTTTGCAGCTCCGAAAGGGCCTGGGACAGGGTGGTTTCCTCCTGGGCGGCCACGTCGAACAGCCGCAAGGCAGCCTCGCTGCAGAAGGTGAAGGTCGCAAGCAGCAGGGCGGCCGCCGGCAGGGCGACAAGCAAGCTTTTTTTCATTTCCCATCTCTGGAAAAGACATGGACCAAAGGAGAGTGGGCCGGCTCCCAGGTGATCGCGGCGCGGTTGGTCCCATCTGCAAAGGCCAGCAGGGAGTAGCGGCCGTAGTGGGTGATCTTGCGAACTGCTTCAAGACGGCTGTCCAGAGGTGTTTCAGGCCTGTGGAGCATCAGTGCCCTGACGCGTTGGGGTTGTTCGGGGTCCTGGAGGGTGATGAACAAGCTGTCTGAGGACTCCGCATGGGGCAAAAGTTCAGGGGAGAAACCGACGGTGTTTTCTTGCAGCTCGACCCCCTGGGGCAGGGGATGGAGAAGGGCGCGCAGCTCGGGGGTCCGGGGGATGCCGAAGAACAGGAGATCCCGGTCCTGCAGGCCGGCGGTGTCGAGGCGCTGCTCATCGTGCAGGGCGAGCCGGGGATGGTTGAGACCGGCAAGCAGGGTCCTGGCAAGAGGCCTGGGGTATCCGGATGAAAGGATGGCCGTGAGCCCTTCAGATCCCTTGACGCTGTTCACCGAAAGGGGGGTCTCCCCAGGGTCGAGTCTGCGGAAAACGTGTACTTCCGGGTCGATGAGCAGGCGCTTTGGGGGGGATGGGGACTTGAGCTGGAATGCGGCACTCTGTTGATTGAGAATGACCGAGGTTGCCACCGGTCGGGACTCGGTCTCGAGGGTGATGGGAATCCGCAAGGCATACGGTGGATCCTCCTGGACAACCCTTCCGCTGACCGTCCACACCGTGCCGTCCTGCACGGAGCGGACGCGATCGAGGCGCAGCACAGGTGCGCCGGGTGAATCGATCCACCGCTCCTGGAAGGCCCTGAGGTCAAAGGGCTCCTGGGCCGGGGAGGCCACGCTGGCCAGCAGGTCGGGCCAGGAAGCCTCCCTGAAGAGCCAGGCCCCGTAAAAGCGGCGCAGGCCGGACCAGAAGGCCTGGTCGCCCATCCGTTGACGCAGCATGTGGATGACAAAGGCTGACTTGCCGTACCCGATGGCCCGGCTGGCAGGGCTGGTCCTGTGACTGAAATCCGACAGGGGGAAGTCCTCTTCCGGCGGCACGAGGCGGGAGTAGTCACGCAGGATCTGCAGCCTGTAGTCCCGGGCATCGGCTGGAGAGGACTCCTCCTTGGCCAGGTAATCGGCCACATAGGTGCTCAGACCCTCGCTCCAGTTGCCGCCCGACGGGGCGACAAAGACCCCGTTGCCCCACCAGCAATGGGCCACCTCGTGGCGCAGGCTGGTGTCGATGATGAAAGGCAGGCGCAGGACCCGCGACCCGATCAAGGTGTAGGAGGCAAAGCTGTACCCGGTGGCGAAGAAGTTCTCCACCACGGCGAACTTGGGGTAGGCATAGGGACCGTGCAAACCGGAGTAGAAGCGGATATACGCAGCCGTGGCCTCCAGGTAGGGGTCTGAAAGCTCTTGGGAACCAGGGAAGAGGTAGGTGGCCACGGTGGCATTCGCCGCCTCGCGGGTCTGGCGCTGGTAGGAGCCGACAGAAAGGGCCAGCGCCCCGAGGGGGTGCTCCACGGCCCACTCGGAACGGGTGACATCCTTGGAGTCGCGGTGTCCCACCAGGCGGCCGGAGGTCACGGCCAGCATTCCCCGGGGGGCCTGGACAGTGACCCTGATCGGGGGATGCGATTCAAGGGTGCGGGGGTACCAGCCGGACCCTGCCAGCAGGAAGGCGTGGTCGCGTGTAATTGTGCCGGTGACACCATACCCGGGGTTGTCCGTGACCACGGGACGATCGGGGAAAGGGTCGTCAAAGCGGGCCCGGTAGCTGATCCCGACCTTGAGCAGGCCTTCCCCCGAGAAGGGCGAGAGGTCGATACGCAGCCGGCCCGAACGAAAATCAAAAGGGGCCTGCCGGTCGTTGACGCGAACCGAATCAATGGCCGCCTGCGGGGCAAGTGACAGAAGCAGGGTGTCCGAATCCTGCCTGTTCACCGTCAGCAGGGACCGGCCTTCGAGGGAGCGGTCTGCCATGGCCATGACCACTTCAAGCTCCTGGCTGAGGACACGCTCCGAGGCATTGCTTTGGCCCCGGCAGCTGCAAAGCACAACAAGGCAGAGGAGCAGCAGGAAGGGCGCAGGGGAAAGTGCCAGCCAACTCCCCCCGAGCAGGGAGAAGGCTGACCGGGTGCACGTTGCAATGGCTGACTGCAGCATATCACAACCCTACCCCTCTCACGAGTGAAGATCAAAGCCTGGCAGGCCGTTGAAAAATCCCCGCTGGACTGCGTTGCTTCACCAAGGGCAAACCCTCACGTATAAAAGAATACGCTTCGGCCTTGCCCTTGGAGAAGCGCCTTGCCAGCGTGGTTTTTGA
>CAZQOG010000205.1:0-3452 GCA_964594925.1 uncultured Desulfohalobiaceae bacterium
CACTGCCGTATGGAGCGCCTCCCGGTTGGAAAGCCCTGTCAGGGCATCGGTCTGGCTGCGTTTGTACATGGCCAGGGCGTCCATGCACAGGCAGCAGCCCCTGGTGAGCAGGCTCAGCTGGGCGGCCGGGTGCTCCAGGTGCACACCCCTGGCAGTGAAGACACCGAGCAGGGTGTCGCCGTGAACCAGGGGGAGGTGGAGGGCGTTCTGTGCGGGCTCGTAGTGTGCCGTCCAGGAAATGTCGGCATCGGCGCAGCGCAGTGTTTCCGGGGTCTCGGCAGGAAAGTGGAGGCTGTGCGAGGTGAAGGGCAGCAGTACGCCAACCCCCTCCCGGAGCCTTGTTTCGTAGCGGATCAGGTCTTCCCGCTTCAGTGCCGCCTCTTTGCCTGGTACGGTCATGTCGTATCCTCACCCCTGCAGCCGAAAGGTCCTGTTTTGCCCCTGGCTGAGCTCCGTGCTAATAGACTCCAGACGGCAAGGCAAGCCTGCGCGCAGGACGGCGGCACCCGCCCGGCGCCACACTGAAGAAAAGGGAGACCTGTCCTATGCTGGAAAGCGACATGAAGCTCATGGACGCCATTCTGGGCCGCCGGAGCATTCGCAAGTTCACCCCGCAACCCGTGGACCGGGAAGCGGTGGCAACCATTCTCGAGGCCGCCCGCTGGGCGCCCAGCGGGCTGAACAACCAACCCTGGCGCTTCCTGGTCCTGTGGGCCGGTGACCCCCGTCAGAAAGGCCTGTCCCAGTGCACCAAGTACGAAGGTGTCGTGCTTGAGGCGAAGGCGCTGATCGTGGTCTTTCTCGACCGGGACAAAACCTACCATCCGGCCAAGGACCACCAGGGCGCGGGGGCGTGTATCCAGAACATGCTGCTTGCCGCCCATGGCCTGGGCCTGGGCAGCGTCTGGCTTGGCGAGATTATCAATCAGCAGGGGCAGGTCATGGACACGCTCGGCCTTCCGGCTGAAAAGCTCGAGCTCATGGCTGTGGTGGCCGTGGGGCACCCGGCGCAGCAGGGGAGCTCCAGCCGCCACCCCCTGGAAACGTTTTTGCTGGAGGAGTTCTGACCATGGCCACGGTGACATCCTTTGCCCTGGGGCCCCTGCAGACCAACTGCTTCCTTGTCAGGGCCGGGGACCGGGCCCTGGCCGTGGACCCCGGGGGTGAACCCTCCAGTGTGGTCAGATACCTGGAGCAGGAGGGGGTGACCCTGACCCACATTGTGAACACCCACCTGCACTTCGACCACATCCTGGGGAACAGGTCCCTGTCAGAGGCCACAGGGGCGCCGATCCTGGCCAACCCGGAAGACCACTTTCTGCTGGACACCGAGGTGGGCGGGGGTGGATTCATGGGCTTCCCGCCCACACCCACCTTCGAGTACCAGCCCCTGGAGCCTGGGGAGACCTCGTTTCTGGGCGAGCCGTGCACGGTCTTGAAAACGCCGGGCCACACCCCGGGAAGCCTGTCCCTCTACTTCCCGGAAAGCGCCATGGTCTTCAGCGGGGACCTGATCTTCCACCACTCCATCGGCAGGACGGACTTCCCCGGGGGCAACCAGCAGACATTGATCGACTCTGTCCGCAGCAAGATCTTCACCCTGCCGGAAGAGACAATCATCTACTCCGGGCACGGACCGGAGACCACGGTGCGCGAGGAGAAGCTGCACAACCCGTTTTTCAACCGCGGGTTCACCCTGTGACACAAAAGGAGGCGCCCGGCATGCTCAAGGAGAAAATGTACCTCGACCTCAGGGACCAGTGCTGACACGTGGGGCAGGAGGTCGGTTGGACGCTCCGCTTTCCCGTTGTCCGACAGGTCGAGGCGATGATCAGGAAAAGCGCTCTGCCACAGGTGGAAAACCTGCTGCACATCGAGCCGGACTGGGGGCTGGAGACCGAAGAGAAGCAGGAGGGCCTGGTGCTGGTCCGGCTGCAACGCCGGTCCCCTGCCGGGGGTGGCCATGACCCTGCGGCCTGAGCGCCCCGTGATTTTCTCCTGCAGCCCCCGCCCCCGGGGCAACAGCGATACAGCCGCCGACCTGCTGGCCCGGGGGGTTGCGCAGGAGGGAGTCGCAGCCCGGGTCGTGCATCTGCGCGACTACGCCATCGAGCCCTGCATCGCCTGCTACAGGTGCCGCAGCAACCCGTCGGGGCGCTGCTTCCAGGAGGAGAGCGACCAGAGCCGGCCGCTTTTTGCGCACCTCCTGGAAGCGCCGCTGGTCATGTTTTGCTCCCCCATCTTTTTCTACCACCTCCCGGCGCACTTCAAGGCCTTTGTTGACAGGGGGCAGAGCTACTACGTGCGCAGGGAGCGGGGCGACCCCGCGATCCTTGACCTTCCGCGCAGAAGGGCACAGGTGGTGCTGCAGGCCGGGCGCCCGGCCGGGGAGCAGCTGTTCAGCGGCAGCCTGCTCACGCTGCGCTACTTTCTGAAGCTCTTCAATATCGGCCTGACCGAGCCCCTGCTGTTCCGGGGGAAGGACGGTCCAAGCGACCTCGAGAAGGATGATCAGGCCGTGGCACGCATTGTCGAGCGAGCCGGTGAGCTGGCCGCCGGGCTCGGGTGATCGTGCGGTGGCGGGGTTTTGTCTGAGTATCGTTCAGCGGGTCAGGGGCTCTCTCGGGGAATGTCTCGGGCAATCTCTCGGGGCCAGATGCCAGGCCTGCAACAGGGTCACGCCCCGAAACAACCGTCCTGGGCTGGCCTGCCGTGACTGCCGTGTTGCGCTGCCCCCCCTGGTATCTGGGTGCTGCCCGAGGTGCGGGCAGCCCTTTGGCTGGGGGAGCGAGCGCCATCTCTGCCTGGAGTGCCGGCACACCGAGCGGCCCTGGGATGGTTTCGCGGTCCACGGTGTCTATGAAGGGGCCCTGCGCGATCTCCTGCTCAGCTTCAAGTTCCAGGGCGACCTGGGTCTGGCCGGCCTGCTGCAGGAGCTCATGTGTCAGGCCCATGCCAGGTCTTTGAGCGATTCTGTCCCCCACGGGGTGGTCCCCGTGCCCCTGCACCCGGCCCGCCTCAGGCAGCGGGGGTACAACCAGAGCCTGGAAATGGTCCGCCTGCTGGCGCGACAGCTCAAGGCCCCGCTGATGCCGGAAGTGCTGCGCCGCACCAGGCACACCCGGCCGCAGCAGGGTTTGAGCCGCAAGGAGCGGGAGGCCAACCTGAAAGGGGCCTTTGCCGCGGACAGCACCAGGGTAGCGGGAAAGCACCTGCTGCTGGTCGACGACGTGTACACCACAGGGAGCACGGTCAGCCGCTGTGCCGGGACGCTGCGACGCTTTGGGGCGGACCGGGTGGACGTGCTGGTTCTGGCCAGGGCCAGGTGAGGGTGTGGTGGAGCGGGTGATTTAAAAAAGTTCATCCGGTTTAAGAGTACGTGGACAGCGCACAGGTTGGAGGCCGTGGGCATTCATGCCCAGCCGAATCCGTGTCTTTTACGAGGAACGACA
>CAZQOG010000206.1:0-3434 GCA_964594925.1 uncultured Desulfohalobiaceae bacterium
ACCAGGCCATCCAGCAGCTGGACCAGGTCATCCAGCAGAACGCCTCGGCCTCCGAAGAGATGGCCTCCACTTCCGAGGAGCTGTCCAGCCAGGCCGAGCAGCTGCAGTCCACCATGGCCTTCTTCCGGGTGGGCAACGGCGACGAGCAGATCAGGCGCGTCAGGCAGGTCCAGGTCGCCCATGTTGCACAGCCCAGGATCGGTTCGAACGGCTCCCCCAAAAAGCCCGGGAAGGGGCTGCACTCCGAGGACGTGAAAGGGCTGAGCCTGGACATGAACGCAGGTGACAAGGAAGACGCCGAGTTCGAGCGCTACTAGCCTGAAACCCCCGGCACCCTGTGCGGGTGCCGGGGAATGGAGAAGCGTCATGAGCACAGAAGAAAAGAAAGTGACCGACCAGTACCTGACCTTCACCCTGGCCGAGGAGATGTTCGCGCTGGACATCGCCATGGTCAGCGAGGTGCTGGAGTTCCAGAACATCACCAAGATCCCCAGGACGCCCAAGTTCATGCGCGGGGTGATCAACCTGCGGGGCCGGGCCATCCCGGTGGTGGACCTGCGCATGAAGTTCCAGATGGGCGAGACCGAGAAGACCGTGGACACCTGCATCATCATCGTTGAGGTGGACATGGACGGGGAGATCGCCGTGATCGGGGCCCTGGCCGACTCGGTGCACGAGGTCTTCGAGATGCCCGAGGAGCAGATCGAGCCGCCCCCGCGCCTGGGCACCCGGGTCGACACCGAGTTCATCAAGGGCATGGGCAAGCAGAGCGAGGAGTTCATCATCGTCCTGGACATCAACCAGGTCTTCTCCTCCGAGGAGCTGACCCTTCTTCAGGACGCCGAGACCGGGGAAGAAGACCTGGCGGCATGAACCCGTGGCGGGGCCGGGCAAACGCCCGGCCCCGCCCAAAAGCCGGGGGGAGCAGAACCATGAGCATACTCGAAGACCTCACTGTCAGGGACTGGAAGATATCTATCACAGCCGCGCTTCTGGCCGGGCTGGCCGAGCTGATGCTGTCCGTCTGGATGCACCACGTCATGCACCTGTGGAAACCGTAACCACCACCAATTCAGGGCCGGGCACGAACATGAAAGAGCGCATCAAAGTCCTTCTGGTCGACGACTCCGCCCTCATACGGCAGGTGCTCAGGGATATCCTGGAGAGCGACCCGGGGATCGAGGTCATGGCCGCCGCCGCCGATCCCTACATCGCAGCCGAGAAGATGCAGCACCAGGTCCCGGACGTTATCATCACCGACGTGGAGATGCCGCGCATGGACGGGTTGACCTTCCTGCGCAAGATCATGACCCAGCACCCCATCCCGGTCATCGTCTGCTCCTCGCTCACCCAGGAGGGAGCCGAGACCACCCTCAGGGCCATGGAGTACGGCGCCCTGGAGATCATCCAGAAGCCAAAGCTGGGCACCAAGAAATTTCTCGAGGAGTCGCGGGTCAGGATCTGCGATGCGGTCAAGGCCGCAGCCCAGGCCACCCCCAAGCCGATCAAGGCCCTGCGCCAGGTCAGGATCGAGCGCAAGCTCTCCGCCGATGCCGTGCTGGAGGCGGGCAGGAAACGCCCCTCCTTTCAGACCACGGACAAGATCGTGGCCGTGGGGGCCTCCACGGGCGGGACCGAGGCCCTGCTGGTGCTGCTCCAGTCCATGCCCCTGGACGCGCCGGGCATCGCCGTGGTCCAGCACATGCCGGAGAAGTTCACCGAGGCCTTTGCCCGCCGCCTGGACCAGATCTGCCGCATCTCGGTCAAGGAAGCCAGGGACAACGACACCATCCTGCGGGGGCAGGCCCTGATTGCTCCGGGCAACCGCCACATGCTCATCAAGCGCAGCGGGGCCCGCTACTACGTCCAGATCAAGGACGGCCCGCTGGTGTGCCGGCACAGGCCCTCGGTGGACGTGCTCTTCCGCTCGGCGGCCCGTTACGCGGGCAAGAACACCGTGGGGGTGATCATGACCGGGATGGGGGACGACGGGGCCAAGGGAATGCTGGAGATGAAGCAGGCCGAGGCAGTGACCATCGCCCAGGACGAGGCCACCTGCGTGGTCTTCGGCATGCCCCAGGAAGCCATCAAGCTGGGCGGGGTGGACAAGGTCCTGCCCCTTCAGGCCATCGGGGCCGAGGTGATGCGGTGCTGCAGATGAAGGCCGAACCAAACCCAACGTTGCAAGGACAGAGCATGGACCAGGTGCCCCTGGAAGAAAGGCTGCTCGAGGTCTGGTCGCGGCGGCTCAAGGAGCTGACCCCCCTGGTGGGCGGGCTGGTCAGGGATCAGGAGGACAGGTTCCTGGACCTGGGCCAGAAGGTCTACGAGGTCAACGCCCAGGCCAGGGAGTTCTGCTCCGAGGCGGGCAAGCTGACCGAGCTGAGCTCGGGTAGGCTCATGGAGTCCGTACTGGACGATATCCGTTCGAGCTTTGCTCAGATGCAGAGGATCTGCAAGGAGAGCGGTTTTGAGGAGGGCATGGAATACCTGCGCCGGACACTGGAAAGCGTGCACGCACTCGAACGGCTCATGGCCGAGTTTCGGCAGGTGGTGCGAAACCTTCGTATGATGGGGGTTTCCACGCGCATCGAAAGCGCCAGGATGGACGAGGGCAGCCGTGGCTTCGAGACCATTGCCGATGAGCTGGAGCAGCTGGCGCAGAACGTGGTCACCCACACCTACCGCATTCAAGGGGAAACCAAGGCCTTGTCGGGCCGGGTGGCCCGGGCCCAGGAAGGGCTGGGGCAGATCCTCTCCCTGCAGAAGGAGTGCGCGGATGGGTTTTTCAGCAGCATCAGCCGGGATATCGGCAGGCTCGAAGCCATGGAGGCCAAGTCCACTGCTGCGGCCTCGGAGCTGGCCGGCAGGATGGAGGAGATCGGGGCCAGCGTCGGCGAGATGGTCTCCTCCATCCAGTTCCACGACATCACCCGGCAGCGGGTGGAGCACGTGGAGGAGGCCCTGCAGGAGGTGCTCTGCATCATCGACCGGCAAAGCGAAGAGGGCAGGCAGTTCTCCGACGCGGAGCTGGTCAGCTGGTTTGGTGACGTGGTGGGGCTGCAGTCCTCCCAGCTGCATAGCGCAGTGGAGCACTTCTGCGAGGCGGTCGAGTCCCTGGTGACGCACCTGCACGGTGTGGGGGAGCGCATCGCCGACCTGGACGCCAAACTGCACGGCCTGATCGAGGCCCCCGACGCCACGGGCGGGAGCACCTTCGAAAGCATGGAGAAGCACCTGACGCAAGTCGGCCACTCCTTCAGACGTTCGGCCAGGGAAGGGCGCAGGATCGGCGAGACCATGGACAGCCTGGTGAACACGGTTTCCGAGCTGGCCCTGTTCATCGAGGACATCGAGGAGATCGGGAACGAGGTGGAGATCCATCCTGATGGGCGCCTTCGGCGCGGCGGTGGCCAACCTGCTCATGGGCCTGA
>CAZQOG010000207.1:0-3394 GCA_964594925.1 uncultured Desulfohalobiaceae bacterium
CCCAACCTCAGGCAGCGGAAGCTGCTGCAGCAGGCTGTTACGGAGTTGGAGGGAATGGCCCGGGACACGGCGGGCGGTGTGACCTACGACCTGCTGGGGGTGCGGCTGGAGCTGGCCTGCTCCTGGCTGGCCGAGATCACCGGCGACATCACCCCGGACGAGGTCCTGGACAGGATATTCGAGCGGTTTTGCGTGGGGAAGTGATTGCTGAAGAAAGCTCAAAGCTCAAAGCAAGAACAAAAATTCACCCCTCACCCCTCACGCCTCACTTCCTCTGACGTTTCTGCTTCGAACCTTTCTTCCCCTGCTTTGAGCCTGCCTTCCGTCCTTCCTGCTTCGAGCTTCCAGCTTCAGACTTCGAGCTTTCATCCTCCAGGGTCAGGGTGATCTCCTGGCGGGAGAGGTTGACCTCTTCCAGCACCACCCGGACCTGGTCCCCGAGGGAGAAGGTCCGGCCGGTGCGCTCGCCCACGATCTTCTGCTGGTCGGGCAGGAACTGGTAGTAGTCGTCGTGGAAGGAGGACAGCCGGATCATGCCCTCGGCCATGACCTCGTTGAGCTCCACCCAGAACCCGAAGTCGGACAAAGAGGAGACAATGCCGGTGAAGCGCTCCCCAATCCGATCCTCCAGAAAGAGGATGGTCAGCCGGCTGATGATCTCCCGCTCGGCCTGCATGGCCTTGCGCTCCCTGGTGTTGAGATGCTCGGCTGTCTTTGCCAGCTGCTGGGGCGAGCTTCGCCCGGAGCTCTTGGACAGGGCTGACTTGAGGGCGCGGTGCACCACCAGGTCGGCGTAGCGCCGGATAGGGGAGGTGAAGTGGCAGTAGCACTCCGAGGCCAGGCCGAAGTGGCCCTGGTTCTCCGGGGAGTACTTGGCCTGCATCATGGTCCGCAGCAGCAGCCGGTTGGCCAAAAACTCCAGGTCGGTGCCCTCGACCATGTCCAGGAGAGTCTGCAGCCCCTTGATGTCCGCCTCATCGGGCAGGCGGTGTCCGATGGAGGTGCGCTGAAGCAGCCGGAACAGCGAGTCCACCTTGTCCGGATCGGGTGCCGGGTGGATGCGGTAGAGCAGCGGGGCCTCCCTGTCCCGGAGAAACTCGGCCACGGCCTCGTTGGCCGCGATCATGAACTCCTCGATGATCTGGTGGGCGAAGTGGCGCACCTTGGGCCGGATGTCCACGGTCTCGCCCTGCAGGTTGAACAGGATCTCCGGCTCGGGCAGGTCAAAGTCCAGGGAGCCTCGTGTGCTGCGGCGCTTCTGCAGCAGGCGGGCCAGCCGCTCGGCCTGGCGCAGCATGGGCATGACCCGGCTCAGCGACTCCTGCTCGGCGGGGTCGTTGTCCAGGAGGGCCCGCTTGACCTGGGCGTAGGTCAGCCTGGCCCGGCTTTTGATGACCCCGGAGTAGAACCGGGAGGAACGTCTGACGCCCGAGGCGTCAAAGGTCATCTCCGCCACCACGGCCAGCCGGTCCACATCCGGGTTGAGGCTGCACAGCCCGTTGGACAGGGCCTCGGGCAGCATGGGCTCGACCGACTGGGGGAAGTAGTAGGAGTTGGCGCGCTCCCGGGCCTCCTGGTCCAGGGGGCTGTCCGGCAGGACGTAGTGGCTCACGTCGGCAATGGCCACGGCAAGCACGAACCCGTCCTTTTCAGGGGTGACCAGGACGGCGTCGTCAAAGTCACGCGCCTTGACGCCGTCAATGGTTACGAAACCGAGGTCCCGGGCGTCCTTTCTGTCGGCAAAGTCCCGCTGCGAGGGGGCATCAGGAAAGGTTTGCGCAGCTTCCAGCACCAGCCGGGGAAAGGCCGTGGGAATGGAGTGGTTGGTCTTGACCACGGCCTCCTGGACCTCGATGTCCTTTTCCGGCCCCAGGAGCTTTTCGCCCTTGGCCGCCCACAAGCGGGCCTCGAGCTGCTCGCCCGGCTCGGCCACCAGGATGTCCCCCAGCGCAGGGTTTTGCCTGAGCGAAGAAACATCGACCACCAGGTTGAAGCTCAGCCTGGTGTCGGTGGGCTTGGCCAGGAACTGTTTGGCCCCCAGGGGCTTGGCCACCTGGGCGGTCAGCCGGGTCAGGCCCCGGTCCAGGACCCGCACGATGCGGCCCGCCGGGTTCTTGCCGCGACGGCCGGGAAGCACCGCAGCCATGACCCGGTCACCGTGCCAGGCGGCGTCGAAGTTGTCGGGGCTGATGAACACGTCCGTGCGCCGCTTGTCCTCGGGGATGACAAAGCCCACGCCCGAGCGCTGCACCTCCAGGGTGCCGATGACCATGGGCATGCGCTCCACCAGCTTGTAGGACTTTCCCGAACGGATGATCTTGCCCTTGTGGGAGAGGTCCTGGAGCAGGGTGTCGACGTGCTTGTTCTTGGCACTTCCAGCCTTCAGGCGCTTCATGATCTCCCGGAACGTGAGGGGGTGGCCGGCCTGGCGGAAGACCTCGACAAGGTCCTTGTGGGTGATGTCCTGCTTCTTTTTTCTTCTGGCCATGGAATGCTCCTGGTCTGTGACAAATTGTGTCAGTATGGGTGCAGCGTGCGCCAGGCCCTGTCGAACCAGGCGGGAAATGTCTCGCGGGTCAGCAGTGCGGGCCCGAAACGAAGCTCAAGCGCAAATGTGCACAGGCGCTGGTCGCCAAGGGGGGCCAGCTTGACCATGTCCTTTGGTGTGCACACGATCGTATCGCAGCACGATCGCTCGGCCGCGTCAATGATGGCGGCCCAGTCCCGGGGAGTGTAGGCGTGGTGGTCGGCAAAGGCCAGGTGGATCCGGGGCGCTTCCCCCAGGGTGCTGGTGGCGGTCCGGACCGCCTTGTCCGGACCGGCAATGCCGGTGACCAGCACATAGGGGCGGCCTGCGGGGACAGGGATCGGGCGTCCGGCCCTGTCCAGGCACCCGGTGGCCACGAGATGCATGGAGAAGACCGGCCGGGCAAAGGTGGCGAGGCGTTCTTTCACGACCGGTTGCAGATCATGAAACTGGTGCGGGTCGCAGGTGACCAGAAAGGCGGACGCCGCACCGAGCGCGGATCTGCCTTCCCGCCAGGAGCCAGCCGGGACGACCCGGTCCCACTCCCCGGTCAGGTCCTGCGGCCGCAGCAGCACCAGGTCGATGTCGCGCTGTACCCTCAGGTGCTGGAAGCCGTCGTCCAGCACAAAGACATCCGGAGCCAGCCGGCTGACCGCCCATGCCCCTGCCCGGGCCCGGTCGGGATCGACCAGCACCGTGGCCCCGGGACAGGACCCGGCCAGGAGCAGGGGCTCGTCCCCGGCCTGGGAGGGGCTGCTTTCGGGGGTCACCACAAAGGGTGTTGCCGGGGGGCGCGCCTTGTACCCCCTGGTGAGCAGCACGGGCTTCAGTCCCCTGCCTGCCAGCCGGTCCAGCAGCCAGGCGCAC
>CAZQOG010000208.1:0-3377 GCA_964594925.1 uncultured Desulfohalobiaceae bacterium
GGCAGCGACACCCTGCCAGGCCACATCAGCGCCATGGTCGAGGACCTCAAGGGCCGGGGCGTGACCTTCCACACCTCCGAGGAGGTCAGGGACGTGCTGGTTTCGAAGGGCCGGGTCAGCGGGGTGGTCACCAGCCGGGGCCGTTACAGGGCTGAAAATGTCATCCTGGCCCCGGGGCGGGCCGGGGCGCAGTGGATTGGCGACCTGGTCCGGGAGCTGGGCATCCCGGTCTCCCAGCGGGGCATCGAGGTGGGGGTCAGGGTGGAGGTGCACAACGACATCATGAAGGACCTGTGCGAGGTGGTCTACGACCCCACCTTTTTCGTGCGCACCCGCAAGTACGACGACCAGACCCGCACCTTCTGCACCAACTACGGCGGGTTCGTGGCCCTGGAAAACTACCAGGACTTCGTGTGCGTCAACGGCCACGCCCGCATGCACACCAAGAGCCGCAACACCAACTTTGCCTTTTTGTCCAAGGTGGTGCTGACCGAGCCGGTCTCGGACAACCGGGCCTATGGCGAGTCCATCGGACGGCTGGCCAGCCTCATCGGCGGGGGCAAGCCCCTGCTGCAGCGCTTCGGGGATCTCAGGCGCGGCCGCCGCTCCACCTGGGAGCGCATCCGCAACTCCTACATCGAGCCGACCATGAAGGAGGTGGTGCCCGGGGACATTGCCATGGCCCTGCCCGAGCGCATCGTGACCAACCTGGTGGAGGGGCTGGAGAAGCTCAACTGCGCCGTGCCCGGGGTGGCCAACGACGAGACCCTGCTCTACGCCCCGGAGATCAAGTTCTTCGCCACCCAGGTGGAGACCTCCCCCCTGCTGGAGACCTCCGTCCACAACCTGTTCGTGGCCGGGGACGGCCCCGGCGTGGCCGGCAACATCGTCTCGGCCTCGGCCACCGGCCTCATCCCGGCCAGGGAGATCGTGCGACGCCTGGGGAAAGAGCCCCCATGATAGTGCGCCACCGTGGGAGGCGTTCCAGGAGAAGGATGTCCAATATACTGCTGTGTGCTTTGCTGCTGCTACTTGCCCTGTTCACAGCACAGACAGGAGACACTGGCATGGGAATGGAAAACGGCAGGGACAGAGTCACGCCCGAGACCACGGTCCGCAGCCTGGTCGATTTCACCCAGGCAGGGGCCGTAGACAGCTGGAGGGTGGTCAACGACGGGGTCATGGGCGGTCGCTCCCAGAGCGAAATCGCCTTCACGGACCAGGGCACGGCCCTGTTCCAGGGCACCGTGTCCCTGGAGAACAACGGCGGGTTTGCTTCGGTGTTCACCGATATCCCGCCCCGCCCCCTGGGGGACCAGGCCGGGCTTGCCGTGCGCGTCAGGGGCGACGGCAAACGCTATCAGCTGCGGCTTCGAACCGGCGAGCGCCGTGACCGGGTGTCGTACAGCCACGCCTTTGCCACCCGGGCCGGGGCCTGGATGACCGTACGGGCTGAGTGGAGCGAGTTTGTCCCTGTTTTCCGGGGCCGCATCGTCCAGGACGCCCCCCGGCTTGAACCCAGCCGCATCCGCCGGGTCGGCTTCCTGATCTCCGACAAGCAGGCCGGCCCCTTCCAGCTCGAGATCGACTCCATCGCCACCTACGAGTAGCCACCGCCGGAGCACACCGCATACCGGTCCAGCGAGGTGGCACAACTTTTCTTCATTTTGGACCCTGAGTCGGAATCCATGTATTTGGGGTTCTTCGACGCGATCAATGGAAAAAGTTCGATTTCGATTACGATTACGATTACGATTACGATTACGACAACGACAACGAGAACGAAGCACCTTTCCAAGCCTTCCATAAGGAAGCTATCAAATGTTTGCCTGGCTGGTATGATCTCAAAAAATCCCACATGGAACGTCGAAGAACCAAAAAACTCTGCCCCAGTTCCTGGGCCGGGACCTGACCGTTCAGGCCCGAGGGTGCGCCAGGGGGACATCCGTGGGTGGCTGCACCCCTGATGCAGGCTGGCTGCCTTCCACAATCTCGAACTGCTTCGACTGCCTGTCGAACCGGCCGTGGAAGAGGATCAGCTCGGGGCAGGCGTCCAGCGCGTCATAGCTTGACACAATGACCCGGGCGTTCTGAGCCGAAACAGGGCTGAACAGACGAAAGTCAAAAGTTGTCCGGCTTTCTGTCCGTGGCTTCAAAGCGCACTTGAGAGACCATATGAAATCGGGGTCCATCTTTTTATTCACCACCAGGTGCATGCCTATCTGATCCGGAATTTCCTTGGGTTTGGGAAGATTGGGTTTCGAACCGGCGCACTCCCTGCTGTTTTTCCAGAACTTCCAATTCATGATGACCTCCTCCGCGTGTTATGAAGAAATACTCCCAAGTCATCCCGGACTCGCCTGCCCCGGCGTAGCTCAAGCGGAGAGGGGATCCGGGATCCATGTCTTTCGCGATCATCTGGACAAAGGCATGGATTCCGGTATGAATACAGATGGCTTTCGAAAGAGCCTGGTATCCAGTAGAGTCCCAAACCGTCCATCCTGTAATCATTCTTACAAAGACAGTCCATCCTGTAATCAGTACCAAAATGTATTTTTTTATAATTAATATTATTTATATTTATTTATAAACATTTAAAGCATCAACAAAATATATCTTTAATGATAAAAGAACATACCCTATACTCTGTACCCTCTAAATAGTGACCGCCTTTACAACTTTTTCATACACTTCCCACTTCTGGATGCAGAAAGTATGATTCAAGAATGCACCTCGGACAGCGATGCTGCATCTTCCAGGCCCCCGGCCCGGCCCGGTCAGGCCAGCTTTTTTTTCGGAAAAATCGGAAGTCTGCAGCACGTCAAAGACGGCTGCTGTCAGGGCAGGCGGTATATCGAACGGGGATGGGTCCACACAGACATTTCATTGACCGAAAGGTTTCAAAAACGCTAGCCTGTTCATGATATCGCACCGAACCTCAAAGGAGCCCTGATCGCCATGCCCCACGCCCTCAAGCTCATCCTTTCCATCCTGGTCGGCATCTCCGTCGGCGGATTCTTCCTGTGGAAGAAAGGCTCCAACTGCATCCCCTGACTGCTGCTCTACGGCTCGCTGGGAGCGGGCCTGGTCACCTACGCGGTCCTGTCCTTCCTCTTCCCGTAAACAGGAAAACGAAGGATGGCAGGCACAGGGCCTGCCCCTACACATCGCAACGCGGCGACAGCCCAAGGCCCATTGTAGCCCTGGGGTTTTTCTCCGCTGGCTGAAACTCGTCAGGGCCCTGCTTTGCGCCCCGTCGCCCCCCTTCGCGGTTGCTCCCTCATAAGCTTTCAGCCTTTCCATCGAACTCCCCCTCCGCACCACCCAAACCACCACTCCTTGCCCGAAAGCTTTGCGATTTGCTACGGTTGGGCATT
>CAZQOG010000209.1:0-3349 GCA_964594925.1 uncultured Desulfohalobiaceae bacterium
TTCGGAAAAGATCCTGGTGGAGACCCAGGACGATCGTTTCTATGACGTGACCATCATCCCACTGGGAAGGCGCCACTCCAAGCTCGGGGCGATCATCGTCTTTCACGAGATCACCGAGCTCAAGCGCCTGGAGCGGGTGCGCAAGGACTTCGTGGCCAATGTGTCGCACGAGCTTCGGACCCCCCTGACCTCCATCAAGGGATACGCCGAGACCCTGCACGATGCTGCCAACGCGGATGCCTCCATGATCCGGTCCTTCATGGAAGTGGTCATCAAGAACGCCAACACCATGTCCAACCTGCTGGACGACCTGCTGCAGCTGGCCAAGCTCGAGTCCAGCGAGGTATCGATCTCCCTGCAGTCGGTGCACCTTGGCAATGCCCTGCATGCGGCCTGGAAGTTCTGTTCCACCCTGGCCGGGGCCAAGGGGGTGGAGCTGGTCGACGAGACCGGGCAGACCAACCCCGTGGCCTGGGCCGACTACGACCAGCTGGTGCAGGTGCTCAGGAATCTCCTGGAGAACGCGGTCAAGTACAGCCCGGAAAACAGCAGTGTGCACGTGGGTGCCGAGTCCTTCTCAGAAACGGAGTGGCTGATCAGGGTCACGGACAGCGGGCCCGGGGTGCCGAAAAAAGACCAGGAGCGGGTCTTTGAACGTTTTTATCGTCTGGACAAGCACCGCAACGGCATAGTCCCGGGAACCGGGCTGGGGCTGGCCATCTGCCGGCACATCCTGCGCAACCTGGGGGGGAGGATCTGGGTGGAAAGCCCGGTCAGGGAGGACGGCAAAGGGTCGACCTTCGCCTTCACCCTCAAGAAGGACCTGGCCCCAGAATCTTGAACCGTCAGGCAACCCCGTTGAAGGAAGTCTTTTTTTGAGCGGGCCACGGCGACAAGTTGCGTCTTGACCGCCATAATTTGAAAAGCGTATGCTGAACGGATACCTTGATCCGGTCGTTGCCAAGCGAAGGCCCCAAGGGACCTATCGAACGTACAACCCAAAGCAAGAAGACATGACCAGACATTTTCAACTCGAGTTGGACAAGCTGAAAGTCAAGACCATGAACATGTTCGCTCTGGTGGAGCGTGCGTTTCACAAGTCCCTGCGGGGGCTCTTCGACCGCGACGACGACCTGGCAGAGGAAGTGATCCAGGAAGACAAGCAGGTCAACAGGCTGGAGGTGGAGATCGACGACTTCTGTCTGCGGATTCTGGCCCTGGAGCAACCTGTTGCCCGGGATCTCAGGTTCATCATCGGCAGCTTCCATATTGCAGAGGCCCTGGAACGGATCGGTGACCAGTCCACCAATATCGCTGAGAAAGCCATGTTCATCAGCCTCAAGCCTGAGCTTCCGATCATGAACATGGTCAAGACCATGTCCGACATCGTGGTGGAAATGCTCGGGGAGGTCATCACTGCCTACAACAACATGGACGATGCCCTGTCCCTGAGAATCAGGGAGATGGACTCCCGGGTTGACGACCTGAACCAGAAGATCGTCAAGACCATCATCGATGAGATGGGTTGCGAGGCAGGCACCATCGGGCGCGGGGTGAACATCATTGCCGTGTCCAGCTACCTGGAGCGTGTGGCTGATCTGGCCACCAACATTGCCGAGGACGTGGTCTTCATCAGTCGGGGGAGAAATATCAAGCACTCCAGTCATTTCGACCATCAGGAATGAGCTGGACAGCGGTTACGGGCTGAGAGCAATTGGGGTGGTCAGCCTGACCACCCCATTTTTTTTCAAAGGATTGCGGTCGGCACCGTGCCATTCAGTCATTCGTGCGAGGAGTCAGCCATGCAGAACTACCAGGACATTCAGAAAGAGCACATCCAGCAACTGGTTGCGCAGGGCGGTCTTCACGAACTCGTGGCCGTTTACAGGAAGAAGGAAATCCACCCGGCAGACTGGGCCGAGCTTCTGGAGCCACTGGGTCCTGCTGAAATGGCCAGGTTCATCGAGCTTGCCGGCCCGGTGGAGGCCCTGGAATTTTTCGAGTTCGTCCCCTTTGAGATGCAGAAAGGAGTGCTGCGCCAGCTCAGCAGGGAAACCCTGGCAAAGCTGATAAGCCAGATGAGCCCCGACGACCGGGCCGACCTGATCGAGGATATCGACGAGACGCTCCAGGAACGCATCCTGTCCCTGCTGATAAAAGCCGAACGACAGAACATCCTCAAGCTGATCAATTATCCCGATGACAGTGCCGGCGCCTACATGACCACGGACTATGCCCTGCTGCGCCACAACGACAGCGTGGAGGCCGCCCTGGAGCAGCTCCGGCTGCAGGCACCGAAAAAGGAGACCATCTACTATGTCTACGTGGTCGACGCAGCCACCAGGCTGATCGGTTTTTTGTCCCTGCGCAACCTGATCACGGCGCCCAAGCGCGAGCTTGTGGGCAACGTGATGAACAGGAGCATCATTTCGGTAAAGGTGAACGAGGACATCGAAGAGGTGGCCAACAAGATGCAGCACTACGACTTCCTGGCCATGCCGGTCGTCTCCGAGGACAACCGCCTGGTGGGCATCATCACCTACGACGACATCTACGATGTCATCGAGGAGGAGGTCCAGGAGGACATGTATCTGTTGGCCAACCTGGACACGGACGAGAGCATCGAGTCGCCCTTGTACCGCTCGGTCAAGCTGCGGGTGCCCTGGCTGCTCTTCAACCTGGTCACGGCACTGCTGGTGGCCTACACTGTGGAGCTCTTTTCCGAGTCTATCTCCAGATTTGTGCTCCTGGCGGCCATGATGCCGGTGGTGGCCATGCTGGGGGGAAATGCGGGAAACCAGTCCCTGACCGTGGTGGTCAGGGCCCTGGCCACGGGGGAGATCGATCTGGGATCGAACTGGAAGGTGCTGGGCAAAGAGGTGGGGGTCGGTTTTTTGAATGGGCTGATCCTGGGGGGCGCCATCGGGCTCATTGCCCTTTTCTGGTTCCAGAATGTCTGGCTGGCGCTCATCCTGTGGGCGACCATGATCCTCAACCTGACTCTCGCCGGCCTGGTGGGCTCCATGGTCCCCATCATCCTGCGTCGGCTCAAGCTGGACCCGGCACTTGGATCGAGCATCTTCGTGACCACGGCCACGGACGTGGGGGGGTTCGTGGTCTTTCTGGGGCTGTCAACGCTCATGATCACCAAGCTGGTCGGCAGTTAGGCAGGCCGTTGAAAAATCCCCGCTGGACTGCGTTGCGAACCCCGGGACAAACCCTCACGTATAAGAAATATGCCTCGGCCTTGTCCCGGAGTTCGCGCCTTGCCAGCGTGGTTTTTGAACGGCCTGCTGCATCTTTTACAATTGTAGGGGCAGGCCCCTGTGCCTGCCCTCTTGGCGTAGTC
>CAZQOG010000210.1:0-3338 GCA_964594925.1 uncultured Desulfohalobiaceae bacterium
GCCATTCCCTGCGCCATACCAAAGCTATGCATATGCTGGAGGCAGACATCAACCTGATTTACATCCGTAATCCTTACTTCCATAAAATCCGAACTTTTCTGTCTAATAGGCTAAATTTAAGTCTTATAAGATAAGTCTATGTTAGGATTTTATATAGACATTGCGGCGTTTAATAACTTAATAATTACAAATAAATATGAACGTCGAAAATTTAAGAAGAACGTATCCTCTTCTCATAGATTACCTGCGAGGGAACGGATACTCAAAAGTTTATATCAATGAGTTTCTCACTGATATTCGGCAGGTTTTAAAAGAAGCAAGTGACCCGAGAATCAATTCTTATGAAGAATATTACGAGTCTTTGAGTACGAAGTTTACAAAATCAACGCTTCATCATAAGCTCAAGATTATCGGTAAAATTAGGCAATTTGATTTGAAAGGAATTTTTCCAACTTCTATCCATCGTTGCGGTTTTCTCAAACAAGATAACTATGAGTGCCTTTCTCCTGAATATAAATATGTTATTGATGTTTTTGTAAAATCTGCAACAAATCGATGTGTATCAGAATCGTATATCAGGCACTTGAAACTGGCAGCAGCCAAGTTCTTTGATTATCAGCAAACTCATGGAACACATTCTCTACTTGATGTTTCTGAAAGAACTGTACAGAACTATTTCTATGACGGGGAGAAGATTGTAAGAGGGTTTGATGTTATGAAACAAATTAAAACCGTTCTGAAAGAATGTATTCCATACTACCATAATGGCGAATGTGAAAGAATTATCTCCTTTCTCCCTATAATGAAAAAATCCCACAAAACGTATCCATTTTTAGAGGAGGACGAGCTGAAAAAAATCAAATCTGTTCTTTTTGGTAGCGATTGTACAAATCTAACTCTTCGTGATAAGGCCATTGTAACTATAGCTTTCTGTACAGGTCTTCGCGGTTGTGATATTGCTGCACTTACGTTTGATAACATTGATTGGGAACATAATATAATCAATCTCATCCAAAACAAAACAGGTGCACCATTGACATTGCCTCTACGTCCGGTTGTAGGTAATGCAATTTTTGATTACATAGAGAAGGAAAGGCCTCACTCTGACAATGAAACGATATTTTTGACTCAGGATAAAAAGACAAGAAAGCTCAGGACTACATCCATGTATAATGCTGCAACTGCTGTATTGACAAAAGCTGGTGTCAGAACAGAAGGCGAGAAAAGAGGCCTCCATTTATTTAGACACAATTTTGCTGTTGCACTGCTCCAAAATGGAATACAAACTCCTGTTATCTCCGAAGTATTAGGCCATGCATCACCTATATCAATCGAATCATATCTTGAATCAGACCTTATTCGTCTAAAGGAATGTGCATTGAGTATTGATAAATATCCTGTGAGGAAAGAAATACTTGGAGAATGATAACGCTGATAATATTTAAGGAAATGTTAGACATGTACCTTAAGTTTCGCAAGGTGTCTGGACTCAAAAAGTCTACGACATTTTCTCTTGTCCAGTTCTATCGCGATTGTAACAAAAGATACCCTGAAAGCAAATACTTAACCCAAGAAATGATTGATTGGTGGTGTGCGAAAAGAAATACAGAGAAACCTATTTCTCATCGTTCCAGAACACATTCAATAATCTCTTTTTTACAATATGCGGAGCAGCGAAAGTGGATAAATTTAAAAGTACCGAAAGTTCCTCGCGCTATACCTAACCCCTATATACCTCACGCCTTTAGCGAAAAGGAATTGAAAAACTTTTTTAAAGCATGTGATGAAATCAAAGATGGTGCTCCGATACAAGTAAAACTTCGCAAGATTGAGGTTCCTGTTTTCTTTAGGCTTCTCTATAGTAGCGGCCTTAGAACGACGGAGGCCAGACTACTAAGAAAAAAGGATATCAACCTTCAAAATGGGGTTATCAATGTACGTTATACCAAAGGGTATAATGAGCACCGGGTTGTACTCCATGACACGATGAGAGAATTGCTTGTTCGTTATGATAAGGCTATATCGAAACTAATGCCTGATCACCAAATATTTTTCCCTAACTACGAAGATAAATGTCATTGGAATATCTGGGTATATAAGCAGTTTAACGAGTTATGGTACAAATACAATGATGCGAAAACTGTTGCTTACAGTATAAGACATAACTACGCGATTGAAAATATAAACAAATGGACTAATCGTGGATTTGAAGTTCATGACAAACTGGTGGCATTAAGTAAAAGCATGGGGCACAGCACCCTGACTAGTACTATGTACTATTATTCCCTGGTTCCAAAACTGGCCGGCATTATTGAAAACCTGTCAGGAGAATCTTATAATGAAATAATCCCTGATTTACCCAATGATGAAGAATAATAAAAATGATGCCTTGAAATTGGCTAAATACTATGACTCTTGGATTGATGAATGCACACAGGTAAATAGCCTGAACACAATACGATCTTATGAATCAGCCATGAACCTTTATATACACTTCCTTGAAGACGTTAAAGGTTTAAAATCAAGTTCTTTCAGTTCCAGTAGCGACTTTTCCCGTGAAACCATAAAAGAGTGGCTTGTCTGGCTGAAAAATAAAAGGGGCTGTACCCCCCAAAGCTGCAATGTGCGACTAGCTTCGATAAGAGCCTATCTGCAATACATTGGTGAACAGGATATTAAATACAGGTATCTCTTATTGGAATCGAAAAATATCCATCGAATGAAGGAAACAAAGAAAAAGGTAAATGGTATGAGCGAAAGTGCTGTGAAGGCACTCATGTCTGTGCCTGACGTCTATACAAGTACAGGGTTTCGGGATATTGTTCTTATGGCGTTCCTGTACGGTACAGCTGCCAGAATCGACGAGGTTTTGTCGTTAAAAGTATCAGACCTGGATCTTAATCCCGATAACCCTCATGCAACTGTTATTGGTAAAGGATATAAAGTTAGAACTTTATATCTGCCACCAAAGTTAGTAAGCCATCTTAATAAATATATTAAGAAGTTCCATGGATCGGAACCAGGTAAAGACAGATATCTTTTTTACTCCAGGGTGAAGGGCTATCAAGGGAAAATTAGTCAGGAAGCAATTAATAAGCGATTGAAGAAGTATGCCGCTATCGCCCATGAAACTTGCCCTGGCGTACCTCTCGATCTTCATGCACACCAATTTAGGCACGCTAAGGCCAGTCATCTGTTGGATGATGGAATGAACGTTGCGCAACTATCAAAATTACTTGGGCATACCAATTTATCCACGACAATGGTCTATCTGGATATAACCACCGATATGGAGGCAAAAGCAATGATATCTTTGGAAGATGAAAAAACTAGGAATA
>CAZQOG010000211.1:0-3301 GCA_964594925.1 uncultured Desulfohalobiaceae bacterium
GCCGCGCATGGCCGCGTCAAAGGCGCCTGCTTCCCCCCGGAACTCGTCGTGCAGCCCGGCTGTGGGGGCGTCGATGGATATGGAGCAGCGCTCGATGCCGGATTGCTTCATCCTAACGGCGTTCTCAGGGGTGATCAGGGTGCCGTTGGGGGCCATGACGCACCGAAGCCCCCGGGACTTGGCGTGGGCCACCAGCTCGAAGATGTCCTTTCTGAGCAGGGGTTCCCCGCCCGTGAAGATGATGATGGGGGTGCCCACCTGGGGAAAGGTGTCGATCAGCTCCAGGGCCTCACGGGTGGAAAGCTCGCCGGGATAGGGCTCCAGATGGGCCTCTGCGCGGCAGTGCTTGCAGGCCAGGTTGCAGGAGCGGGTCACCTCCCAGGCGATGAGCCGGCAGGCCGGGCTGCCGTCGTCCAGCGTCTTTTTGGGCATGGTCTCCGCACCGGGGTGTCCTTTGGCATGGGGGTGGCCCGCGGGGTGCCCGGGGCTGTCGGGGATCTGGCGTTCGTTGCTCATTGTAGGCTCAGGGTTTCAAGCACGTCTTCGGTGAAGTATGTCAGGATCAGGTCGGCGCCGGCGCGCTTGATCGAGGTCAGGGTTTCCAGCACCAGGGGGGCTTCGTCGATCCAGCCCTTTTGTGCCGCGGCCTTGATCATGGCGTACTCGCCGCTGACCTGGTAGGCGGCCACGGGCAGATCGAAGGCGTCGCGCACCTGCCTGACCATGTCCAGGTAGGGCAGGGCCGGCTTGACCATGAGAATGTCCGCTCCTTCGACCGCATCGGCAGAGGCCTCGCGCAGCCCCTCCAGCCTGTTGCCCGGGTCCATCTGGTAGGTCTTGCGGTCGCCGAACTGCGGCGGGCTTGCGGCAGCCTCGCGAAAGGGCCCGTAGAAGCTGGAGGCGTACTTGACCGCATAGGACATGATCGGCAGGTCAGCGAAGCCCTTGTCGTCCAGGCGCTCCCGTATGGCGGCCACACGGCCGTCCATCATGTCCGAGGGTGCCACCATGTCCGCTCCGGCCCTGGCGTGGGACAGGGCGGCACGGGCCAGCAGCTCCAGAGTGGGGTCGTTGAGCACCCGTCCGTCCTGCACCAGGCCGCAGTGGCCGTGGGAAGTGTACTCGCACAGGCAGACGTCGGTGATGACCACCAGCTCGGGAAAGCGCCCCTTGAGCGCGGCCACGGCCTGCTGGACAATACCGTTGTCGGCCCAGGCCTGGCTTCCCTCGGGGTCCTTTTCCCTGGGGATGCCGAACAGGATCAGGCTGCGCAGCCCCCTGTCCACAACCGGGCCCACCCGTTCCAGCAGCTTGTGCAGGCTGAGCTGGGATTGGCCGGGCATGGAGGAGATGGGTTTTTCAAAGGAGGCATCGTCCGTCTCCACCACGAAGTAGGGCATGATCAGGTCCTGGGGCCGGAGCTCCGTCTCCCTGACCATCTCGCGCAGGGCCGGGGTCCGGCGCAACCGTCTGCCGCGAAAGAAGTCCATGGCAACCCTCAAAACGTTCCAAGTTCAGAGTTCAAGAAAGTTCGAAGTTCGAAGTTCGAAGTCGGAAGGAAAGGCAGGGCAAACCAAGAGCAAAAAACTGGCTGAAGGTCGTGTGGCCTGCTTTGCCTTGTTTTTTCTTCCTTCGAACTTCAAGCTTTCGACTTCGAACTTTTTTACCTTGCGCAACAGGACGGTTCGCCGTCCGAGACCTGCACGGCCGGCTCGCCCAGCTCCCTGACCGGGGTGCCGGAGATCTCCTCGTCGCTCAGGTAGCAGGCCGGGTCCTGGGCCCAGAACTCATCGTAGTAGGCCTCGGCCCTGGCCCGGAAGTTGCCGCCGCAGATGTCCAGGAACCGGCAGCCTGCACAGCGGCCGCCCACGTGGGGCCGTTTGTCCTTGAGCTTTTGCAGCAGCTCGATGTCCGGATCGTCCCAGATCTCGGAGAAGGGGCGCTCCAGCACGTTGCCAAAGGTGATGTGGCGCATGAACTGGTCGGCGTGCACCTGCCCGTCCCAGGAGATGCACCCGATGCCCCGGCCCGAGGAGTTGCCCTCGTTCCACTTGAGCAGCTCCAGAACCTGGCTGGCCCGCTCAGGGTCCTCCTTGAGCAGCCGGTACCAGACATAGGGACCGTCGGCATGGTTGTCCACGGTCAGGACCTCCTTTTCAAGGCCCTTGTCGAACAGCGCCCGGGTGCGGTCCATGATCAGGTCCACTGCCTGCCTGGTCTCCTGATGGGTGAGGTCCTCGTTGATCAGCTCGGAGCCCCGCCCCGAGTAGACCAGGTGGTAAAAGCAGATGCGCGGGATGTCCAGCTGCTCGATGAGGTCGAAGAGATGGGGGATCTCCTGGGCATTTCTCTTGTTGATGGTGAACCTGAGGCCCACCTTGAGCCCCTCGGCCTGGCAGTTGGCCACACCTTCCAGGGCCTTTTTGTACGAACCCCTGACCTTGCGGAAGCGGTCGTGGACCTCCTCAGCCCCGTCCAGGGAGATGCCCACGTAGGACAGGCCGACCTGCTTGAGCTCCCGGGCTTTGGCCTTGGTGATCAAGGTGCCGTTGGTGGAGATGACCGCGCGCATGCCCCGTGCGGTGGCGTGACTGGCCAGCTCCACCAGGTCCTCGCGCACCAGTGGCTCGCCGCCGGAAAAGAGTAGGACCGGGGCCCCGTAAGCGGCCAGATCGTCGATGATCTCCTTGCCCTTGTCCGTGGAGATGGGATCGTCTCCCCTGGGGTCGATGGCCTGGGCGTAGCAGTGCACGCACTTCAGGTTGCAGCGCTGGGTCATGTTCCAGACCACCACGGGCTTCTTGTCCTTGGAGAACTGGAGCAGATGGGAGGGCAGCTTGCCGGAGTGGCGCCCGTACCTGAGGGCGTCCGAGGGCTCGACGCTGCCGCAGTAAAGCTTGGATATGCCGATCATAGTGACTCCTTTGATAACCGGAAATAATTCCCGCCGCGGTGTTGGAGCAGGCGTGTGGCGTCAACCGGGAATACCCGGAGTGTAAACAGCAGGAGCAAATTGTAAACCGGGACTGTGCCACCCTTGAAAGGGAAAGTCCACGTCTGGACCCTGCCGGAAGGGGAGGAAGGATTCTTTGATCTGAGGCAAAAAATTCGGTTCACTTCGTTTAAGAGTACGTGAACAGCGTACACTTTGGAGCCCGTGGGCATTCATGCCCACGGGCGAATCCGTGTCTTTTACGAGGAACAACAGGAGATGGTCTCTTGAACGCAGCAGGTGCAGGGTCGGACATTCCAGGCTGGAACGAGGGGGTGGCGGTGGAGCGCCGGCAAGAACGACCGGTAC
>CAZQOG010000212.1:0-3276 GCA_964594925.1 uncultured Desulfohalobiaceae bacterium
TCGTCGGGCAGGTCGAAGTTGGCATGGACCTTCTGCACGTCATCGTGATCGTCCAGGTTCTCGCACAGCCTGATGACCTTGAGACCGGTCTGCGCATCCACGACCACAGTGTTCTTGGGGACCATGGTCAGCTCCGACTCGTCCTGTTCGATCCCGGCCGCGGCGTAGGCGTCCTGGACGGCGGCATAATCGGTCGGGGCCACACGGACCTCCCAGAAGTCCTGCTCGTCGAGCACATCCTCCACGCCGGCCTCCAACCCCACCTCGAGCAACTGGTCCTCGGTGTACTTCGCCTTGTCGAACCGCAGCACCCCCTTGAAGTCGAACATCCAGGACACGCTCCCGGCCTCGGCCATGGACCCGCCGGCCTTGGAGAGCATGTGACGGACCTCGGAGACGGTGCGGTTCTTGTTGTCGGTGGCCGTCTCGATGAGCAGGGCCACGCCCCCCGGCGCATACCCTTCGTAGATGACCTCTTCGATGTTCTCGGCCCCCAGCTCGCCCGTGCCCTTCTTGATGCCCGTATCGATCTTGTCCTTGGGAAGGTTGACTGCCTTGGCCGCATCAACAGCGGCCCGAAGCCTGGGGTTCATATCGGGGTCGCCGCCGCCAAGCCTGGCGGCCAGCATGATTTCCTTGGTCACCTTGGTGAAGATCTTACCCCGCTTGGCGTCCTGGCGACCCTTGCGGTGCTTGATGTTGGCCCACTTGCTGTGTCCAGCCATTGCTCCTCCTCGCACTGCGTGCGGCGTGTTTTACCGCCGTTCCAGGCCCACAAAAAAAATTTCCTTGCTCTCGGCCCGGGAGCTTTTTGGTTTGAATGTTTTGACTGCCTTGAAATGGTTCCTCAGGCCGCGCTGAAACTCGGGAACATCCGGCCCCTGAAAAATCTTGACCACAAAATCGCCTTGCGGCTTGAGCCGGAGCAGGGCCACCTCCAGTGCAGCCTCGGCCAGCTCCAGGGACCTGGCCTGGTCCGTGAACTTTATCCCGGTGGTCTTGGGGGCCATGTCGCTGAGAACCAGATCGAAAGGGCCCACCCGCTCCAAGACCTCATTGAGCTCCACCGACGGTTGGAGTATGTCGTCGACATAGAAGCTGACCTGGGTCGGAAACGTGGTTTCCGTGGGCTGCAGGTCGATGCTGACGACTTTGCCCTCCCCGCCCACCTTTTGGGCGGCAAAGAGGCTCCACGACCCGGGGGAGGCGCCAAGGTCGAGCACCGTGAGTCCAGGGCGCAGCAAACGGAACTTTTTGTCGATCTCCTGCAGCTTGTACACGGAGCGAGCCGGGTAGTTCTGCTGCTTGGCCCGATTAAAGTAGTGGTCGCGATATTTTTTCATTTTCCCGCAAGGCTCGGAAATTTACTCTAAAGTTCGCAGCAAGCCAACCCCGTGCCCAGCCCAAGCAAACGCCCCCACCGCCTGACTGTCCGTGACGAGCTGGACAGGCCGCGAACCCTTGCACCTGGCCGGTTCGACTGTCGTGGGCAGGCGACGCGTCTGCTGCTGCTCGGCCTGGGACCCAGCCCCGTGGAGGTGCCTGTTCCATCAGGAATCGAGCAGGTGCTCTACCTCGAGTGCCCTGCCCTGACAGATCAGATGCCTCCTGACTGGCACGCATCCATTCCCCGGACCTGGACTCCTGTCTTGCCCGGGGAACTCAGCGATTCGTTCCTGCGGGCCGTGCGTGTCTGCATCTACAGCCAGGGGCCGCTTCTCTTCCCGAGCTTCTGGAACCCGGTCCTGGCCCGCCTCGAGCTGGCCCGATCAGGCGCGACGCAAAACAAGCAGCAGGCTACGGCCCTGCTTGCGGGAAGCGGACAGGACCTCGTAGTCCCGGAAATCAGGGACGCTCTGGAAGGGCTCGGATTTCAAGTCGACCTGCTACGGAAAGAACCCACTGCAGCACAGCTGGCCGGCTTGCTCCGGAAAAACAGGCCCACCCTGTTCCTGTCCATCAACTTCAAGGGGTGCGACCCTTACGGCCGCAACGCCGCCCTGTTCAAGGAAGCCGATGTCCCTGCCGCTGTGTGGTGCGTTGACAACCCCTTCCACCTGGTCTCCGGGCTGCAGAGCCCCTTCTGGCGGGACCTCACCCTGTTCGTGACCGACGACTGGTTTCTCGAACCTCTCCGGGAGCACGGATCCGCTGCCGTCCACCACCTTCCCCTGGCCACCTCCCCGGCCCTGTTTGCGCCAAGCAATCCCAGAGCCTTTGCCGACCTTGCAGACAGGACAGTGTTCGTGGGCCGGTCGGCCTTTCCGGGAAAGGAGCGCTTCTTTGCCGCCAGCCGCGTGCAGTCAGGCGATCTGCGGGCCGCCCTGACAGCGCTTGGCACCGGGCAGCGGCCCGACTTCTGCTGGTGGCTGGAACGGCTGGGCACGTCGCCCCTGTGGCCCGGGACCCAGGTCCGCCGCGCAGGCCTGGGCGCGGAAACCACGAGCAGGCAGTTCAGGATCGACTGCGTGGCCCGGGCCGCTGCAGCTTCCGGGACAACGGTCTTCGGTGACGCGGGATGGCAGGACCTGCTGCCACAAGGGACGGACTGCCGCCCCCAGGTGGATTACTACGGCCCCCTGGCGGACATCTATGCCGCGTCCGGAACCACCCTCAACGTCACCAGCCTGCTCCTGCCCCACGGGCTCACCCAGCGCCACTTCGACGTCTGGAGCGCAGGTGGCTTCCTGATCAGCGACGCAACCCCTGGCCTGAAGCTCTTCCCCAGGGAGCTGACAACCCTGGTCAGCTTCTCCCGAGCCACAGACATCCCCGGGCTTCTCACCCGGCTGAACAGGGACCCCCGGCTGCGCCACGACCTGACCCGGGCCTGGCAGACCCTGATCCACGCCGAGCACACCTACAAACGACGCCTGGAACGCCTGCTCAACACCCTCGAGATCTCCCCCTACCGCCAAAACCAGCCAACACCTTGACCACCCCCTGACAAACCAGATATGAATTTGTCCCTGCAACCGCCGGGCACAGCGCAGCCACATCAAGCGCAGCGGGAATTTTGAACAATCTTGAAAATGTGCTCAAAATTTTCGCTGGCAAGGCGTGACCCAGGCTTCGCTTAAAGCTTCGCCGTGGCAAGGGGGTTTTCGAAGCAACGAAGTCCAGCGGGAATTCTAGATCTTTGAAATGCGTTGAGAATTTTCGCTGACGAGGCGCGAGGGTGGAGCAAGGCCGAAGCGTATTTTTCATACGTGAGGATTTGCTTCAGCCGAAGCAACGAAGCTCAGCGGGAATTTTGAACAATCTTGAAAATGTGCT
>CAZQOG010000213.1:0-3269 GCA_964594925.1 uncultured Desulfohalobiaceae bacterium
GCCTTGCTGCGGTCCCGCCAGACCCGGAGGAAGCCTTTGTGGAATCGACGGGGTTATGTACATTGCAACGAATAAATACATCTTGCACGTCAGGCACCCATTTTTTTCGATTCCACCCGCAGGGGCTGGCGATAAAGGACCGTAGCCGGGCCTCCCACGGCGTAGCTAAAAGCGTAGCCGGGCCCCAGGCCCCCGGCACATATCTTTTGAGTAAACCATCGGAAACGGGAATATATGCGAACAAGATCAACCTTGCAGGATCTTATAGAGTTTTTCTAAGATAGGTGCCGAGTAGGTCGCCCGGCAGGGCGAAACCCTGCCTTCCCAAAAGGTGCGATTGGTAGGAAGGGTACGCATGAAGGACACGTGCATCGTGCCCCTACAAAAAACCGGGACAGAGAGCGGGAATGACTTTTGCTGAGTTTTTGTTTTCGCCGAGTGATTTCCTGCGCTTGCTTCGAGCTTCAAGCTTCGAACTTCGAGCTTCTTCACTTCTATGAGCACCATCAAGACCACTCCCATGGTGGAGCAATACCTGCGCATCAAGGAGGAGAACAAGGATGCCCTGCTCTTCTTCCGCATGGGGGATTTTTACGAGCTCTTTTTCGAGGATGCCGAGACGGCTGCCCGTGAGCTGCAGATCACATTGACCTCGCGCAACCCCAATGCCGACCTGAAGATGCCCATGTGCGGGGTTCCCCACCACGCCGTGGAGGAGTACCTGCGGCAGCTGATCGACAAAGGCTACAAGGTGGCCATCTGCGACCAGGTCGAGGACCCAAGGACCGCAAAGGGCCTGGTCAAACGCGCCGTTACCCGTGTCCTGACCCCGGGGACAGTGGTCGAGGACGGCGGTCTCAAAGCCAAGTCCGGCAACTATCTGGCCGCCTTGTACTGGGATGGGGGAGCGGATGCGGGCGGCCTGGCCTGGATCGACTTCTCCACCGGGGAATGGTCGGGCCTCTTTTCAAGACAGCTGGACCAGCTCCGGCAGTGGATGCTCAAGCTCGATCCCCGTGAGCTGCTGGTGCCGGAGGGCCTGTCCGAGCCGGCTCCGGGTGCGGGCTTTCGCGGCAGGGTCAACCGCCTGAGCGAAACCCCGTTCTTTCACCGGTCGGGGGGTGAAAAGCGGATCCTCAAGGCCCAGGGCGTGTCCTCCCTGGCGCCGCTCGATCTGGAGAACAAACCCCAGCTGGTGCAGGCCTGCGGCGCGCTGCTGGCCTATTTGCACCAGACCCAGAAGCAGGACCTGGACCACCTGAGCCCCTTCCGGCCCCTCAATCTGAGCCGCCACCTGCTCCTGGACGAGGTCACCGAGAGAAACCTGGAGCTTTTCCGGACCCTGGACGGAACGCGTGGACCGGGCACGCTCTGGCACGTGGTGGACAGGACCAAGACACCCATGGGGGGGCGTTTGCTGCACTCCCGCCTGCGGCAACCCTGGCGCGACCTTGGGCCGATCCAGGAAAATCTGGACCTGGTCGGGTGCCTGCTCCACGACGACGGCCTGCGCAACCGGATCAGGCACAACCTCGACCAGGTCTACGACCTCGAGCGCCTGAGCACCCGCATCCTCCTGAACCGCAGCACGCCCAAGGATTTTGTCTCCCTGCGGGCTTCCCTGACCGCTCTGCCCGCCATGAAAGCGCTGCTTGACGAGCTTCCGGCCCAGGACCGGCCCAGGCTCTGGACCACCATCCTCACGGAATGGGACGAGCTGTCAGATGTGGCGGAGCTGCTGCAGCACAGCCTGGTGGACTCCCCTCCCCCGGTGATTACCGAAGGGGGGTTGTTTCAAAGCGGGTACGACGAGCAGCTGGACGAGATCCTGGAGCTGACCGAGCACGGCGAGGACACGCTCAGACAGCTCCTGGAGCACGAACGCCAAGCCTCTGACCTCCCCAAGCTCAAGCTCGGGTACAACCGTGTTTTCGGCTATTTCTTCGAACTCTCCAGGGCGCACAAGGGCCCGGTGCCTGAGCACTTTGCCCGGCGCCAGACTCTGGCCAACAGCGAACGCTACCTCACCCCCCAGCTCAAGGAGCTGGAGGACCGGCTCTTCAGCGCCTCTGAAAAGCGAAAGGTCCTGGAGTACGAGCTTTTCCAGGCGCTGCGCGCCACGGTTGCGAAAGAGCGCAAGCGGCTGCTGCACATGGCCGGTGTTCTGGCCCGTCTCGACGTCTGGCAGGGTCTGGCCGAGACCGCCAGGCATGAGGAATGGGTCAGGCCGGAGCTGCACACCGGCCTGAAAATCGAGATCAAGGGGGGGCGCCATCCCGCTGTGGAGTCCTGTCAGGGGCGGGCCAATTACATCCCCAACGACGTGGTCCTGGGCGATCGGTCCAGGCTGCTGCTCATCACCGGGCCCAATATGGCAGGAAAGTCCACGGTGCTGCGCCAGACTGCCATCATCGCCCTGCTGGCCCAGTCCGGGTCTTTTGTGCCGGCTGCAGCAGCCAGGATCGGACTGTGCGACCGCATCTTCACCCGGGTGGGGGCTTCGGACAACCTGGCCAGGGGACAGTCCACCTTCATGGTGGAGATGACCGAGACCGCGCGCATCCTCCGCCAGGCCGGCAAGCGCAGCCTGGTCATCCTGGACGAGATCGGCCGCGGCACCAGCACCTTTGACGGACTGGCCCTGGCCTGGGCGGTGGTCGAGGAGCTCTGCGCCCGGGGAGAAGGCGGGGTGCGGACCCTGTTTGCCACCCACTACCACGAGCTGACCGATCTGGAAGACAAGATCCCTGCGGTGCGCAACTTCAACATCGCGGTCACGGAGTGGAAGGGGGACATCGTGTTCCTGCGCCGCCTGCTCCCCGGACCGGCCGACCGCAGCTACGGGATCGAGGTGGCCAGGCTGGCGGGGGTTCCCAGGAACGTGGTGCACCGGGCCGGTGAGATCCTGTCCGAGCTGGAGGCCAAAAGCGACCGCCTCCGGGGCGGGGTTGCCCGTCAGACCACCCTGCGCGGGTCGCTGCTGCCGGAGCTGCTTCGCGAAGAGGGGGCCCCGACGCAGCAGACGTCTCCCCAGGGAGGGGAAAAGCTTCTGCAGGAGCTGAAAGCCCTGAACCTGGATCGCTTGACCCCCCTGGAGGCCATGAATATCCTGCACACCTGGAAAGGGGAATGGGACGATGCATGACAGCACTGCACGGTTGAAGACAACGAAACGCCTGCTCGCACTCCTGGTGGTGCTGGCATCCTTTTCAGTCCCTGCCTGCGGCAAGAAGATGTGGCCTGAGCCGGTCGCCGACCAGGAAAGGTTC
>CAZQOG010000214.1:0-3236 GCA_964594925.1 uncultured Desulfohalobiaceae bacterium
CAGGTCTGGTCGAAGCGGTGGACTGCGTGCTGACACAAAAACCCTGGCCGGCCGGCGGGCCCCCTTCCACTGTGGTCCGGATTGCAGGCCCCGGCAGGCTCCGCGTCCTCCGGGAGGGGGCGGTCGCCAGGGCTGCGCTCGAAGGTGCCGGCTTCACCGTCCACAAGGTTTTGTAAACCTGGGATGACAGCAGGAACGCCCGGGGTCAAAAATCTTGAACCTTCCTTCGTGGTGCAATGGCAGCCCCCGGGGGCGGGGTCAAAAATCTTGAACGGAGTCAGCCCGCATCAAGACGGCAACGTTTTTGCCAGTCCATTAAAATTATTCATATATTTTCTTTCGGGAAGCTTTTTTAGCAGTTGGTCCACAACTTGCTGAATGAAAAGCAACCTTCCTCCTTTTGCAAAAGCCGGCTTTTCCTGTAGGTTCAGGAGAAGCTGGCTTTTGTTTTGTCCTGGGCAAAAAATGTTCGGGCAGCGGCCTGCCGGCTTTGGTATAAATTATTGAACTGTGCTCGAAGCGACTCTGCCCACAAGAGTCGTGGCGATTGTTGCGTCCGTGTTTGCCATGTAACATTCTGACGGAGCTATTTTCCCATCAGACCACGGAACCCCTATCCCACGGTGGACGTTGTGATCCACGATCCATTGCGCGGCGTGGTGCTGGTTGCGCGCAGAAACCCTCCCCGTGGATGGGCATTGCCGGGGGGGTTCATCGACTACGGGGAAACAGTCGAGCAGGCGGCTGTTCGCGAGGCCCGTGAGGAGACGGGTCTTGCCGTGCGCCTGCAGCGCTTGCTGGGCGTCTACTCTTCACCTGATCGGGACCCCAGGCACCATGCCATGAGCGTGGTTTTCCTGGCCGCACCCAGTGTGGACGGGGCATTGCCTGAGAGCGGCGACGATGCGGCAAAGGCCCGGTTTTTCCCTCTGGGACAATGGCCGGATCTGGTTTTTGACCACGCCCGCATCCTGGACGACTTCTGCGGCATGCTCGAGGGGGGGGAGTCCACTGTGGGCACCGGAGCCACGACCTGTGGTTGGCACCAAAAAGACATGTGATCGGCTCCAAGGTTTTCAAGGCCGCCAGGGCCGGGCAGCCAGGCTGGGCAGTCCCCACGATTTCATGGGCGAATGCGTTGTGCTTTCCAAAAACCACGGCTAAAAGAATGTCAGAGCGGTGAATGGGAGCACGTCACCGAACGCTTCAAAAACCGGGTTGGGAGTGATGGACAAGCCCCCGAAAATACTTTTCGTCGCCTCGGAGATCTACCCCTTTTCCAAGTCCGGCGGGTTGGCCGACGTCATGGGCATCCTCCCCCTGACCCTGCACGGCATGGGCTACAGCACCGCGGTCATCACCCCGTTCTACGGCAGGATGTCCACCTCGGATTACCCGCTCCGGCTGGTGTTCGAGCGCATGCCCGTGGGATATCCCTGGCCCGATGTGACCGCGGACGTCTACAGGGCGGACTACAACGGCATGCCGGTGTTCTTTGTCGACCGGCCCGAGTACTTTGACCGCCGCAATTACTACTGCACCTACAAGGGCGACTACTTCGACAACTGCGAGCGGTTCATCTTTTTCAGCCGGGCCGCCCTGACCTTTGCCCGGCGCATGCGCACCATTCCCAGGATCATACACGCCAACGACTGGCACGCCGCACTGGTCCCTGCCTACCTCAACTTCTGGCGCCGCTCCGACCCTGCCTGGGCCGGGACATTTTCGGCCCTGGCCATCCACAACCTCGCCTTCCAGGGGCAATACTCCTTCAGGCTATTCATGGAGTCGGGCCTGCCCCACGAGGCCTGGAACATGGAGGGGGCGGAGTTCTACGGAAGCTTCAACATGCTCAAGACGGGAATCGCCTATGCCGACATGATCACCACGGTCAGCCCCTCCTATGCCCAGGAGATCCTGACCCCGGAGTTCGGCAGCGGTCTGGAGGGCATCCTCAGCAAGCGCGCCGGCCAGATCAGGGGCGTTCTCAACGGCGCCGACTACACAGTGTGGGACCCTTCAACGGACAAGTTCCTGGACTGCCGCTACTCGGTGCGGGACCTGCAGGGGAAGCGGCTGTGCAAGCACTCCCTGCTGCAAAAGATGGGCATGAGCCCTGCGTTCATGGACAGGCCCGTGCTGGGGTTTATCGGCCGGCTCAGGGAGCAGAAGGGCATCGACCTGCTGCTGGACATCATGCCCTGGCTCATGGAGCTCAACCTGGGCGTGGTGGTCCTTGGCGAAGGCGGGCTGGAGCACGAGGCCAGGCTGGAGAACCTGGTCGAGCAGTACCCGGGCCAGCTGTCCGCCTGCATCGGTTACACCGAGGAGCTCTCCCACCAGATCCAGGCCGGAGCGGACATCTTTCTCATGCCCTCGCGGTACGAACCGTGCGGTTTGACGCAGCTGTACAGCCTGCGCTACGGCACCCCCCCGGTGGCCACGGCAGTGGGCGGGCTGAAGGACACCATTCTCGCCCACCCCCACCCCGAGGCAACCGGGTTCATCTTCCAGCACCCCTCTCCGGGTCCCTTTCTCGAAGCCATCGAGCAGGCGGTCCTTGTCTGGGAGGATGCACAGGCTTGGCGGGCCATGCTGGAACGGGCCATGCGCTGTGAATTTTCGTGGCAAAAATCAGCTTCGGACTATATCACTATCTATAAAGAAATGGGTGCCGGACTCTGAGCCGTCGTGCACCCCGATGCAGGGTGGAAGATCCACCAAGGAGGGAGGTCATGAGCCTCAAAAAGCAGTTCCTCAAGAGCAGGCCGGTGTGCAAGGTCAAGTTCACCCTTCCGGCGGAAGCCGCAGGCGATGCCAGGCAGGCCCATCTGGTGGGTGACTTCAACGAGTGGGACCACACGGCCACGCCCATGCGCAAGCTGAAGAACGGCTCCTTCACCGCGACCCTGGACCTGGAGACGGGCCGGGAGTACCAGTTCCGCTACCTCCTGGACGGTACCCGCTGGGAGAACGACTGGGAGGCGGACCGCTACGTGTACAGCACCTTCGGGGATTGCGATAACTCGGTTATCGTTTGCTAGCGCGCTTTGCGCGAGTTCGAAGCTCCAAAACGGGAAAAATAGGTTCTTCGACGTTCCGTGTGGATCTTTTAGAGATCGTGTCCAAGGATCGCATTGTCGGGTTGATAGAGTTCTTTGTAAGGCCTTGACAAGGCAGGGTTTCGTCCCTTTGGGACGAGGTACTTTTTTGCTGGTCCAAAAAAGTACCCAAAA
>CAZQOG010000215.1:0-3144 GCA_964594925.1 uncultured Desulfohalobiaceae bacterium
CCGGCAGCCCGTCCAAAAGCCAGCCGTCCGTTGACCCGTTGAGCTGGAACCCGGCCACCGCTCCGGAGGCCTGGAAGGCCAAGTAGGTGGTCGAGGAGGTGTCAGCCACGAATAGGTTTTCCAGATAGCCCGGGGGCTTGGCAACCACCTGGCCCCTTTCAGGCTCAGCTCTTTTCACAACATCCACCAGGGTGGAACGACAACAAAGGGCAACCACCCGGCCTGAGCGGGTAACCCGTCCAGGAGCTTGTCGTCAGAGGACCCATTGAGCTGAAATCCGGCCAAATATTCGGAGGAGGTAAAGCCCACGCAGGTGGCCGCGGCAATGTCCTCGGCAAACAGGTCCTCCACGAACTCCACCATCTTGGCGTGGGGTGGCAGGACAATGGTGGTGTCGGCCACGGTACCGCCGTTGTCGTCATAGGCTGTGAGGGTGACAGAGGCGGAGGCCTCCGTGGTGTTGACCAGGGCGATGCCGGTCCAGCCATCGTCCTCGACCTTTGGAAATACGCCTGAGAAGCGGCCCATGTGCACCGTGGAAAACCCAGCCAGCAGAAGTCCGTCCCAAGTGCCGAACAGCTCGAACCCGGTCACCTGTCGGGTGGAGATGACCTTGAGCCAGGCAGAGTCAGCGGGCAGGTCAAGGTCGCGCACGAACCCCACGTACTTGGACTCAGCAGGGACGGTCACGTTCTGTGGCGTCAGCACGGTGCCGGTTGCGCTGTACGGGGTGATAGTCAGGGTGGCTGAGGAGTTCCCTGGGTTGTAGATCACCAGACCGGTCCACCATTCGGAATCGGAGTGGATGTGGGGAAAGTAGAGGATGGTTGAGGTCCGGTCGTTAAGCTGGATACCGGCCATCTGGCTGTCCCGGCCGAACAGCTCCAGCCCCACTAGACCCGCGGCGCCCTCCACAACGGCCGAAGCTATGGAGGTCTGTGGCTCGCCCCCGAACAGATCGCGCACCAGGAATGCTTGCTGGCAGTTGGGACGAATTGTCAGGGAGGTGGTCTGTGCATTGCTGCATCGCAGGGTTAGCTTCTTGGTCAGGCCGGTCAGGTTGACCAGACCGATGCCGGTCCACCAGTTGGGATCGGAGGCGATGTGGGAGACGAAGAGATCCCCATTCCCCGGGGCCGGACTGGCGGGCAGGGACCCCCGGTACTGGCCGGCCCTGGCGAACTTGGTGTACCCGCAGACATCGCTGTTGTCGCCGTCATGGGTGAAGGTGATATACTTTACCGCTGTTGCCCCCCGAGAGATTGATGCAGCATCGAGGGCAAGGCGTCCATGTGGGGCTATAGTGACCTCCATCTGACGACCTACCGTATCCCCCCAAGGGGCATATGCCGTGAATGTCCCAGACACAGGGGTAGGGAGGTTGTTGACCACACACACCTCGGTGGACCAGGAGCCAGCAATGTCCACGTGGGGGTAGACCAGCCGGGACAAGCCGGAAAGCAAGACCTGTACCGCCCCGGCGTCTTTGATCCTGGTGCCGTCTTCCAAATCCTCTCCCGAAACACCAATGGCCAGGTCGGCCATCCCGTCGCCGTCAAAGTCACCGACAGCCAGTGCTCTACCGAAAAAGTCATTTTGCTCGCCGTGGTCTTCAGTATCCTCAACGTCCTGATGCCAGAGCTGGCTTCCAGTGACATCCAGTCCGGTTGAGGTGCCAAAAAGTACATTGACCACACCGACATTACCGATATCGCCAGAAATGATCCTGAAGCTTTCGTAAGGGCTACCGATGGCCAAATCGTCAAACCCGTCAAGGTTGAAATCCCCGGCAGCCAGGGAGGCACCGAATTGGCCAGCTAGGGAGACACCCGGTTGGTCGGCTAGGTCAGGCGAACCGTAGCCGCGTTCAATGCCGTCCACACTATGGTGCCAAAGCTGATTCTCTGCTGCTTCTAATCCAGATGATGCCCCATAAAGTACGTTGACCACTCCGGCCTTGTCCGTAGCATCGACATCATCCCATGGTGCGCCTATGGCCAGGTCGGAATACCCGTCACCATTGAAATCTCCAACGGCAAATGTTTCGCCAAAGTGATCTTCATCCTCAGCGTCCTCAGCAAGCCCGTCTTCCCCTTGGTGCCAGACCTGATGGCCCTCCGCCTGCAGTCCCCATGAGGAACCATAAAGCACCAGGGCCGTGCCGGTGTTGTTCCAATATTCGGTGTGACTGGGCACACCAATAACCAAGTCTGCATATCTGTCGTTGTTGAAATCACCAGCAATGAGGGACCGGCCCAAGTTCTGGGATGTGATGATGCTCTCGTGGATGCCCGGCACATCGTGATGCCAGACTTGGTTGCCGTCTTTGTGGAGCCCGGTTTCCGATCCATAGAGCACATGGACGACTCCTGCTTCCTCAGTTCTAAGATGCTCTTCGGGTGCACCTACTGCCAGATCCTCATATCCGTCGCCATTGAAATCTGCGGCAGTAAGCGAAGAGCCGAACTTGTCGCCACTTTCGGCCTGGTCCTGGATATCTGCATTCTGGTCCCAGATCTGATGCCCTGCAGTTTGCAAACCAGAGGAAGAGCCATAGAGTACAAGGACCTTCCCAGCATGGAAACTTTCATCCGTTCCTTGTTCTATTGATAAGGGTACTCCAAGAGCCAGATCTTCATATCCATCGCCATTGAAATCACCACAAGTCAGGGATACGCCGAATCCATCCCATGAATAGATTTCTAATTCGAGTCCTTCTACACCCCGGTGCCAATGGTCGTCATCTTTGTTGAAGCCGGTCTCTGCGCCATAGAGGACGTGCACGGAGCCCACGTAATTTGTCTCACCAAAATATTCCTTTGAGAAAATGGCCAGATCGGCATAGCCGTTTCCATCAAAGTCTCCTGAGGCAAGTACCCTGCCGAAGTTATCATTGGCCTCAGCTACGCTTTGTATCCCAGAAACATCCTGATGCCAGAGCTGGTTTTTCTGAAAAGGTTCCACAGCAGTGGCAGGCTGGACGGTCATGACCAGGAAGCTCGCGCTTACAATAAAAGAAGTAAAGAAATTTCCTTTCACTGTGCCCCCCTTGCTGGTCTAGGGTTTCCATGCTTTGCTCTCACATTCCTGGCAGTCCGTCCAAAAGCCAGCCATCGTCCGACCCGTTGAGCTGGAACCCGGCTA
>CAZQOG010000216.1:0-3129 GCA_964594925.1 uncultured Desulfohalobiaceae bacterium
AGGCCCCGGACTTGAGCCCGATGGTGGCCAGGGCCGCGGCCAGGGAGAGCCAGGCTAGCGCAGGACCGTGCCTCGTTCGTCTGCCATGCCCGACATCTTCGTGCTTCCTGCAAGCTGGCAAATACCGCATGCCCCTGCCCCCCCTGCTGCACCACGGAATGGCCCTGAAAGGATTTCGATGCCCTGTTCTACGAAGAGTACTCCCGGACTTGTAATACAAATACTGGAACAACAACACTGTCTTGACATACCATTGTAATGGTGCTTTTCAACAATCAAGATCAATGTTCTTGGTCTAAGAACGAATACCGTTCCAGTTTTCACTGTCGACCCATGATCAAAAGGGGGGGGGTATGCCGCATCCATTGAGATTGGCCGCGTGTGTGATGGTGCTTTTCCTGTCCGCCGCCGGTGCATTTCCGACCCGGGCAGATGCCTTTAAGGAATTCAAATTCTACCACCAAGACCAGGGCGGGATCCCGGGTAATGCTACCTCCGGAGCGGATTTCGGGGACGCGCTGGCAGCAGGCGACTTCAACGGCGACGGCTACCTCGATCTGGCCATCGGCGTTCCCGATGCGGACATCGAGGGGGTCGAGGATGCCGGGGCGGTCCACGTGCTCTACGGATCGGCCTTTGGACCCAGCACCACGGGGGTGCAGGAGTGGCATCAGAACGTAGCCGGGGTGAGAGGCGGCTGCGAGGCCAATGACCAGTACGGCGAAAGTCTGGCCGCAGGGGACTTCAACGGGGATGGATACGACGACCTGGCCGTGGGAATTCCCTGGGAAGATATTCATACGGTGACCAATGCCGGCGGGGTGAACATTCTCTACGGCTCGCCTTCCGGGCTGACCGCGAGCGGAAACCAGTTCTGGGACCAGAACACCCCCGGCATCGCTGGGGTCCATGCAGAGGAAAGTGACCGATTCGGTTACTCCCTGACCAGCGGGGATTTCAATGGAGACGGGTACGCGGATTTGGCCGTCGGCATCCCCTATGAGGATCTGAGTACCGCAAATGAGGGCGCCGCGCTCGTGCTCTACGGTTCTTCCTCGGGGCTGAGCGCTGCCGGCAACCAGCTCTGGCACCAGGATGTCGCTGGAGTCGAAGGCGGGGCCGAGCAAAACGACCGCTTCGGGTTCGCCGTCGCTGCTGGGGATTTTGACGGGGACGGATACGACGATTTGGCCGTCGGAGTGGAGGGAGAAGCCATTGACACAGTTGCCGGGGCAGGAGCGGTGAACGTCCTGTACGGAACCGCTTCCGGCCTCAGCGCTACAGGCGATCAGATATGGTACGAGGGAATTTCCGGCTTGTTCAGCGCCAGCGGCCCCGAAGAGAATGATTCCTTTGGACTCGCTCTGGCCGTGGGAGACTTCGACGGGAATGGGTATGACGATCTGGCCATAGGCGTCCCTCTTGAGGATTGGATATCCAATACAGATTCAGGGATCGTCTACGTCATTTATGGGACCGACAGCGGCCTGAGCGGCTCCGGCAGCGAGTTCTGGCATCAGGGCAGCCCCGACATTGTTGGTGCGGTCGAGGCAGAAGACAACTTCGGCGAGGCCCTGGCTGCCGGGGACTTCAACGGGGACGGATACTGCGACCTGGCCGTTGCAGCGGACGAAGAAGCGATCGGCACCGTCACAGGGGCAGGGGCCGTGAACGTCATCTTTGGCGGGGCTTTTGGCCTGAGCGCCGTGGGGAACCAGATGTGGCACCAGGACACCCCCGAAGTCGGAGGCAGCTTAGCCGAGTTTAACGATTTCTTCGGGGATGCCCTGGCCGCCGGGGATTTTGACGGGGACGGGGCTGCCGACCTGGCCGTTGGCGTCTACGGCGAGAATTGGTCCGATGTCGAGAATGCCGGCATGGTCCACGCGTTTCTTACAGGCCTGTCCCGGCTGGTTTACCCCCACGTGGACACCACCGGCTCCTGGGCCACCGAGATCTGTGCGGTCAACAAATCGGGCTCTGACGTGTCCGCCACGTTCACCGCCTTTGACGCCGAAGGCGAGCGGGTGGGGTCCCCCCACGCGGTCAGCCTGGCCGCCCACGGCCGCAGCGTTTTGAACGTGGCCTCCACCTTCAGCGGGGCCTCCGGCATCAAGTACATCACCTGTGTCCACGACGGCGGCGACGATGTGTCCGGGTACACCAAGTTCACCACTCCCGGACAGTACCGGGCCGCCCTGCCCGCCAGCGCGGCGCCCTCGTCCGGGGACCTGTACATCTCCCACGTGGCCTCCGACCCCTCCTGGTGGACCGGCATCGGGCTGGTCAACCTGACCGGTTTGAGCAAAACCCTGACTTTACGCTTCAACAACGGAACGACCAGGACGGTATCCCTGCCCCCCCATGGGCAGAGCTCCTTCCTGGTACGCGACCTGTTCGGAGGCTCGGCCCAGCCAGCCCTGGCCTCGGCCGTGCTCGAGGACGCGGCCGGCGTGGTAGGACTGGAGCTCTTCGGCCAGGGCAACCAGCTGGGCGGCATCCGGCTCACGGACGCCACCACCCCCTTCCTCTTCTTCCCGCACATCCATTCAGACGCCGAGTGGTGGACCGGGCTGGCGGCCTACAACCCCCATGCCAGCGCCACCACCCTGACCATCACCCCTTACAGTGCGGCCGGCGCGGCCCTTTCCGGCCAGAGCATCCCGGTGGGCGCCAAAGGCAAGTACGTGGGTCTGGTTGAGAACCTGTCCCTGCCCGCGGGCACGGCCTGGATCAAGGTCACGGCCTCCCAGCCCGTGACCGGTTTCGAGCTCTTCGGCACCAATGACGAAAAGCTCCTGGCCGGGTTCACTGCGGTCAACTTGCCCCGGACCTCGGGTGTCTTCCCCAAGCTCGAAGACCACGGCTGGACAGGCATTGCCTTTGTGAACCCTACGGGCTCCCCCATCGAGATAACACTGACCGCATACGACGATGACGGCACCCAGGTTGCCCTCTCCAGCCTTACCCTGGCCGCCAATGCCAAGCGGGTGGACTTTGCAGAGGACCTTTTTGTCGGGGACATCTCCTCCGCAACCTACGTGACCTACACTTCCACCGGATACGTTGCCGGGTTCCAGCTCAACGGGTCAACGGACGGCTGGCTTTTGGACGGGCTGCCGGGGATGT
>CAZQOG010000217.1:0-3001 GCA_964594925.1 uncultured Desulfohalobiaceae bacterium
ATCCTGCAGGAGCATGCGGATCATCATGGACTGGTAGACCTCGCTATCCATGAGGTAGACCTCCCGGCTGAGGTTGTTGGCGATGATGTGGAACTGGGGGGTCCGGGGCTGCCACTGCTGGCGTCGCATTCCCTCCTTTGAGATCACGTCCAGGGTGCCTATCGGGATTTGCCGGCCTTGGTAGTTCAGGACCCCTCGCTGGGAGTCCAGGTTGATCTTCCCGGTGATGCGGGTGATGGTGCCGTGTTTGCTCTCGCCCGTGGCCACATCCCAGTTCCCGAAATAGGTGATCCATGCCCCGAGCTTGAGGTTCTCCCAGGACAGGACGAGGTACTGCTCCGGGGGGGCAGGGGACCAATCTCTTTTGTCCTGGCCCAGGCTTGCGACAAACTCCTGCGCCTGGGCAGGCGTCATCTCCATGAGAGGCTTGACCGGGTTGTTGGGGAAGTAGACCGGAGGCTGCGGGTCGGTGAGGTTGCCGGCTGCCTGGAGCTCCCGCAGTTGCTCCTGCTGGGCGGAGGCCACGAACTTGATCATCTGGTTGGCCTGGAGGGGGGAGCTTGTAGTGTGGACCACTCCCAGGGGATAGAGGTGCGGCCCTGCGTGCATGGCCCCGTCCCCGAAGCTCTTGCGCTCGGCATAGTACTGGGCCGCATAGCCGTAATCCCACCACTGCCAGAGCTGGGCATCCACAGGTGCGATCTCCCGCATGTCCTTGAAGGTCTGGGCGTAGAGCTTGGGCAGAACCGGCCGTGCCCGCAGGTGCTTGGTGTAGTCCCAGACGGGCCAGGCCACCAGCAGGCACAGCCCGATCTGGATCAGCCAGCGTTTTGTTTCACCCAGGCCCAGCCTGCGCAGCAGGTCGCTTCCGATCGCGGCCAGGCCCATGCCCAGGACTGCCCCACCATAGAGTGAGAAGCGGTTGCCCAGGGTGAACGAGGCCAGGGCAATGGCAAGCAGTGGGAAAAAAGTGAGCGCTGCCGGACGGCGGTAGAAGAGCCACAAAGAGCCCAGCAAAGCAGGGAGGAAGATAAACCAGTTCACTGCGTTGCGCAGCACAAGGCCGCTCCAGTCGACCTGCTGCGACTCGCGGATGCTCTGCACCACCTTGGGAAGAGCAGGTTTCTGCTCGTCAATGGTGCTGTCCTGGCGTTCCACGTAGGAGAGGATTTTTTTGATCGGGGCGGTTGGTTGCTGGATGCCGAGAAAGGGGGTCAGGGCAAGGGCGAGCAGGAGGAAGATGGTGCCGAGCTTTCTGGTGTCAATCAGGGCTGGGCGGGCAAAGGCCGGGACAACAGCCAGCAGGCCCACGGCCAGGCCGGCCCATCCGAGCAAGCCGATGCACAGCACCAGGGCCAGGCCGTAGAGCAGCCATTGCCGATAACGGGGGCGGACAAGCCACAGGCCAACCCCACCAAAGCAGACCAGCATGGCCAAGGCAATGGGGTAGGCATTGGGGTAAAACCACATGTAGATCCAGCCGGTCAGACCCACCAGCAGACCTTGGAGGAAAAAAGCATTCGGCCTGATCTCCCAGTCCTGCACAGGGACTTTTTTGAGCCAGTCCGGCCGCAGCAGCGGGTGGGACCAGAGAACCAGGGCCGTGCCAAAGACAAGGGGCAGGAGCAGGCTGAGCACGTCCGTGTCCCCGTACCCGGCCCTGGTCCTGAGCAGAAACCCGAAGCTGCCGCCCCCCAGGATCCCGGCCAAAGAGGCAAAGTCAACATACCCCCAGCGGGCCAGCACGATGCAGATGGGCACCACCACCAGGGGCGCCAGCAGGACGGGCAGCCAGAAGTTTATGGTCCCCAGGCTCACGCCGGTGACCGCGTGGAGTGCGGCCAGGACCTGGGACATTGGCCTCCCTGTTTGACGCCCGGTCTCCTTGGCCCCGGCCATCCAGGCGTAGGCGTCGTGGGTGGCCATGAGGGGTTCGCCGTCGATCTGCAGGGACGGGGAGTTCCAGGTGGGGAGCTCCATGAGGCGGAAGCTGATGCAGATCACGTAGGCGAGCAGGCAGGCGATGAAGACCTTGCGGAAGGTCAGGAGCTTGGAGTCGGGGGTAGTCATGATCGTCCTGTGCTTTCGGGTTTGCGGCCGGCAGGCGAAAAAGATCGTTCCCGGCACTTTTTTCCTGGCATAAACCAAAGTGGCGCGAACTTGAAGCGGGTTGGTCTGGGAAATTCCAACCCGGTCGTGCGCATTCCGGTGCGGCTGTGCAGGCTCGGGCGGGCCGGCGATATTGACAGCCAGCAGGGCATGGTTAGAAAATACGCTTGGGGAAACGGTTGCAGCAGCCGGTTGTTTTTCAACAAGCTGCTGGGCGAGGCGATTCACAAGGAGCACGGGTCATGGCGAAATCGACGCGCAGCCCCTGGAGTGAGATCCAGGGGATGAAGAACAGGGTGGACCGGATCATGGAGGACATGTTCGAGCAGTCCGGCCCCAGGGAACGGCCGGGCCGGCGCTCCGCGGTGTGGCAGCCCGTGGCCGACGTGTGCGAGACAGCCGGTGCCTACCTCGTTCAGCTGGAGCTGGCCGGCCTGGAAACGGACAAGGTCGAGCTGGAGGTACACGGCCAGGAGCTGTGGGTCTATGGGGAGCGCCGCCTGGAAAAGGACGCCTCCGGGGGCACCTACCACGCTTTGGAGCGTTCCTACGGCCCCTTTGCCAGGCAGTTCTTCCTGCCCGAGGAGATCGACGGGGAAGGCATCCGGGCCAGGATGCGCAACGGCCTCCTGACCATCACCATCCCCAAGAAGGGCCCGACGGAAAAAGAGCAGCGCATCTCCATCACGGTGGAGTAGGGTCAGGCGAGTGGCAAAAGGAAAGAATTATTAGCCACCCGCTTCGCTCGACGGACACAGACGGACACAGACAATGCAGCCGGGCGACCTGCCCGGCGGCAAGGTGCCATCGCCTGCGGCGAATAAGAAGAATTCAGAACGCCGCAGGCCGGCACCTTTCCCGTGGGCAGGTCGCCCACTGGAAATCCCTTCCT
>CAZQOG010000218.1:0-2965 GCA_964594925.1 uncultured Desulfohalobiaceae bacterium
TGAAAGATGGCCTGCCATCCGTAGCTCGGTAGCGAAGCGGACGAGCGAAAAAAAGCAAAGGCCCTCCGTCGCACGAGGCTATGGAGGGCACCATCCTTCGCATTCATACACGATTCACTGTACTTTCTTGAAAGATGGCCTGCCATCCGTAGCTCGGTAGCGAAGCGGACGAGCGAAGGATGGTGGAGGCGCCGGGAATCGAACCCGGGTCCGAAAACATTCCACCTAAGGCCTCTACAGGTTTAGGTCAGGTTTGGTTTAGCCGCGTCGCGTCGCCCCTGACCAGGCCGTGTCGCGGCGAGACCGTTTGAGTTCTCGTCCCGTTGGCAGCGGTCGAACCGTTGGGACCAGCCCGATGGGGTTTGGCACTCCGGTCCGGTGTATCAGGCGTCAGCCGGTGGAGCGCTGGCTGTGCTAAGCAGCCAGAGCGTAGTCGTAATCGTTGGCAATTACTGTTTTGCTGCGTGTTTAACGAGGCCTCGCAGCACCTCGACCTGCAGCCTTGGCTTCATTGTCTCCGTCGAAGCCAGTGCGCCCCCAAGTCTGTCAAAGATCGTCCGAGGGAGTAAGATAAGGCTCCTGTGCAGGCTTGACAAGACCCTGGTCTGGCTTTTCACTTGTTTTTCGTTCTTACACACCAGACCAGGGGGACCCTGTGCTGCTGGCCATTGAGATATTTGTCCTGATTTTTGCCGTCAACTTCACACCCCAGCTCCTGGGCTACTACCTGGAGGAGACCTGGGGGGCACCGCTGGACTTCGGGGCGCGCCTGCCCGACGGCAAGCGGCTCTTCGGCCCCCACAAGACCATTCGGGGGTTCGTGGCCGGGGTGGGGGCGGGGGCGCTTCTCGGCTGGCTGTTCGGGCTGGGCTGGGCCACCGGGGTGGTTGCCGGGCTGCTGAGCATGGGCGGTGACGCCCTGACCAGCATGGTCAAGCGCAGGCTGGGGCACCGCAGCGGTCACGACCTGCCCGGGCTGGACCATTTCCTGGAAGGGGCGCTGCCCCTGGCCTACCTGGCGGGCAGCACCAGGATAGGCCTCTGGCAGAGCGCGGTCCTGCTGCTCTTGTTCGTGGTGGGAGGGTACAGCGGCTCCATCCTCTGGAAGAGGCTGGTCAGCAGGGTGACCAAGGCGAACTCCAGGCGGCCAAGGAAGACGCGGGTCATCCTCAAGGAGGCCACCTCCTGCGGGATGCGCTCCAAGTGGCTGGGGCGGTTCTTCAACTTCGAGGACGCCGTCTACTACCACCTGATCATCCACTCCTTCTTCAAGGCCGCAGGGCTCTACGACCGGGGCATGGCCAATGCCCTGTCCTTTGTCAGGAAGGAGCTCACACTCAGTTTCCACACCCTGCCCGCGGGTTTTGACGGGTTCACCGTGCTGCTGCTGACCGATCTGCACCTGGACGGGCTGCCCGGGCTGACGGAGCGCTTGCAGACGGTGCTGGCCAGGGAGGAGGAGGTGGACCTGTGCGTGCTGGGCGGCGACTACCGCATGGCCACCCACGGCCCCTTCAGCGAGTCCATGCACCAGCTGGAACGGCTGCTCCCGTCCATCAGGGCCAGGCAGGGCATCGTGGCCGTCCTCGGCAACCACGACTGCTTCGAGATGGCCGAGGAGATGGGCGGCTGGGGGGTGCAGGTGCTGATCAACGACTCCCTGGCCCTGGAAAGAGACGGGCAGCGGGTCTGGCTGGTGGGGGTGGACGACCCGCACTACTACCGCACCCACGACCTGGGCCTGGCCTTCCAGGGGGTGCCCCGTGACGAGTTCTCCATCCTGCTGGCCCACAGCCCCAGGCTGTACAAGCGGGCGGTCCCTTTCGGTCCCGACCTCTACCTGACCGGCCACACCCACGCCGGGCAGGTCCAGGTCCCGCCCCTGGGGCCTGTGTTCACCCACACCTGGGCCCCGCGCAGGTACTGCTGCGGGGAGTGGCGCTACCAGGGCATGACCGGCTACACCAGCAGCGGGGTGGGGGCCTCGGGCGTGCCGGTGCGCTTCAACTGCCCCGGGGAAATCGTGCGCATCACCCTGCGGCGGTCGGAAGGGGTGGAGAAGACGGGGTGAAGGCTGCCCCCGTCAAGGAGGCCTGGTAACGGTTGAGTGAGAGGCCGTGGGCGTTCATGCCCAGCCGAATCCGTGTCTCACTTGAGGAGTGGGGCTGGAAGGTCTCTTGAACGTAGTTTGCACTGAGACGGCCATTGCAGTCGGAGAGGATCAGTGGTGGAGCCCCGCCGGTAGAAACGACCGGTACAAAATGGACCATGTGGGATCGAGGTGCGCGACGCACTTCCATTCTGGCTGGTCATGAACACCCACGGCCTCTTTCTGAAAAGGTTTTTTTTGAGCAGGCGCCGGGTGTCCGCTGGTGCGGAAGGCCCGGCGCCTGCCCGTCAGGGGGGGAAGAGATCAGCCGGCCTTGCGCACGAACACGAAGTGCTCCTGCATGGCAATACCGCCCCCGGCCTTGTCGTAGATGCGGATCCCTTTGGGCATGAGCTCGTTGTCGGCCACGCCGCGCCCCCTGGCCCGGCTCTCCACGGGCAGGGTGTGGCCGAAGCCGTGCACCATGAACACGGCCTCGGGGTGGATGAAGTCGGTCACATAGGCCTTGATGCGCCCGGAGTGGCCGTTGGAGCCCACCTCCACGACCTCGCCGTCGGCAATGCCCAGCTCCCCGGCCTTGTCCGTGTGGATCCAGAGCACGTTCTCGGGCATCTGCTCGAAGAGCAGGGGGTTGTTGACCGTGTGCCCCTGGGTGTGCACGCCGCAGCGACCGAAGGTGATCCTGAAGGTCCCCTCGGGCGGGTGGGAGGCGGGCTCGTAGGGCTTGAGGGACTCGATGCCGGCCTTGTGAAGCCGCTCGGACAGGATCTCGATCTTTCCGGAGGGGGTCTTGAATGTTTTTTCCGTGACCTCCTTGTAGACCGGGTTGCCGGTCAGCTGGGCCATGCCGGTGTC
>CAZQOG010000219.1:0-2939 GCA_964594925.1 uncultured Desulfohalobiaceae bacterium
CGTCCGGAAACCCGCAAGGCCTCAACCCAACTCGAGGTGTCTATGAGAATCATCACGACAATCATCCTGGCAGTCAGCCTGCTTATCTCCCTTGGCGCCTGCGCCGGTACAGGGCAAAAATCACAAGGCTCGTTCTCTGTGGGTCCGGATTCGGCCACGGACGAATATTGGGGCAATCCAAACAACTGATCTTCCGAAAGGCTCCGTCTCCTGTTAAGGAAGGCGGGGCCCAATCTGTGACACTGTACACCCGTCACCTTGCCCGGACCTGACTTATTCCTGCTTGAGCGCACAGCCTCAGGAATTGCCACCCTGCCCGAAGCTTGCTACATCACCCCTTCCCTGCAGATACCCTGCTGGGCGCACCACTTGCTGGAGAAATGCATGTCCCTGAGAAGGTTCAAGTACTCGGCTGCCGCGGATTGGAAGCCTGTCCGCTCCTGGCTGTCTGGCCGGCAGCAGCCCGAGACCATGATGGACGACCCGGTCAGATCCATTCTCACTGCCGTGCGTGAGCACGGGGACCGGGCCCTGGTCGAGTACACCCGCAAGTTCGACTGCAAGGAGTTTCACGTCCACCAGATCAGGGTGCCCGTGGAGGCCATTGCCCAGGCCCGGGACGAGGTTCCCAGGCCGGATCTGGATATCATTGTGGAAGCCGCGGCCAACATCCGCTCCTTTCACGAGCGCCAGGTCCGGCAGTCCTGGATCACGACTGGCGGGGACGGCACCGTGCAGGGACAGCTGGTCCGCCCGGTGGACCGGGCCGGGCTGTACGTGCCCGGTGGCAAAGGCGGCGAGACTCCCTTGCTCTCCAGCCTGCTCATGAACGCCATCCCGGCCCAGGTGGCGGGCGTTGGTGAGCTGGCCGTGGTCTCGCCTCCCAGACAGGACGCAACCCTCAACCCCTACCTGCTTGCCACCGCCGCCCTGCTGGGCATCGAGGAGATCTACATGGCCGGAAGTGCCTGGGCCATTGCCGGCCTGGCCTACGGCACCACGACCATCCCTGCGGTTGACATGGTCACCGGCCCGGGCAACATCTTCGTGACCACGGCCAAGCGCCTGCTCCTGGGGCAGGTGGGCATCGACATGATTGCCGGCCCCAGCGAGATCGTGGTGCTTGCCGATGGCTCTGCCCGGCCGGAGTGGGTTGCGGCCGACCTCCTGTCCCAGGCCGAGCACGACCCCCTGGCCTCGGCCATCTGCATAGCCGTGGAAGAGGATCTGCTGGATGCAGTAGAACAGGCCCTGTCCCGGCAGCTGGAAGAACTGGACAGACAGGAGATTGCCCGGCAGTCCCTGGACAGCTGGGGGGCGCTGATCGAGGTCCCTGACGTTTCCACGGGCATCGACCTGGTCAACCTGCTGGCCCCGGAGCACTTCGAGCTCTGCGTCCAGGACCCCTGGCATCATGTGGGGAGGTTGCGCAATGCGGGCGCCGTGTTCATGGGCCACCACACCTGCGAGCCCCTGGGTGACTACTTTGCAGGCCCCAACCACATCCTCCCCACCATGGGCACGGCGCGCTTTTCCTCGGCCCTTTCCGTGGAGACCTTCTGCAAGCGGATCAGCCTGGTCGCCTCCAGCCCGGGCTACGTGGCCCAGCACGGCCCCAAGGTGGCCCGGCTGGCCCGGCTGGAGGGCCTGGAAGCCCATGCCCGTTCCATGGAAAAGAGGTTGGGGGAATAACAGCAGGTTTCTTTCGTTGTCGTTGTCAGTGAGCGAAGCGAACGGTTGTCGTTGTCGCAATCGAAAACTGTCTTATGCAATTGGGCAAAATTGAGCTTCGGATGCTGAACTGCCGACTACGATTACGACAACGACAACGAAAAGATTCGAACACAGTTCTGGTACTGAAGCTTGACGACATGTTGCATCATCACATCATCTAACTCCAATTTTTTTGGGAAAAATTATGAAGGTCATCACAGAGACATCCATTCCTGACTACCCTCTTCTGTCCCGCGGCAAGGTCAGGGACATCTACGAGATCGACCAGGACACCCTGCTCATCGTGACCACCGACCGCATGTCCGCCTTTGACGTGGTCCTTCCCGACCCCATTCCCTTCAAGGGCGCGGTGCTCAACCAGATAACCCTGTTCTGGATGAACATGTTTGCCGATCAGGTCGACAACCACCTTTTGGCCTCCCAGGTGAGTGAATTCCCCAAACCTCTGCACAAGCACGACGACCAGCTCAGAGGCCGGTCCGTGCTGGTGCGCAAGGCTTCCCCGCTGCCCATCGAGTGCATCGTGCGCGGCTATATCACCGGCTCGGGGTGGAAGGACTACCAGAACACGGGCTCGGTCAGCGGGCATGTCCTGCCCAACGGCCTGCTCGAGTCGCAGGAGCTGCCCGAGCCGTTGTTCACGCCTTCCACCAAGGCCGCCATCGGGGAGCACGACGAGAACATCACCGTGCAGCAGGCCCGACAGACCATTGGCGACGACACCTTTCAGAGGGTGCAGGAGCTGTCCCTGTCCATCTACCGCCAGGGCCGTGCCTATGCCCGGGAGCGGGGCATCATCATCGCCGACACCAAGTTCGAGTTCGGCCTGCACAACGGCCGCATCCTGCTCATCGACGAGGTCCTGACCCCGGACTCTTCCAGGTTCTGGCCCGAAGACGGGTATGCTCCCGGCCGGTCGCAGCCAAGCTACGACAAACAGTTCCTCAGGGACTGGCTGACCCGCAGCGGCTGGGACAAGACCCCCCCGGCCCCCGAACTGCCCCAGGACATCATCGACCAGACCGGTGCCCGCTATTTCGAAGCCTTCAAACGCCTGACCGGGGGCAACCTGGAATAGCAGCCCGGTCCTGGTTTCCTTCAGGTGCACTCTCAAAGCACATTGAGGAGAATGTACTCTCCAGAATCTCTTCCTTTGATTTACGCCTTTTTGCCTTTCGGGCCTTGCTGCGGTCCCGCCAGACCCG
>CAZQOG010000220.1:0-2906 GCA_964594925.1 uncultured Desulfohalobiaceae bacterium
GGCAGTCCGTCCAAAAGCCAGCCATCGTCCGACCCGTTGAGCTGGAACCCGGCTACCTCTCCGGTGGCGGTGAAGCCCACATGGGTGGCCGTGGAGATATCAGCCCCAAAGAGATCGCTGACATGGGCCACCCGCTTGGCGTGTCCGTCCAGGGACAAGGATGATGTCGCAACTTGTGAACCGGAGGGGTCGTAAGCGGTAAACGTGACCGTGATGGGGGATTCGGTAGTGTTCACTAAAGCAAGCCCTGTCCAACCTCCGGGCTCCACCTTGGGAAACATCCCTGAATGCCGGACCAGGTCAACGGCGGTGAACCCAGCCAAGAGTTTCTGGTCCCAGGTGCCGAACAGCTCGAACCCGGTCACCGGCCGAGATGAGGTGACCTTGAGCCAGGCCGTATCAACGGGCAGACCTAGATTGCGTGCGAATCCCACGTACTTGGATCTGGATGCCACGGACACGGTCTGTAGCGGCAGAGCATCTCCGCCCGCGTTATATGGGGTGATGGTCAGGGTGGTGTCGAAGAGACCGGGGTTAAAGACCACCAGCCCGGTCCACCAGGTTGTGTCGGCGTGGACATGCGGGAAGTAAAGGGTAGTGGCGCCCTTATCCATGAGACGGATACCGGCCATCTGGTCGCCACGGCCGAACAGCTCCAAACCCACGAGGCCCTTGGAGCCTTCGATCACTGCCGAGGCAAGGGAGGGCTGGGGAACATTGTCGTACAGGCTGCGGACCAGGAAGGAGGACTGGCCGAAACGGGGGATGGACATGGACCTTGAAGGGGCCCCGCTGCAGCTCAGGTTCAGGTTCTTGGTCAGTCCCGTCAGGTTGACCAGGCCGATGCCGGTCCACCAGTTGGGGTCGGAGGCGATGTGGGGGACATACAGGTTTCCCGAAGCAGGAACCTTGCTGGCAGGCAGGGCTCCCCGGTAATGGCCGGCCCTGGAGAACTTGGTGTAACCGCAGGCATCACCGTCTTCTTCGTCATGGGTGAAGATGACGTATTTGATTTCCGTCAGCACTCTGGGCTCCCCTGTCCAGACCAGGGGAATGAAAGCCAGGGAGACGTCCAGGGCGGTACGGCCAAAGGCGGGGATGGAGATCTCACGCCGTCGACCGACCATGCTCCCGTTCTCATCATATGCTGTGAAGGTGCCAGACATGGAGTGGGATGATTTGTTGATGGCACACACTTCGGTGGTCCACGGGGTGGTAATGTCAACATGGGGATACACCAGGGCGGATAGACCAGAGGAGAGGAAGACATGCACCATGCCGTTGTCGACATTTTTCAAGGTGCCGGATGCGAACTGCTCACCGGGAACGCCTATTGCCAAGTCATCCCAGCCGTCACCATTGAAGTCAGCGGCAGCAAGGGAATAACCAAACTCGTCTCCGGCTTCTGACGCATCTTCAACACCGGTGGTGTTTTGATGCACCGCCCTGTTGCCAGGCTCATTATTCAAACCAGTGGAGGAACCATAAATAATGTTGACCATGCCGGTATCCTGACCACTGATATCCTTTCCGGGAACCCCCACGAGCAAGTCATGGTATCCGTCAGCATTACAATCCCCGGATGACAGCGAGGCGCCGAAACCATCACCGTCAGAAGGTGTGCCTATGATGTCAGCCACACCCTGATGCCAGAACTGTTCGTCAACCAAGCCCTCTGAAGAGCCATACCCCACACACACTCCCCCTGAATCCTCAGCCCCAGCATCACGCCTGGGATCTCCTACGGCCAAATCCTTGTACCCGTCTCCGTTGAAATCACCCATGGTCAAAGAACTGCCAAAACCGGCATCATAGTCAGTTACAAGGGGTTCATCGGCATACCACCACATGAGTTGAGGACTGAAGACGTCATAATTGAGCTGCCCTGGAATAATGGTATCTTCGCCATAGAGCAGATAGACTTCACCTCTATTAGAGAAGGGAATGCCAACGGCCAGGTCCTTATATCCGTCTCCGTTGCAATCACCGATTGTTAAAGAGCTTCCAAACCGCGCCTCACGGGTCAAGCCATTGGTAAAGAACCATCCCTGATGCAGCACCAGATTGTTTGTAGAGGTCAATCCGGTCAGGGAGCCTGTTATGATGCTTACTTGCCCGGCATCTCTCACATTCCCAACATCCCGAAAAGGAATGCCCACGGCCAGATCATCGTAGCTGTCGCCGTTGCAATCCCCTGCTGCCAGCGAAAAACCATACCCGTCTCCTTCCTCTGGGTCTCCCTGCATGCCTTCTACATTCAGGTGCCAGATTTGATTCCCTGCAGCACCCAACCCAGCAGGAGAGCCATAGAGCACATTGACCAGGCCTGCTTCCGCCATCCCGCTGACATCTTTGTGAGGCACGCCTATGGCCAGATCAGAGTACCCATCATTATCAAAATCTCCCACTGCCAGGGAGCTGCCGTAACTATCACCTTCTTCTGCAGCGCCTAGGATGGCGAACATTCCCATATGCCAGGCCTGGTCGCCGCTGAGTCCGAACAAGGTCCCGTAAACCACATGGACCATGCCTGCATTGGTCACCGAGCCTATGTTCTCCGACGGTACACCTATGGCAAGATCTTGAAGCCCATCTCCGTTGAAGTCTCCAGTGGCGAGGGTGCTTCCAAATCGGTCAAAAATTTCAATGCTATCAGGAATCCCCCCCGCCCCCTGTCGCAGGAGTTGCTGCTCACCAAAGGCACCATGAGCGGAGGATAGGGTGTGTAAGATCAGAACAAAAACGCCAACGAAAATAAAAAGCACTCGAGAAATGCCCATGGCTTATCCTTCACTCTTGCAGTTTACCAGCACGGGGGTGAGCAGGATTTCGTTCATGAGGAACTGACCTCACATCCCCGGCAGCCCGTCCAAAAGCCAGCCGTCCGTTGACCCGTTGAGCTGGAA
>CAZQOG010000221.1:0-1903 GCA_964594925.1 uncultured Desulfohalobiaceae bacterium
GTGGCTGTAGCGGCTGCCCCGCTGCCCCGTGTCCAGGGAGAACTCCAGGTTGGAGTAGCGGGCATCGGCCTCCTGCACGGCCCGGACGGCTTCTTCCGCCAGCAGGGACCGGCCCAGGTTGGTGTGCACCACCACCCCGGTGGCGTTGACAACCCGCCTGAAGTGCGGCCTGGAGCGCAGCTGCACGAACGCCTCCAGCCGCGGCAGCAGCCTGTCAAACCCCAGCTCGGCACCATCCTGGAGCGCACCGGCACGGATGTCATGGCGCAGCTCATCCAGAAAGACGTTGCACAACTCCCTGAGCTGCGCCCGCGGCACACTCCCAACCCGGCCGCCACCTTCCAGGGCGGCCAGCAGCCTGTCGACCGAAGGCAGGGCCCGATAGAGTTCCGACATGCGATAGTCCTGTTACTGACCATTCAGGGCTTTGAGATCTCAACCTGAAGTTCCGGGCTCAAAAAGGCAGGGTGCAGAGTAAAGACTTCCGCCAGCAAAAACAAGGAACCACAGACCAGGACCGGACCCCGGGACTGTCGTGCCCGCTTCAGTGCAGCGTCCACACCGGCCACGGCTTCGGCCTGCGGCCCCACGAGCCAGGCCAGGTACTCCGCGGGCAGGGACCGCTCCTTCTCCTTGAGCCCCGGCACCAGGACGGGCCCTGCCGTCAGCTGCAGCAGCTCGCGGCACAGAGCCTGGACGTCCTTGTCCTTGAGGCAGGTGAAGACCACCAGCTCCGGGCGGACGCCCAGGGCATCCAGTGCGTGGCGAAGGACCCGCATCCCGGCCGGGTTGTGGGCCGCGTCCAGAACCAGCTCCGGGTCACCGGGGATGCGCTGCATCCTGCCCGGCAGCCAGGCCGTTTCCAGGCCTGTGCGGCACAGCTCCGGCGCAAGGTCCCATCCAAAGCGCTCCCCTCCCGCGAACCAGGCCTCCAGGGCCAGCAGGGCATTGTCCTTCTGGTGATCGCCGGGCAGGCGCAGGCTGATAGCGTCCAGAAACGTGGCGCCCTGCCCGGCCGTCACCAGCGAACTGTCCCGCCACTGGAAACGCCCCCCTGCAAAGGAAAGCCCGGCACCCCGCTCCTGCGCCTCCCTGCAAAGCACTGCTGCAGCCTCTGGCGGCTGGGCGGCCGACACCACGGGCTTGCCCCGGCGCATGGCCCCGGCCTTGTCCGCGGCGATTGCGGCCGGGGTGTCCCCCAGGATCCGCTGATGGTCCAGGTCGATGGGCGTCACGACCAGCAGGTCGGCCGCCAGGGCCGTGGTGGCGTCGAACCTCCCTCCCAGCCCGGCCTCGACCACGGCCAGCTCCACCCCCTGCTCCCGGAAGATCCACGCCCCGAGCAGGGTCAGCCACTCGAAGTAGGTCAACTCCCGTTTCGCGGCACACTCCTGCGTGGCCCTGGCCGCGTCCAGCCACAGCTCTTCGGGCAGCATGCCCCCGCCGACCTTGACCCGCTCGCGCACGCTCACCAGGTGGGGCGAGGAGTACAGCCCGGTCCGCACCCCGGCGGCACGTCCCAGGGACTCCAGAAAGCAACTCGTGGACCCCTTGCCGTTGGTGCCCACCACCTGGACAACCACCCTGGCGGGCCTCTCCAACCCAAGGTCTTCCAGGGCCCCTTTAATGCGCAAAAGCCCCGGGACCATCCGGAACTGACCCAGACGGCTCAGGCGCTCTTCAAAGTCGCTGTAGGAGGAAGGCTTGGGCACGCTCGCCCCCATCGGATGCGGCATGGGGGCACTGTGTTCCAAAATCACCAGGAAGACAACGGCACCCCCACCCCACACCTTGACCCCACCCGCGGGGTCTCTATATACAGAACCGTCCCGGGCGCCAGTAGCTCAGTCGGATAGAGCATCGGCCTTCTAAGCCGACGGCCGGGGGTTCGATTCCTCCCTGG
>CAZQOG010000221.1:1913-2867 GCA_964594925.1 uncultured Desulfohalobiaceae bacterium
ATAGCAAGGCTTCCCAGCCGCATGGCCGGGAAGCCTTTATTTTTTCCTACCCATTTCCAACCCACGGAAAAGATAACCTGCCTGCCACTACAGCAGCAGCTCCCACTCTCCAGCCAGGCAACCGTAGCTCAGCCAGGCCTGCTTCCTTTATTGAGCAGGCAGACCATCCAGCGACATGTCATCACTTGAGCCGTTCAATGGAGTTTAATCATTGCGGTGCCAGTGTCTGCCGATAAGGCCTCAGCCCGCTGCAAAAACACATCAAGGTAGGTGATTTGGGCAGGGTCGGACCGAGCTAACTGTCTGAATTCCCGAGCGATATGACCCAAGAACAGCCGTTTCCGAGGCTTAGAATGCCCATTTCACCCCCAAAAACGCACCTCTAAGCCAACGCCAAACTCTTGCCGGCTTGCCAGCCCCCTGGTCACTTCCCAAGCGCCGGCTCGCAGGCGGGGCTTTGTGGACGGAGTGGACTGAGTGGACAAAGGCCCTAGAGTGGACGTTGTGGACGCCCCAAGACAAAACCATGATCTTTCTCTTCCCCCGTCCACTCAGTCCACTTCCTTTGCCTCTGTCCACTTCGTCCACCCAGTCCACCCTGACCCGGCTACGGCCTGGGTCGAACCTACCCAAGAAACTGAAATTCCAGAACAAAACCTTCAAATTAGCCTCAAATATGGTTCATCCGGTTCCGGCTGCCCCGGCTCAAGCCTTATTGCGGGGTCACGGTCTGTCTGAAAGGGGCCGTACCGGCGCAATAGGCCTGACTGGTGACATCGCCGTGGTGGTCCAGGGGAGCCCGGGGCAGATCCATTGACCTCTGTATTGATTCATTGCAAAGACCAAAATAGTTGGCAACCCTGCGGATTGAGATCTATCTCCCCGAAGAAGCAAAAAAGGTTCATCCGGTTCAAGAGTACGTGGTCATCGCACATGTTGGAGGCCGAGGGCATT
>CAZQOG010000222.1:0-2848 GCA_964594925.1 uncultured Desulfohalobiaceae bacterium
TTTGCTGCCTTTATTTCATCCTTTATCCTTCATCCCTCATCCTTTTCTTCGGGCCAGCAAAAAAGTACCTCGTCCCGCAGGGACGAAACCCTGCCTTTTCAAGACATGATCGAGTTATCGATCAACGGGAAAGTTCGATTACGATTACGACAACGACAACGAAACACCTCTCCAAGCCTTACAAAGGGATCTATCAAACCGACATAGGTTTTCCTTGCTGGAATGTTCTCAAAAAATTCCACATGGGACGTCGAAGAACCCAAAAAACTGCACAGCAGGGAAATCCCGCGCCAGGCCCGAAAAGGCATGGGTGACTTTCCTGCGCCGCATGTTTCAGCTCGCTTTCAGGAGTATGTCCCGCATGCCCGCGACGCGGTCGCGCAGCTCGGCAGCCCGTTCGAACTCGAGCTCCCTGGCCGCGGCCCGCATCTCCCTCTCCAGGTGGCGGATGCGCTTGGCCAGGCTGGCCGGGTCGTGGTCGTAGAGCTCCCTGTCTTCGGCAACCTTGGCCAGCCGGGCCGCTTCCTGCTCCGGTCGGTACAGGGCGTGCTGCCACTCCTTGCGGATGGTCTCGGGCACGATACCGTGGACCCGGTTGTGCTCGATCTGGATGGTGCGGCGCCGCTCGGTCTCTTCCATGGCCTGGCGCATGGAGCCGGTGACCGTGTCCGCATACATGACCACCCTGCCCCGGACATTGCGGGCCGCCCGGCCGAAGGTCTGGATCAGGGACCGGGCGGAGCGCAGGAACCCTTCCTTGTCCGCATCCAGGATGGCCACCAGGGAGACCTCGGGGATGTCCAGCCCCTCCCGCAGCAGGTTGATGCCCACCAGCACCACGAACTCGCCCTTGCGCAGGTCCTGGATGATGGACACCCGCTCCAGGGTGTCGATGTCCGAGTGCAGATACCTGGCCTCCACCCCCATGGACTGCATGTACTCGGTCAGGTCCTCGGCCAGCCGCTTGGTCAGGGTGGTCACCAAAACCCGCTCGTCCCGTTTCTTGCGTTCCAGGCACTCGGCCAGCAGGTCGTCCACCTGGGTCCTGGTGGGCCGCACCTCCAGCCCGGGGTCCACCAGGCCGGTGGGGCGGATGATCTGCTCCACCACCAGCCCCTGGGAGCGCTCCAGCTCCCACGGCCCCGGGGTGGCGCTGACGTACACGGCCTGGTTGAGCCGTGCCAGGAACTCGTCAAAGGACAGGGGGCGGTTGTCAAGGGCGGAGGGAAGCCTGAACCCATAGCTGACCAGGGTCTGTTTCCTGGAGCGGTCGCCGTTGAACATGCCCCCGATCTGGGGCACGGTCACGTGCGACTCGTCCAGGAAGATCAGGAAGTCGTCGGGGAAGTAGTCCAGCAGGCAGGAGGGCGGCTGCCCAGGGACCCGCCCGTCCAGATGCAGGGAGTAGTTCTCGATGCCGTTGCAGTAGCCGAACTCCTCGATCATCTCCAGGTCCAGCTGGGTGCGCTGCTCCAGGCGCTGGCGCTCCACCAGCATGTTGCGGGCTTCGAAATGGCGCAGCCTCTTGCCCAGCTCCTCCCGGATGTCCCCCATGGCCCGGTTCAGGTTGCCGCGGTCGGAAACATAGTGGCTGCCCGGGAAGATGAGGGCCTTGTCCATGCTGCCCAGGATCTCGCCCGTGAGCGGGTCGGTCTCGTGGATGGCCTCGATCTCGTCCCCGAAGTACTCCAGACGCAGGGCCTGCTCCCTGCGGTAGGCCGGGATGATCTCCAGCACGTCCCCCCGCACCCTGAAGGTGCCCCGGTGGAAGTCGTAGTCGTTGCGCTCGTAGTGCACCTCCACCAACCGCCCCATGAGCTGCTCCATGGGAAAGGTCTGCCCGGTTTCCACCGGCACCACCATGGTGCGGTAGTACTCGGGCGACCCCAGGCCGTAGATGCAGGAGACCGAGGCCACGATGAGCACGTCCCGCCGGGTCAGCAGGGCATGGGTGGCCGAGTGCCGAAGCTTGTCGATGTCCTCGTTGATGGAGGAGTCCTTCTCGATGTAGATGTCCGAGTGGGGCAGGTAGGCCTCGGGCTGGTAGTAGTCGTAGTAGCTGACGAAGTACTCCACCGCGTTGTCCGGAAAGAGCTGCTTGAACTCGCTGTACAGCTGCGCGGCCAGGATCTTGTTCGGGGCCATGACCAGGGTGGGGCGCTGGGTGCGCTGGACCACCTGGGCCATGGTGAAGGTCTTGCCCGAACCGGTCACCCCGAGCAGCACCTGGTCCCGCAGGCCCTGCTCCACGCTCTGGGAGAGCTGGTCAATGGCCTGGGGCTGGTCCCCCCGGGGCGTGAACCCGCTGACGAGTCTGAAGGGCTGATCCATGCTGTATCCTCGACTGCCCCGAACTCTAAAAGAACCCGCCCCAAACGGCAACCAAACCACCCCCCATACCCAAGCCAGGAATGAAAATACATTTTACCCATTTCACGCTATGTCTGAAATGGGTAATTCAATGCCTTAAGGTTCTGAAAATGCTTTTACCCATTTCGCGCTATGTCTGAAATGGGTAATTTGATGAATTGCGGTTCTGAAAATGCTTCGTGTAAAATGCCAAAAAAATTGGTTCTTCGACGTTTTGTGTGGAATACGCTGAGAAAACGGGACACCTGGGTTTTCAAGGATATCTGCCTTTGATTTACGCCTTTTTGCCTTTCGGGCCTTGCTGCGGTCCCGCCAGACCCGGAGGAAGCCTCTGTGGAATCGGCCGGGGTTCTGTAAACTGTACCGAAACAAGAGAGCTTGGCCGTGAGGCACCAGACATTTCCGATTCCACCCGCAGGGTCTGGCGATTAAGGACCGTAGCCGGGCCTCCCACGGCGTAGCTAAAAGCGTAGCCGGG
>CAZQOG010000223.1:0-2817 GCA_964594925.1 uncultured Desulfohalobiaceae bacterium
CAATGTCGAAGATGACAACGACAACCTCGACGAGCACGCCATCTGGCTGGTCGAGGAGGCGCTGCACGTTGTGGCGCCGATCAGGCGCGGGCACGGCTTCGACGAGGTCCGGAAGTTCGTCCGGGGCGCGGCCGACCTCCTGGCCCAGCGAAACCCGGATGACTATACCACCGAGCAGTACAAGAAGGACCGGGGCGGCAGGCTCTACCTGGACACGGCCCGCAACTCCTACGGCCAGACAATTGTTGTGCCTTACGGTGTGAGGGACAAGCCGGGCGCACCCGTGGCCGCGCCCCTGTATTGGGACGAGGTCGGCGACTCCTCCATCGGGCCGCGAAGCTTCACCATCAAAAACATCTTCCGACGACTGGGCCAGACCGACGACCCCTGGACCGGCATGTTCCGTCATGCCCGGGGGTTGGACAAGCCCATGGAGCAGCTGCAGAAGCTTATGGATGAGGCGGGGGTGAAAAAGGAGTGAGCAGGCTGGGCTCAAACCGATTCAGCGCACAGGGGCCGCATCACACTGTCCCGGGTTTGTTTACTCCTTTCCCAGCGTCTCCTCGAGAAAGAGTGTGAATCGCCGCCAGGACTTGCGGTCCGCCTGCTCCTGATACCTGTCGCCGCCGAACACGGTGAAGGCGTGCCGGGCCCCGCCGTAGGTGATCATTTCGTGGGCCACCTGGTGGGACTCGAGCTGCCCTGCCAGATCTGCGAACTGGTCCATGGAGATGGCCTGGTCCGCTGTACCGTGCATGATGAGCACAAAGCCCTTGGCGGCTGAGTAGTCCTGCCCTTCGGGGGTGGCCAGGCCGCCGTGGAAGGTGGCAAAGCCCTTCAGGTCGGCCCCGGCCCGGGCCAGCTCGAGCACGGCCGCCCCGCCGAAGCAGTAGCCCATGGCCACGCCGTTGCCCGTGTCCGCTCCAAGACCCTTGGCCTTGTCCAGGGCCCCGAACATGAGGCGGCGCATCTTGTCCCTGTCGGTGTAGAGCTCGCCGGTGTGCTGGCGCTTGTCCGTGACTTTGGTGGGCCGGATCCCGGCCCCGAAGAGGTCGGCGGCGAACACGTCATACCCGAGCCCGGCCAGCATCCCGGACCGCTCCTTTTCGTAACCTGTCAGCCCGTCCCAGTCGTGGATGAGCAGGACAAAGGGGGCCTTTTTCCCGGCAGCGGCGGCATAAAACCCTTGATAGGGCTTGCCATCCACGGTGTAATCCACGTCCCGGCCGGTCTGGGCCAAAGCCGTTCCGGTCAGGACCGTGAGTGCGGCCAGGAGCATCACGAACCGTTGCATATTTCCTCCTGATGGTTGCAGGTGTTCCGGTCCTCTTTTTGGGCGGTCAGTCCAGATTATGATTTCACGTAGAAAGCGGTGGAAAGTCAAACCCGGTCACATCGGATACGGGCAATGCCCGAAATCAGGAGCTGGCGGCGGGATCCCGGAGATGCCGGCCCTGGTTGCGAGTTGGGATTTATTTTTCTAGACCTTGACCCGAGGCTTGTCTTATGGAATATTGTTGTTAATGGAAAATGATTTTCCTTAAGTGTCCGCGCCCCTGGCTGGCAGGTGACACAATCGGCATCAAGATGACTGAACAAAGGCGCAGAAAGCACACTCCGGACGCAACCCCTGAAGAACGGTTGCAGGATATTTTGCGTCGCATGCGTGAGAGCGGCAAGCGCATCACCCCCCAGCGCTTGGCCATCCTGCGCGTGCTGGCCAGGAGTGAGGGGCACCCCACGGTGGAGCAGGTGCACGAGGCCATCAGACCCGAGTTTCCCACCACCAGCCTGGCCACGGTCTACAAGACCATCCGTGTGCTGGCCGGGTTGGGAGAGGTCATGGAGCTTGAGTTCAGCGGGCTGGGCAACCGTTTTGACGGGGCCAAGCCGTATCCCCACCCGCACGTGATCTGCCGCAAGTGCGGTGACATCCAGGACTCGGACGACCAGGAGTGGCAGGACCTGGTCCAGAAGATCGCCGAAGAGACGGGGTACGCCATCTCCTGTCATCGTTTGGATTTCTTCGGGCTCTGCCCCCGCTGTCAGGGATAATTTTTTTTGGTTTTATAATAAGAATTTTTATCTATAAAGAATCATTTTTCTTAAAGTCAGGGGACGATCCGAAACACGAACATGTTGCAAAACTTTTCCAAGATATGTTTGACTTGTATTTGCTCCCGGCAAGGCCTGTGAACCGGTCCGGGGAAACCCCCCTGACGACAGAGCATTGAGACACAAGACAGCCGGGCCCCAACAGGCAGAACAACCCCCAAGGAGGAACCGACATGGCAGACGAGAAACAAAACCCCTTGACCAACGATGCCGGCAACCCCGTGGCCAGCGACGAGTACTCGCTCACCGTGGGGCCTGACGGCCCGCTCCTGCTCCAGGACCATTACCTCTTGGAGCAGATGGCCAACTTCAACCGGGAGATGATCCCGGACCGTCAGCCCCACGCCAAGGGCTCGGGCGCCTTCGGGCACTTCGAGGTCACCAGGGACGTCTCCGCCTACACCAAGGCCGGGCTGTTCCAGCCGGGCATGAAGACCGAAATGCTGGCCCGGTTCTCCACCGTGGCAGGGGAGTCCGGCAGCCCGGACACCTGGCGGGACGTGCGCGGCTTCGCCCTCAAGTTCTACACCAGTGAGGGCAACTACGACATGGTGGGCAACAACACCCCGGTGTTCTTCGTGCGCGACCCCATGAAGTTCCAGCACTTCATCCACTCCCAGAAGCGGCTGGCCGCAAGCGGCCTGCGGGACCACGACATGCAGTGGGACTTCTGGACCCTGTCGCCCGAGTCGGCCCACCAGG
>CAZQOG010000224.1:0-2775 GCA_964594925.1 uncultured Desulfohalobiaceae bacterium
TCTTGCTTCCAGCTTCCAACTTCGAGCTTCCAGCTTCAATTTACGTGAGGGTTTGCTCGTGGTGGAGCAACGCAGTCCAGCGGGGATTTTTCAACGGACTGCCGTTGACAAGGACTTTCAAAACTGAGCAAAGAGGGGGATCGATTCATTGGGGGTGCTTGGAGGCTGCCGGCTTCAGTGCGACCGACCGTTCGGTCGTGGCCTGGGCAAGAGGGCTTTTGTCGTCTCACCGCAATCTTCGGGGGGGTCACATGAGAATGAAGGTGCACACGATCTCACCACGCCAACGCTGCTTCCGGGCCCTCAGCTGCCCGGTCCTGGCCATTGCCCTACTTGTTCTTCTTTGGTCGTCTCCAGGCGGGGCCTTTCAGCTCCACGAGGGCGAGACCTTCCAGGCCCGGCTGGACACCACCCTGTCCTACGGCCTGCAGTGGCGGGTGCAGAAGAGGGACAAGGACCTCATCGGGATCGCCAACGGGGGCAATGCCTTCTCCGTCAACGGCGACGACGGCAACCTGAACTACCACCGGGGACTGGTGAGCAACGTGGGCCGCATCACCTCGGAGCTGGAGGTCCGCAGCCGTTATGCCGGGGCCTTCATCCGCGGCACCGCCTTCTACGACTGGGAGAACGCCCAGGAGGACCGGGCCCGCACCAGGTTGAGCAGCGAGGGCAAGGACCTGGTGGGCAGGGACGTGGACCTTCTGGACGCCTACGTGTGGGGCAGGACCGACCTGGCGGGCAACCCGCTCCAGGTCCGTCTTGGGGAGCAGGTGGTCAGCTGGGGCGAGTCCACCTTCATCCAGAACAGCATCAACATCCTGAACCCGGTCAATCTCTCGGCCCTGCGCCAGCCCGGGAGCGAGCTCAAGGAAGCCCTGGTGCCCGAGGGCATGGCCTATGCCTCCCTCGGACTGGGGGAGAACTTCAACCTGGAAGGGGTCTACCTCTATGACTGGGAGGCGGTCGAGCTCGACCCCGTGGGCTCCTACTTCAGCACCACGGACATCGTCGGAGCCGGCGCCAAGAAGGTGCTGCTCGGTTTCGGGGCCTTTCCCGACGGCGGCAATCTGGATGCGGCCGACGTGTTCCAGGCCGTGCCAAAGGGCCCGACCCGCAATGCCGACGACCAGGGCCAGTTCGGGGCTGCCCTCAGGGTCTTCGCGCCCGGGCTCAACGAAACAGAGTTCGGGCTCTTCTTCGTCAACTACCACAGCCGGCTCCCCCTGATCAGCGCCCGCACCGGCACCCTGGCCGGCGCCGGCGCTGCCGACTCCATCGGCACGGTCTCCGGCCCTACCGTGGCAGGGACCACGGGCGCCTACCTGGCGGCCAACCCCGGGGACGTGGCCGGGGCCATTGCAGCCGGGAGCGCTGCCGGGCAGGCCCTGGGCATGACCCCCCAGCAGGCCGGTTTCGTGGCCTCGCAGACAGCCACGGGCGGTGACGTGGCCACCGCTGTCAGGGCCGCGGCCACCGATGCCTACGCCAAGACGGCCCGCTACTTCATCGAGTACCCCGAGGATATCCAGCTCTTCGGGCTGAGCTTCAACACCCTGCTGGGGGGCTCCGGCATCGCCCTGCAGGGCGAGGTGTCCCACCGGCTGGACGTTCCCCTGCAGGTGGACGACCTGGAGCTTCTGTTCGCGGCCCTGGGGGCCATCTCACCCGACCTGGCCGCCAACAACCAGGTCGAGAACACGCTCATGCAGTTCGAGCACGAGATCCCGGGCTACATCCTCAGGGACATGACCCAGGTCCAGGCCTCGGCCACCAAGGTGTTCGGCCCCGGCTTCCTGAACACGGACCAGTCCGCCCTGGTGGGTGAGATAGGCTACACCAGGGTGCACGACATGCCCGACAAGAGCGATCTGCGGCTGGAGGTACCCGGGACCTACCTGAGCGGCAACCAGGCCCTGGCCTACACCCACGGGCCCGGGGCCGGGATCATCGAGCCCTCCTCCGCCTTTGCCGACGCCGACTCCTGGGGCTACCGGATCCTGTACCGGCTGGACTACAACAACGCCATCGGCGCGGTGAGCCTCTCGCCCCGGATCGCCTGGTCCCACGACGTGAAAGGCAATACCCCGGGACCAGGGGGCAACTTCCTCGAAGGCAGACGCGCCGTGACCCTGGGGCTGACCGCCAGCTACCTGAGCTCCTGGTCCGCGGACCTCAGCTACACCAGCTACTTCGGGGCGGGCAGGCAGAACCTGATCAACGACCGCGACTTCGTCGCCTTCAACATCAAGTATTCCTTCTGACCCACGGGAGAAGAACGACATGCGCACCACCGCAACCGCGTTGCTCATCGGAGCCCTGGCCCTGGCCCTTGCAGCGGGCATGGCCTGGGCCAAGGCCACACCGGAAGAGATCGACCGCCTCGGGGAGGACCTCACCCCCCTGGGCGCGGAACGGTCTGGAAACCAGGACCAGACCATCCCCGACTGGGACGGGGGAATCACCACCCCGCCAGCCGGCTACAGCGAGGGCATGCACCACATTGACCCTTACGCCGACGACCAGATCCTGTTCACCATCACCGCCGCCAACATGGACCAGTACCGGGACAAGCTCTCGGCCGGCCACCAGGCCATGCTCTCCACCTACGACTCCTTCAAGCTCAACATCTACCCCACCCGCCGCAGCGCCTCAGCGCCCCAGCGCATCTACGACAAGACCAGGGAGATTGCGGCCACGGCAGAGCTGGTGGACGGGGGCAACGGCGTCCGGGGGGCGGTCAACGGCATCCCCTTCCCCCTGCCCGAAAACGGC
>CAZQOG010000225.1:0-2760 GCA_964594925.1 uncultured Desulfohalobiaceae bacterium
ACAGGAGTTTACAACCCGAAGGCCTTCATCCTCCACGCGGCGTCGCTGGGTCAGGGTTTCCCCCATTGCCCAATATTCCCCACTGCTGCCTCCCGTAGGAGTCTGGGCCGTGTTCCAGTCCCAGTGTGGCTGATCATCCTCTCAGACCAGCTACCCATCGTTGCCTTGGTAAGCCGTTACCTTACCAACTAGCTAATGGGACGCGGACCCATCCAAAGGCGGTAGCTTATAAATAGAGGCCACCTTTACTACACACCCGATAAAGTGTGCAGACCATCCAGTATTAGCTGAACTTTCGTCCAGTTATCCCGATCCCCTGGGTAGGTTGTCCACGCGTTACTCACCCGTGCGCCGCTGTACTCATCCCCCGAAGGGAACTTTCTCGCTCGACTTGCATGTGTTAGGCACGCCGCCAGCGTTCATTCTGAGCCAGGATCAAACTCTCCAGTTTGATCAATCTAAGCTAATTGCGTCGCGGTCCATAAATGAACCGCAAACGGCTGAATTCTCGCCGACTCATTACTCGCTATTTGATTGTCAAAGACCACTTCGGACGAATGCCAAATCTACTCCACCCGCCCAAACCTGTCAACGATCACCGCCGGGAATCAAAACCCAAAATCCCGGCACGACAGAAGCGGATATCTAAACCCGATCCGCAGGCCTGTCAAGCAATTTTCCTGAAAGAGCAAAAAAAACGCCGGCCCCGAAACCGTGCCGACCGGCGGAAAGAACTAGATGAGATGGTTGCGGCTGTCAAGAAAAAGTCACAGAAAAAAGGAGTTGTCACGAAACAGCCGTCAGAGCGCGGCGTCCAGGAGCAGGTTGTTGCGGTGCACGACCTCGGGATAGGCCGGCCGGCCGAGCACCCCCGAAATCTCGGAGCTGTGCCTGCCCTTGATCATCGCAAGCTCTGCGGAATCATAATTGGACAACCCCACCCCCAGAGGGAGGCCGTCCTGGCTCTTTATGCGTACCAGGCCGCCGGCCTCGAACCTGCCCGACACCTCAAGGACCCCGGCAGGGAGGAGGCTCTTGCCCCCCGTGACCAGGGCTTTCACCGCACCGCTGTCCACAGTGATAATCCCGACCACGTCCTGATTGTAGGCCATCCAATACTTTCGACGCGAGACAGCCTTGTCCTGCGGCACGATCAGGGTGCCGAGATCCTCCCCGCCAAAGACCCTGGTCAGCGCATCAGGGGCCCGCCCGGAGAGGATCAGGCTGGGCACTCCGAGCTGGGCCACCCGCCTGGCGGACAGGAGCTTGGAGTACATGCCGCCGGTTCCCACGGTGCTCTTGCCGCTGCACACGGCGTCCAGGTCCAGCCCGGCGATGTCTGGAATGCACTTCAGGCAGTGCGCCCCGGCATCCAGGTCGGGGTTGGAGGTGAAGACACCCTCGGCAGAGGTGAGGTTGACCATGAGGTCGGCTTCCACGAGATTGACGATCAGGCTGGCCAGAAAATCGTTGTCGCCGAACTCGAGCTCCTCGACCGCCACGGTGTCGTTCTCATTGACGATGGGGACCGCCCTCCAGGACAGGAGCGTGGCCAGGGTGTTGCGCGCGTGCAGGAAGCGGCGCCTGCTCTCCAGGCCGTCCTTGGAGACCAGGATCTGCGCCGTGACCTTGCCCTGACCGGCAAATGCCTCGTCATAGGCGTGCATCAACCGGCTCTGCCCCACTGCCGAGGCTGCCTGACGGGCTGGGAGGCCGTTCAGCTCCACGCTGGCGGCAATGACCCGCCGCCCGGCCGCCACGGCACCGGAGGAGACCATGACCACCTCCCTGCCTGTGTCCAGAAGGCCCGAAACCTGTTTGGCAAGCCCCTGGATCAGCTCCAGGTCGAGCCCGGTTTCAGCCGTGAGCACGGCACTGCCGACCTTGACCACGACCCGCCTGGCCGAGTCGATGACCTGGCGCCTGTATCCGGGGCTCAGCTCCTGTGCCTCATTCATCGCCGGGCTCCTTCTTCCGGTGGGAGTGAGCTCAGCCGATCCCACATGGCCTGCAGCAGCTCCTCCACACCCTCCCCTGTCAGTGCGGATATGAAGAAGATGTTCCTGTCCTGCTCCCCTGCCGTGCGGCGCAACATTTCCAGCTGCCCGGGCTCGAGGAGGTCGATTTTGTTCAGGACCTCGATCTGGGGTTTTTCAGCCAGGACCCGGTCAAAGAGCGCAAGCTCCTGATTGACGAGCGCGAAACCGGCCCAGGGATCGTCCCGGTCGAGATCCTCCGTGCTCAGAAGGTGCACCAGAAACCGGGTCCGCTCCACGTGGCGGAGAAACCTGTGGCCCAGCCCGTGCCCCTCGAAGGCACCCTGGATCAGCCCGGGGATGTCGGCCACGACCATGCGCCTGCCCCCCTCCCCGAGCACCACGCCGAGGTTGGGAACAAGGGTGGTGAAAGGGTAGGCGGCAATCTTTGGCCGGGCGGCTGAAATGGCCGCTATCAGCGTGGATTTTCCTGCGTTGGGAAGGCCCAGGAGCCCAACGTCCGCCAGGACCTTCAGCTCCAGGTAGAGGGTTTTGGTCTCGCCTTCCTCCCCGGGCTGGGCAAACCTGGGGGTTTGCATGGTGGAGGACTTGAAATGGACATTGCCTTTTCCGCCCCGCCCCCCCCTGGCCAACAGCACGTCCCTGTCAGGGGACACGATGTCGGCCACCAGCCGCCTGTTCCCTTCCTCGTCGATTTCAAAGACGAGTGTCCCGGGTGGGACATCGATGAACAGGTCCTCACCAGCCCTGCCGTTGCGCTGCC
>CAZQOG010000226.1:0-2740 GCA_964594925.1 uncultured Desulfohalobiaceae bacterium
GGTCCAGACCCGGACCCCGTCCCAGGGTTCGCGGGTGGGGCCGAGCGTGACCAGAACGCGGGTGCCGGCAAGGTCCTGCGGCGCCAGGGCCTTCATGACCTGGAGGTGGATGCGGCCCAGTGCGGCCAGGCGCCCCCGGCCCTGGTCGCCGCATGCGGTGTCGCCCTCCTCCGGCTCGACCCCGCGGGCCCCGCGCTGCAGCAGCCGGTCCCAGTTGTCCCGGGTTGCCGGGTGGCGCCACATGGAGGGGTTCATGGCCGGGGCAATGACCAGGGGTCCGGAAAAGGCAAGTATCTGGCAGCTCAGGAGGTCGTCGGCCAGGCCGTGGGCCAGGCGGGCCAGACAGCTGGCCGTGGCGGGTGCCACCACGAAACAGTCGGCCTGGCGCCCCGGCTCAAGATGGGCAAAGGGGGTGGCGGATGGAGCAAACATGGTGCTGTTCACAGGGGCTGCACCCAGGGCCTGAAAGGTGAGCGGGGTGATGAAGCGGGCAGCCGCCTCGGTCATGGTGACCCCGACCGACAGGGCCTGCCTGGACCAGAACCTGACCAGGTCGCAGGCCTTGTAAGCGGCAATGCTGCCGGTCACCCCCAGCTGAATGAACCTGCCCGAGGCATGGGGGAAGATGCAGTGTGGGTACATCAGCGGGTCAGGACGGTTTCGCCGGGTTGCTCCATAGCTCCGCTGTAGCGCGGCGTGACCCAGATCTGGAGCTCGGTGTGGAGCGCGCCCTCCTCCAGGCTGATCACGCAGTCCCGGTCAGGCTTTTCAAACACCAGGATGTAGGGGGTGTACTTGAAGTAGCTGCGCAGCTGCCAGTTGTCCTTTCGCATGTTGGCCATGAAAAAGTCGAACAGGGAGGCCGGCTCCACACGGCCCTGGAAGACCAGGAGCCCGGCCTTGACACCTGGGGTCTCGAAGAGCAGGGACTTGTCCGGCACAAGGTCCATCTCCCGGGGCAGCAGGATGTCGTCGAAGTCGAGGTAGCGGGGTGCAGGACGGGTCTCGACGCCGGATCGCGGCGCATCGCCCGGGGATGGCTGCCGTGCTCCTTGAAAGGTGGAGCAGGACGACAGCACCAGAAGGGCCAGGGTCAGAAAAATCAGTTCTTTGTTCATGAGGTCCTCGGGGAAAGGGTCCGATTTTTTTTGGCTCTCCCGAGTCAATGGTTGCCTGTGCCAACTATCTATCCCAGGATGGGTGAAACTGCAAACCGTGCACGGTGGCCCGTGAAGCTGCGGATAAAAGCAGAACCTGCCCACCTGCTGCGAAACGGAGAGGATAATGAAGGACATTCCAGACGCGTTCGACCTTCAGAGCTACGCTGTCGATGTCCCTGAAGAGTATGTGGCCCAGTACCCTGCCGGTGTCAGGGAGGAATCAAGGTTGATGGTGCTGGACAGGGACACGGGACGCTGTACCCTGACCACCTTCAGGAACATTGGCGCATATCTGCCCCCAAAGTCCCTGCTGGTGGCCAACAATACCAGGGTATTGCCGGCGCGACTTCAGGGGCGCAAAGAGGATTCCGGGGGGGCGGCGGAGTTTCTGCTGCTCACCCCTTTGCCGGTGATCCGGTCGCTGTCCCGGGAAAACAAGGGGCAGGCTGAGGTCGAGGGGCTACTCAAATCCTCCAGGGCAACTCGGCCCGGGCAGCGCATTGTGTTCGGAAAATCCCTGGTGCTCACGGTGTCCGAGCGTCTCAGCTACGGCAGGATCCGGGGCGGGCTGACATGGCAAGGAGACCTTGAGGACCGCCTGGAAGAGTCCGGCCACGTACCCCTCCCACCCTACATCCGACGAAGGGATGAGGGTGATGACAGAGACCGCTACCAGACAGTGTATGCCCACAGCAAGAAATCAGGGTCGGTGGCCGCCCCGACAGCGGGCCTGCATTTTTCCCAGCAGCTCATCCGAACCCTCGGTGAGCAAGGGGTCGGGTGGGCGGAAATCAGCCTCTACGTGGGGTATGGGACCTTCAGCCCGGTCAGGTCCAGGGACGTCAGGCAGCACCGCATGCACCAGGAGTACTTTGAGGTCGGCGAAGGCTCTGCGGCTGCCCTGCAATCGGCGCGCAAGGCAGGCAGGCCGATCGTGGCGGTGGGCACCACCACAGTGCGGACGCTGGAAACGGTCATGGAGCGCTACGGGAGCTTCCAGGCCTGTGCCGGGTGGACAGGCCTGTTCATCTATCCGGGGTTTGCATTCAAGGCCGTTGACCATCTGGTGACCAACTTCCATCTGCCTGAGTCCTCATTGATCCTGATGGTCTCGGCCTTTGCCGGCAAAGAGAACATTCTTCGGGCCTATGAGACGGCGGTTGCGGAAAAAATGCGCTTTTACTCCTACGGCGATGCCATGCTCATCCTCTGAGCCGGCGGGAAGAAGAGAACCGGGCTGCAGGGAAGATTTTGTCTTGTGGAGGGATTTGGGGTATTGTCCACCCCCCCAGGGGGGGAATAAGGAGTGTTTCGTTGGCAGTCCCCCCTGGGAGGAGCACGGAGCATCCGGTGCTGCAGGAGCGGGATAGATCGGCGAGTTGGTATACCTATTTTTCAGGAGAGCAATCAATGTCCAGAATCGCTATCCAGGAGGAGCGCTGCAAGGGCTGCCTGTTGTGCACCACAGTCTGCCCCGTCGGCATTATCGTGCAGTCGGATCGGTTCAACACCGGGGGGTACAAGGTCGCGGAAGTGGTTCCGGATGCGCAGGAAAAGTGCACGGGGTGTGCAGCCTGTGC
>CAZQOG010000227.1:0-2715 GCA_964594925.1 uncultured Desulfohalobiaceae bacterium
AATCTTTTATGTGTTTTGTGGTTTTTCAAAAGAGAGTCACCAGCCTTCGACCTTGAGTCTTCAGCCTGAAAGAAGGAGCATCCATGCGTACCCTGTACACGGTCCTTGGTTTGACATTTTCGGCGCTTCTTGCTTGCGCGCTCATTTCCTGCGGGTCGCCTGAGGAGAAGCGGGCTGATTTTTTTGAGCGGGGGCAGGGGTATTATGATCAGGGGCAGCTCAAGGAGGCGGAGCTGGAGCTGAAGAATGCCCTGAAGGTGGATCCGGAGTATGCCCCGGCCCATCTGCTCATGGCCAAGGTCAAGGTGCAGCAGCGGGACTTCCGGCCGGCCTTTGGGCACGCGGGAAAGGCTGTTGAGCTCGATCCGACCCTGGTTGAGGCGCAGGTGCTGCTGGGGCGCATCCTGGTCATGGCCGGGCAGCTGGAGCAGGCTGAGGAGCGCATCGGGAAGGTCACGGAGCTGGACCCGGACAACCTGGAGGCGCGGCTGCTGGAGGCGGCCGTGGCCATGCGGCGGGACGACCTGGACCGGGCAGTGCGGCTGCTTGAAGGGGTGCTGGCCACCGAGCCCGGCCATGAGGAGGCCTCGCTGCTCCTGGCCGACGCGCTCAAGCGGCAGGGCAGGGAGCAGGCCGCTGTCACGGCCCTGGCTGCCGGACTGGCCGAGCACCCGGAGAGCCAGGTGCTGCTCTTTCGCCAGGCCGAGCTGTACACGGCCATCGGGGAGCACGATGCAGCCGAAATGGTACTCAAACGGCTGGTGGCCATGAACCCGGACAATCCCGAGGCCCGGCTGATGCTGGTCTCCTTCTACCGCCAGGCGGGCCGGGTGGACCAGGCCCGGGAGTACCTGGAGCAGCTCATCGCGGACCACCCCGAGCAGGAGGAGTACCGCCTGGGGCTGGCCAGGTTCCTGGTGCAGCAGGGGCAGGACGAGCAGGCCGAAGCCGTGCTGGAGAAGGGGCTGCGCGAGATCGAGCAGGCCCCCCGGCTTACGCTGGCCCTGGCCGACCGCTACCGCGGCCAGGGCAGGACCGATCAGGCCCTGGAGATGTACCAGTCCGTCATCGAGGCCGACCCCGACGCCCTGCCGGCCCTGGAAGCCAGACGCGGCCTGGCCGCCATGGCCCTGGCCAAGCGGGACACCGAGCAGGCCCTGAGCGAGCTGGACCTGGTGCTGTCGCGCAACCCCGGGGACACCGAGGCCCTGTTTCTGCGCGGCCAGGCCGGGCTGCTGCTCAACCAGCCCACCCAGGCCGTGACCGACCTGCGCCAGGTGGTCCAGGAGGTGCCGGAGCGGCTGGAGGCTTACGTGCTCCTGGCCCAGGCCCACTTCATGAACAACGAGCCCCAGATCGGGACCCAGACCCTGAAGCAGGCCCTTGAGCGCGACCCGGAGTTCGCACCGGCACGCCGGGCCCTGGTGCGGTACCGCATCAGCCACGGCGAGGCGGACAGGGCCCTTGAGGAGTTGCAGGGGCTGGCGGACGAGGCGCCCGGGTCGGCAGCGATCCAGGCCGAGATCGGGGACGTGCACCTGTCCCGGGAGGAGTACGCACAAGCCCGGCAGGCCTATGAACGGGTGGTGGGCATGGCTCCGGAAAGCCCCCTGGGCCACCTCAAGCTGGCCCGGCTGTTTTTCCAGCGCCAGGAGCTCGGTCAGGCCATGGAACGGTTTGACCGGGCCCTGGCCGTGCAGCCCGAGAGCTTTGCCGCGGTGGAGGGCAAGGTGGCGGTCTGGCAGCGCCAGGACCGGCTGGACCGGGCCGAGTCCTACGTCCGGGGGCTGGTAAACGACAACCCGGACAGCGCCCTGCTGCACGACCTGCTGGGGCGGGTCCTGGTGCAGCAGGAGCGGTTCGAGGCGGCCGAGGAGGCCTTTACCGAGTCCTCCAGGCTGAGCCCGGCCTGGATCGCGCCCTACTACCGGGTGGGCGGCCTGTACCTGGCCACGGGGCGTCTCGAGCAGGGCATTGCCAAGTTCGAGCAGGCCCTGGAGGCCAACCCCGAGTCAGTGCGCACCGCGTTTCTGCTTGGCCTGCTGCACCAGCAGGGCGGGGACATGGGCAAGGCCAGGTCCGCCTATGAACGGGTGCTGGACATGGAACCCGACTTCCTGCCCGCGGCCAACAACCTGGCCTACATCATTGCCGAGACCAGCCTGGAGCGCGACGAGCTGGAGCAGGCCCTGGTCCTGGCCCAGAAGGCGGCCGGGTCGGAGGATGCCGCGGCCCAGGATACCCTGGGTTGGATCCACTATCTGCTGGGCAACCGGGAGACCGCGCTGCTGCACCTGGAGCAGGCCAACCTCAAGCAGCCGGACAACCCCACCATTGCCTACCATTTGGCTGCCGTGCTCATCGACCAGGACCAGCTCCTGCGCGCCAAACCCCTGCTGGAAAAGGCCCTGGCCTCGGACCAGCCCTTCCCGGAGCGGGAGGCGGCGGAGGAGTTGCGTGCCGAGGTCGTGAAGTAGGGGGAAGAGTTGATTAGCCACCCGCTCGAAGACTCGCTCGACGGACACAGACGGACACAGACGGGGAGATAAATGCAGGACAGGAATCTCACCCGACCGACTTGGTCGGGGGAGAAGTGTCCGGCTTCGCTTGCAGCTACGCCGTGACGTGCCGGCCTGCGGGGCTCTATAGGTTTTTCCTCGCCTTCAGGCGATGACACTTTGCTGCCGGGCAGGTCGCCCGGTTGCATTGTCTGTG
>CAZQOG010000228.1:0-2671 GCA_964594925.1 uncultured Desulfohalobiaceae bacterium
TGATGGGGGTCACCTCGGCCGCCGTGCCGCAGAAAAAGGCCTCGTCCGCGGCATAGAGCTCGTCTCGGGTGAATCGCTGCTCCTCCACGCCGTAGCCCATGTCCCTGGCCAGGACGATGAGGCTGTTCCGGGTGATGCCGCCCAGGATGGAGCCCAGGGGGGGCGTCTTGAGCACGCTGTTCTTGACGATGAAAACGTTCTCCCCGGTGGCCTCGGCCACATAGCCGTCCACGTCCAGCATCAGGGCCTCGTCATACCCGTCGGCCACGGCCTCCCGCTTGGCCAGGACCGAGTTGACGTAGTTGCCGCTGACCTTGGCCTTGGTCATCATCACGTTGGGGTGGTGGCGGGTGAAGGAGGAGGTCCTGACCCGGATGCCCTTGGTCAGGCCGTCGTCCCCCAGGTAGGCCCCCCAGGGCCAGACCGCGATGATGGTCTGGACCGGGTTCTGCCCCGGATGCACGCCCATGACCCCGTCGCCGATAAAGGCCAGGGGCCGGATGTACCCGGCATCGAGCCTGTTGCTGCGCAGCGTCTCCACAATGGCCTCGACTATGGTCTCCTGGGTGAAGGGGATCTCCATCTCCACCGCCCTGGCGGAATCAAAGAGGCGGGCCACGTGCTCCTGGAGCCGGAAGACAGCGGGAGTGCCGCCTGAGCCCTTGTAGCAGCGGATGCCCTCGAAGACCCCCACCCCGTAGTGCAGGGTGTGGGTGAGCACGTGCACTGTGGCCTCGTCCCAGGGAACGAGCTTTCCATTGAACCAGATGGTGTCGCTTTTCTGGACCATCATCTCTCCTTGTCTGTTGCCTTCAGGAAGCGTCCGAACCCGGGCCTGCTCGATGCTCGCGCGGTCCCGTCACCTTGCCACGGCTGTTGAAAACGAGGGGGAACTGTATCCCAGCTTTGACAGGGGCGCAATACAAACACGCCCGGCCCCGCGCCCTCACTTCTGGTGGCTGGGGCGGAAGAGCAGCTGCACCGGGGCCATGCGCAGCTCAAAGAGCTTGCGCAGCTGCTTCTCCAGGTACTTGGCGTAGGACTCCCTGATCAGCTCCGGGTCGTTGACAAAGAAGACAAAGGTGGGCGGGGCCGTCCTGACCTGGGTCAGGTAGTAGAACTTGGCCCGGCGCCTGTTGACCACCGGGGGCTGCTGCCGGGCGGTGACCTCCCGCACGGCCCTGTTCAGCCGCCCGGTGGAGATCCGGGTCTGGCACTCCTGCCACAGCTTTTCGGCCAGGGGGAGGATCTTGCCCAGCCCGGCCCGGGTCACTGTGGAGGTGTAGACCACCGGGACATGGTCGCAGAAGCGAAGCTGCTCCCCCAGGAAGGCTTTGAGCTGACGCAGCTGCTGCGCCGCAAGCAGGTCGACCTTGTTCACGGCAATGAGCAGCGGGACCTTTTCCTTGTCCAGGAAGCTGATCAGCCGCTTGTCCTGGCCGACCACACCCTCCAGGGCATCGAGCACCAGCACGGTGACCTGGGACTGCTTGCTGCTCTTGAGGGACCTGAGGATGCTGAACCGCTCCAGGGTGTCCACCACCTGGCTCTTGCGGCGCACCCCGGCGGTGTCCAGGAAGACGTACTGCCTGTCCCCCCTGGAGAGGACCACGTCAACGGTGTCCCGGGTGGTGCCCGCCACCGGGCTGACGATCAGTCGCCGCTCCCCGGACAGGGCATTGATGATCGAGGACTTGCCCACGTTGGGGCGGCCCAGCAGGGCCAGGCGCAACCCCGCAACCGGGATCTCCTCCCCAACCCCGTTTTCCGGGAGCAGTTCCTCGATGCGTTCGATAAGGGTCCGGAGGCCGAACTTGTGCTCGGCAGAGACCGGGGTCAGGGGCAGGCCCATGCCGTGGAAATCCGCGGTGCGCATGGCCTCCTGCTCAGGACCGTCCACCTTGTTCACCACCAGGAGGATGGGCTTGCCGGAGCGGCGCAAAAAATCGGCCAGCTGCTCGTCCAGGGGGGTCAGCCCGAGCTGCCCGTCCACCACGAAGCAGATGAGCTGGGCCGCATCCAGGGCCTCCATGGCCTGGCTCATGATGTCCTCGTCAAACCCCTGGCTGCTCTCGAGCACCAGCCCCCCTGTGTCCACCAGGGTAAAGGGGCGGTCGGAGTAGCAGACCTCCCCGTAGAGCCTGTCCCTGGTCACGCCCGGCTGGTCGTGGGTCAAGGCCTTGTTCTGGCGGATGAGCCGGTTGAACAGGGTGGACTTGCCCACGTTGGTCCGCCCGATCAGGGCCACCAGGGGAAGGGATGCGTTCACTGTGCTCACGCCCCTGCAGCGCAAAACGCACTGCGGATGGAGGCCTCAAAGGGCGGTCGCAGCACGCCCTGGTCGGTGACCAGGGCGGTGATGAGGCTGTGGGGGGTGATGTCGAAGGCGTAGTTGAACACGGGCACCCCGTGGGGCACGACCGTGCACGTCCCCACCCGTATCACCTCTTCTTCCGGCCGCTCCTCAATGGGGATGTCCTCCCCCCGGGCGATCTGCCTGTCAATGGTCGACAGGGGGGCGGCCACGTAGAACGGGATGTCGTGGGCCCTGGCCAGCAGGGCCACGCCGTAGGTGCCGATCTTGTTGGCCGTGTCCCCGTTGGCCGCGATCCTGTCCGCCCCGACCACCACCGCGTCCACCAGCCCCTTGCGCATCAGCAGCCCGCAGGCG
>CAZQOG010000229.1:0-1177 GCA_964594925.1 uncultured Desulfohalobiaceae bacterium
CCAAAGGAGCCGATCCTGATCGGCCTTCTGTCCGACCTGAGCGGGGGCACCGCGGACGTGGGCGTGCCCTATGCCGAGGGGGTCAAGGCCGCAGGGGAGTACATCAACGCCAACGGCGGCATCGACGGCCGGCAGGTCAAGCTGCTCCAGGTGGACTACGCCTACAACGTGCAGCAGGCCCTGGCCGCCTACAAGAAGTTCAAGAACCAGGGCATCGTGGCCCTGCAGGGGTGGGGCACCGGGGACACCGAGGCCCTGACCCAGTTCGTTGCCAAGGACGAGATCCCGACCTTTTCCGCTTCCTACTCGGCCCACCTCACCGATCCGAAGATCGCCCCCTACAACTTCTTCACGGCCACGGACTACTCCACCCAGGCCCGGGCCGGGCTGAAGTACATCAGGGAGTCCTGGACCGAGGACCGCGCCCCGAGGCTGGCCCTGGTCTATCCCGACCACCCCTACGGGCTGTCCCCGATCAAGGCGATCAAGGAGTATGCACAGGAGCTGGGGTTCGAGATGGTGGGCGAGGAGATCGTCGGGCTGAGTGCCATGGACGCCGCCACCCAGCTGCTCAGCCTGCAGAAGAAGGAGCCCGACTTCGTCTGGGTGGGGGGCACCACCCAGTCCACCGCCGTGGTCATCAAGGACGCGCAGAAGCTGGGCATGGACGTGGTCTTCCTGACCAACATCTGGGGCACGGACGAGAACATCTTCAAGCTGGCCGGGGATGCGGCCGACAGGCACCTCAGCCTGCAGACCTCGGTGGTCTACGGGCAGGACGTTCCTGGCATGGAGGTCATCGAGGAGCTCACGGACGGGGAACCCAAGGTGGTCCACTACATCAGGGGCTTCGTGTCCATGCTGACCATGGCCGAGGGGCTTTCCATGGCCGCTGAGCAGGGGGAGCTGACAGGGCCGAACATCAAGGCCGCCCTGGAAACGATGCGCGACTACGACCCCATGGGGCTGGCCCCGCCCATCAGCTTCTTCCCCGACGACCACAGGCCGAACATGACCGCCTTTATCTTCCGCCTCCAGGACGGGGACATGGTGTTCCAGACCGCGCAGGAGCTGCCCAGGCGCGAGGAGTGGCTGGGGATTTGAGAAAGGATGAAGGATGAAGGATGAAGGGTGAAGAAAGGGTGACGGATGAAGGCGGATGCACGGTGTGACAAGG
>CAZQOG010000229.1:1277-2646 GCA_964594925.1 uncultured Desulfohalobiaceae bacterium
GGATGAAGGGTGAAGAAAGGGTGACGGATGAAGGCGGATGCACGGTGTGACAAGGCTTTGTCCGGAACCTAAGGCCAGGCGCTGAACAAAAATGCCTGCCAGCCGTTTTGCCCGCCGGGTGAAGCGGTTGGCAGGCCATTCTTTACAGGAGACGGATGTGGACCTGCTCACGGTGGAGAACCTGGAGGTCGTTTACAACGACGTGGTCCTGGTGCTCAAGGGGCTCTCGCTCAAGGCGGAGAAAGGCAAGATCACCGCTCTGCTGGGAGCCAACGGCGCTGGGAAGTCCACGACCCTCAAGGCCATCTCGGGCCTGCTGGAGGGTGAGGACGGGGAGATCACCGACGGCACCATCCGCTTCCAGGGGGAGGTCATCCGCAGGCTCCCGCCGGACAAGATCGTCAGGCGGGGCATCTTCCAGGTCATGGAGGGGCGGCGGGTCTTCGAGGACCTGAGCGTGGAGGAGAACCTGCGCTGCGGCGCCTTCACCCGGCCCCGCGGCGAGTTCTCCGCCAGCCTGGACAAGGTGTACACCTACTTCCCCAGGCTCAAGGAGCGCTCCGGGCAGCTGGCCGGGTACATGTCCGGGGGCGAGCAGCAGATGCTGGCCATCGGCCGGGCCATCATGGCCGCGCCCATGCTGCTGCTCCTGGACGAGCCCTCCCTGGGGCTGGCCCCCCTGCTGGTGGAGGAGATCTTCGAGATCGTGCAGCAGATCAACGCCAACGAGGGGGTCACGGTGCTGCTGGTGGAGCAGAACGCCCGGGCCGCCCTGTCCGTGGCCGAGCACGGCTACATCATGGAGACCGGGCGCATCGTGCTCGACGGCAGGGCCGGGGACCTGCTGCAGAACCCGGACGTGCAGGAGTTCTATTTGGGCATGTCCCAGGTCGGGGAGAAGCGCAGCTACCGCAATGTCAAACACTACCGCCGCCGCAAGCGCTGGCTGGGCTAGGAAGGCGTTGAAAATGCCCGCTGGACTTCGTTGCGGACCAAAATTTGAGACCGGACGTATTGGTATACTGTCCGGCCTCAAATTTTGGTCCGCGCCTTGCCAGCGAACATTTTCAACGACTTCCTAGCGGTTGGGAGTTAGAAGTAGACTTTGTGATTTCCGTGACTGGACGTATTGGTATACTGTCCAGCCTTGGATTCCGGTTCGCAACGAAGTCCAGCGGGCATTGTAACCCCTTCCTAGCGGTTGGGAGTGGCAAGTGTGACAGAGAGTTGGTCCGGGGTTAAGGTGGGGGGCGATGAGAAGAGAATTTTGGGGTCCATCAGTTGAAGTGTCCCGTATGGATTTTTTTGAGATCAATACCAGCCAGGAAAACCTTTGATATTTTCGTTTGTAAGGCTTGGAGAGGTGCTT
>CAZQOG010000230.1:0-2638 GCA_964594925.1 uncultured Desulfohalobiaceae bacterium
GGGGGGGGGCGTGTATATCCTCCCGGCTGATCAGCTGCCGGGTGAAGATGGTATTGCCGCGGTTTTCAGATTCTAATTTGTGCGCCGCACGGCCCAGGATGTGGATGGCCTGAGAGCGGAAAGACAGAGAAACAAGATCATGCCGGGAGGGGGACAATGAGTGATACAGCCTATCAACTGGTCAAAGTCCCGGAATCAGCCACCAGAAAGCGGCTGGCCGTGCTCGTGGTGGTCGCAGTCGGCCTGGTCCTGGCCTTCTGGGTTTCCATCACCCTGATCAGCCCGGTCACCCGGTCGCCGAACGAGCCCTGGACCTACAGCCTGGCCAGAATGTGCGGGCTCGGGGCGGGGTTTTTCGTGCTGCTCCAGTACGCCATGAGCGGCAGGGTCAAGTGGCTGGACCGGATCTTCGGCCTAAACCGTCTGCTCAAGGTGCACCGGGTCACGGCCGTGACCGCGGCCGTCCTGGCCACGCTCCACCCCGTGCTGCTCTACCCGAAGGTTCTCAACCCCCTGCTCAGCCCCTCCCTGACCCACTGGGCTTTTTTTCTGGGCCCCTTGCTGCTGGTCAGCCTCTGGGGAACGATCGTCGGTGGGCTGTGGCGCGAGCAGCTGGGGCTTTCCTTTGAGCGCTGGTGGCTGCTGCACCGCATTGGAACGGCAGCGGCCGTGATCATCCTGGCCCTGCACGTGCTCAACGTGACCCCTGACTTTGCCGCGGGCTGGCCCAGGTGGCTGTTGCTTGGGATTTTGGCCGTGTATGCCGGATTTTATGCCCGGAACAAGCTGGTCAAGCCAAGGCAGCTGAAGAAGGATGCCTCCTTCAAGGTCAGCGGGGTCGAGAGCACGGGCAATGACGACGTGACCCTGGTCAGCCTCGCTCCCAGGCAGGACAAGGTCTTCCCCTATCTCCCCGGCCAGTTCGCCTTTGTCCGCTTCGACTCGGACAGCCTGCCGGGCGAGGAGCACCACTTCACCCTGTCCTCCTCCCCCACCTGGAGGGATCGGCTGCTCTACACCATCAAGTGCAGCGGGGACTTTTCCTGCGCTGTCTCCGCCCTCAAGGAGGGGGACGGCGCCGTGCTGGACGGACCCTACGGGCTGTTCAGCCACACGGCGCAGGCCAAGAAGGGGCAGGAGCTGGTCATGGTGGCCGGGGGCATCGGCGTCACACCCTTTCTGAGCATGCTGCGCTACATGGCGGACACCGGGGACGAACGCACGGTCACCCTGATCTGGAGCAACCACACGGAAAAGGACATCGTCTGCCCCTGGGAGGTCAAGGAGCTGGAAGAGAGACTGCCCGGACTGCGGGTCATCCATGTCATGACCCGCCAAAAGGAGTGGGACGGTCCCACCGGCCACGTGGACAGGGCCATGCTCGAGTCGCTGCTCAAGGAGAGCGATCGCGGGGCGTGCTGCTTTGTGTGCGGGCCGCCGGCCATGATGGATGCCGCAACTGCCGCCCTGGCCGACCTGGGATACGACCCCGGGGCGATCCACACGGAGCGTTTCGCACTGTAGCGGCAGGGTGGGCTGCGGCGGGATCAGAAACAACAGGAGGCGGCAATGACCGGTCAAAGGCTGCACGTGGTCTGTCCGGGATGCCTGGCCGTCAACAACGTGGACCCGGGCAGGCTCGAGCAGGGGCCTGTGTGCGGCAAGTGCGGCAGGGTGCTTTTGCCCGACGCCCCCATCGAGCTCGACGACCAGACCTTTGACCGCTTCGTGGGCAAAAGCCTGGTCCCGGTGCTGGTGGACTTCTGGGCCCCCTGGTGCGGGCCCTGCAAGGCCATGGCCCCGGCCTTTGCCAAGGCTGCCAGGCTGCTCCACTCCGGGGTCATCCTGGCCAAGGTGGACACCCAGGCCAACCAGTCCGTGGCGGCCCGCTTCGGCATCCGGTCCATCCCCACCCTGGTGCTCTTCAAGTCGGGACACGAGGCGGCCCGGGTGTCCGGGGCCATGCAGGCCGAGCAGCTCGTAATCTGGACCCGGCAGCAGCTGGGGTAGGATGGCCTCCCCTACATTCCCGGCAGCCCGTCCAGGAGCCAGCCGTCAGCTGACCCGTTGAGCTGGAATCCGGCCACAGGACCGCTGGCAGTAAACCCCATGGAGGTGGCGGCGGAGATATTGGACCCGGAGAAGAGGTCCTCCACATAGCCCAGGGTCTTGGCAAACCCGGCCAGGGGCACGGAGGCGGTGGCCACCACCGTGCCGTTGTCCCGATAGGCTTTCAGAGTCACGGTCACCGCCGAGCCGGTGGTGTTCACCAGGGCGATGCCGGTCCACCCGGCGGTGTCGATCTTGGGGAAGACCCCCGAGGTGCGGGTCAGGTTGAGCGCGGTGAACCCGGCCAGGAGCTTCTCGTCATTCGTGCCGAAGAGCTCGACCCCGGTCACCGGCTGGGAGGCCGTGACCTTGATCCAGGCCGTGCCCGCTGGCAGGGACAGGCTCTCCACCAGACCCACGTACTTGCCTTTGGCGCCCACGGGGATGCTCTGACTGGTCAGCTCCCCCCCGGCCGCACTGTAAGGGGTGATGGTCAGGGTGGTGGCAGTGACATGGGGGTTGTAGGCGGCCAGGCCGGTCCACCACTCGGCGTCGGAGTGGATGTGCGGGAAGAAGAGGGTGGTGGCGG
>CAZQOG010000231.1:0-2624 GCA_964594925.1 uncultured Desulfohalobiaceae bacterium
GTCCGGGCCAGCTCCAGGGCCTGCACGGCCGCGTCCTGGTCCCCCCGGCTCTCGTGCACCGAGGCCAGCAGCAGGTAGCCGTGGGCCCGGTTGGGGTCCAGGGTCACGACCTGCTCGGCCAGGGCCAGGGCCTTGGCGGGCTCGCCCATGGCCAGGTGGGCGCCGGTCTTCAGGGTCAGGCCCAGGGGCTCGTTGCGCACCCTGACGTCCTCGAAGACCCGCAGGGCCTCGGCGGGGCGGTCCCCGGCCAGGAGGACCCGGCCCTTGAGCTCCATGGCCTGGAAGTTGTCGGGATAGGCCTGGATGGCCCGGTCCAGGACCTCCAGGGCCGTGTCGGTCTCGCCCCGCTTGAGGTGGAACCGGGCCAGGTGCTGGGAGGCCTCGGGCGAGTCGCCCTGGGCGGCGCGGTCGAGGAAGGCCAGGGCCTGGTCGGTGTTGCCCTGCATCTCGTGGATGGCCGCGGCATTGAGCAAGGCAACGGCATTCCCGGGGGAGTGGTCCAGGGCCTGCTGGTACTCCTCAAGGGCCTTGTCGAACTCGAAGCGCGAGGCGTGGTAGGTGGCCAGGTTGATGTAGGAGCCCACGTAGGCGGGGTCGGCCTGCTTGGCCCTGGCCAGCAGCTCGAGCCCCTTGTCGGGCAGGTTCTGGAAGAAGGCCGCCGCAGCCATGTTGTTGTAGACCTCGGCGTCGGCCGGGCTGTTGTCCAGGGCCTGCTCCATGAGCTGGAAGGCCTTGGCGAACTCCTTCTGGCGGATGTAGTAGAAGTAGAGGATCTGCCGGGAGCTGAGCACGTCCGGGGCCACCTGCACGGCATTGACCAGGTCGGTCTCGGCCTCCCTGACCTTGCCGGTGCTCAGGTGGACCAGCCCTTTCTTGAGGTGGGCGTCCACGATGGTCGGGTCGAGCTCCAGGGCGTGGTTGAGCTCGCGCATGCCCTCGTCGTAGCGCATCTGGGCCAGGTAGGCCGTGCCCAGGAGGTTGTGGGCCAGGGGGTTGTCAGGCTCCTGCTCCAGGACCCGCTTGATCTCCAGGATTGCGTCGTCCACCCGGCGCTGCTGCAGCAGGACCATGCCGGTCATGAGCCGGGCCTGGACAAACCCGGGCCGGTGGTCCAGGGCCAGGCGGAACTGGCTCAGGGCGGTCTCCAGGTCCTGCATCTGGTAGAAGGCCAGCCCCAGGAAGTGGTAGGCCTCGATGCTGGGCTGGCGCTTCAGGGAGCGCTGCAGGTCGACCACGGCGTCGGTCAGCCGCTTGTCCTTGAAAAGGGTGATGCCGCGCAGGCGGTAGCCCTCGCCCCGGTTGGGGAAGGTTTCGACCAGGCGCTCGGCCTGGGCCATGGCCTGGTCGGGCTGGCCCTGGTCCAGCAGCAGCAGCCCGGCCCGGTAGGGGGCCACCGGGTCTGCGGGGTCGATGACGGCGATCCTGGTGTAGATGCCGAGCAGCCCCTGGCGCCCGTCCTGTTCCGACTCCAGGTCGGCCAGGAGGTAGAGGGCCTGGACGTGGTCCGGCTCCAGCTCCAGGGCCGCGTCCACCCAGGCCCTGGCAGCCGCGGCATCGCCCCGGGCCCGCTCGATGCGGGCCAGCTGCAGCCGGGCCGGGATCAGGCCGGGGTCGGCCTCCAGGGCCTCGAGGAAGGCCTGTTCCGCGGCGCCCGTGTCCTCCTGCAGCAGGTGGCTGGTGCCGATGACCTCCAGGGCCTCTGCCGACCCCGGGTCGGCCGCCAGGTAGCTTTGGGCCTCGGCCCGGGCCTGGCCGGGCTTGCCCGTGAAGTTGTAGAGCCGGGCCAGCAGCAGCTGGGTCTCGGCCTTGCCCGGGCTCTGCCGCACCACCTTCTGCAGCTCCTTCTCGGCCAGCTCGTACTTGCCCGCGGCCAGGTAGACCCGGGCCAGCTCGAAACGGGCCTCGACAAAGTTCTGGTCCATCTCCAGGGCGTTCCTGAAGAGCACGATGGCGCCGTTGGCATTGCCCTTGTGCGACTGCTCCACACCCTGGGTGTACAGCTCCTCTTTGGTCTTGTTATTGCAAGCGACAAGAAGCACGACAGAGAGGAGCACAAGGCCACCCACCTTTGCGACAAAGCAAAAGAGGCCCTCGGGCGGAAAGGTGCGGAGCTGTTTCGTGCGCATGGTCCTGTTACCCGGCTGCTGAAGGTGGCGGGGGTGTGCGCGGTGCATCACGGACCGCAAGAGCTTCCCCATTGTAAAAAAGACCGTTCGGCACGGGCCGTATTCACGGATGTGCCGCTCTTTTGCTGCTCTGCGTATTTCTCTCCAGGGGGATGCTTTGAGTGACCCTGAAGAGTTGATGAGCATACCGGACTTGCACAATTTATTTTTCAGTGCAAGTCAAATTGTGCAGTTTACATTGTACAACACAGTCTGGCTGTCCGGTTCCAGGCAGAGGTTGCATTCCTTCGCCGCGGGGCTGCAGTCCCTGTCCGCTGTCCAGCAGCGCCCCCCGATGCGGGCCGCCACTGCTCAGCCGCCCAGCAGCAGGAGCGCGACGGTGAAGACGACGAACAGGGCGATGACGACGAGGCGCACCTTCCCTCCCCTGGGCGGCCGCACGGCCCCCACGATCGGTTCTCCGACTCTGCACAGTGTAGTGCGTGTCATGGCACGTTT
>CAZQOG010000232.1:0-2616 GCA_964594925.1 uncultured Desulfohalobiaceae bacterium
GGGCGCACCAAAAAGCTGACCACGGCCAACACCAAGGACATCCTGACCCTGGGGGGGGGCCGTGCTTGGCACCACCAACAAGGGCAACCCCTTTCAATGGGTGACCCCTGGTGATCATGACGTACCTTTTCATGACGTAACTCAGGGAAAACCGATCAGTTGTTTTCTGTCTTCGTCCCATAGTTTCAGATGAATGGCCGATAGACTTTTTCGGATAGAGAGTGATGGTTTATCTTTAAGCTCCTGCACGGAATCGCAGCACTGTTTGAGACGATAGTTCGGAATTCTTGGGTCCAAGTGGTGCACATGGTGGTATCCGATGTTGGCCGAAAGCCAACGAAGTACGTCCGGCAACGCATAAAAAGAACTACCTTCCATGGCTGCCCGCAACGCATTCCACTCCCGACCTCGTGCCCAATACACTCCTTCAAATTGGTGTTGGACATAGAAAAGCTAAATTCCCATTATTCCCGCGAACCAGATAACAGGCAGTTGAACGAGGATGAACGTTCGCAAGCCTATAGTTTGCGCAGCTGCCATAAGCAGTAATATAATGAGGAGATTGGTAAACAGGACACTGACACGCGCTTTGCGCTTCGACATCCGCGCAGGTAGTCGGAAACGAAGCAGAAAACTAAAAACAGCGCCCAACCCTAAAAGTACCACGGGATTACGGTAAAGACGGTAAGCAATTCGATTTATTTTCGACGATTGCTCATATTCCTTCCTGGTCATGGTCCAGATATCGCCGAACCCGCGTGCGTCGAGGTCGGCGTAGCTGGCATGGTGCCGCAGGTGATTGAAGCGCCAGTCATCAAAAGGTGTGAATACCAACAGACCCAATGCATGACCGAAGAAAGTATTGACCCCCTGCACAGGAAACAACGAGCCATGAACGCAGTCATGAAAAAGAATAAAGATCCTGACGAGAAACAAGGAAGCAACGAAAGATAATCCTACAGTCAACCAATAGGGGTATCCTTCACGGATAGACCAGGCCATAATCAGCCACAGCAAAGCGTACGGAAGCAGCGTGTTTGCCAGCTGCCAACTGGCTTTAATGGCACTTGGAGTATGGAAATTTCTCAGGGTGGCATGCCACGGAGGCCACACAGGGCTCCTGTTTTTCCCTTGTTGTGTGTCCCGGGCGGAATTTTTTTCAGACATCTTGAAAATAGGGTCAAATTTCGTTTTGATTGGTGGATATCATTTCTCTGATGCACTTAATCTTATATGTAGAAACGATTCATTCTGCAACCTCTTAGCCATGACGTGGATCATTCTCTCGTAGTGATGCGTTCGTCCGGGAAACCGGCGTACAAGACGATGATTTCCAGCGGTCTCATGGCCGCTGTTCCTGCTGAAATGCCAGGTGTCGACCACCTCCACGATGGGGTCCACGGCCGTGAGTTGCAGGGTCTGTCCTGTGTAGTCACGGTCAGCTCGCCCTTGAGCAACACCCCGGCATTGATCACAGGGTGCTCGTGCAGGGGCAGGGTTGCCCCGGGTGGGATGTGGATGCGCAGGATCGTCACCTCGGGGTAGGCCGGCAGGGGGCTACTTAGCACTCTCTTGCAGGTCATTCACCTTGAAAGCGTCATGGAAAGCAACTGCACCCCGAGGAATGTGCCTGTCGAAGGACAGGGTAAAGAAAACTTCCCGGGGCACACCTTCAAGCACAAGGCCGGTTGGGTTCTCAAATCCGAACCTCCGGTAGTACTCCGGATGCCCCGCCAAGCAGCACCCACGAGCGCCAAGATGCTTCAGTCGCGTCAGCCCCTCCTCGATGAGCGCTGTGCCGATGCCCTGCCGCTGATGTTCCGGCAGGACCGACACAGGCCCAAGCCCGTACCAGCCCCGTGTACCGTCTGTAATGGACACGGGAGAGAATGCGATATGACCCACCACTTGTCTGTTAAGCTCAGCAACCAGGGACAACGTCAATGCCCCGGCGGCGCGCAGCGACTCGATGATGAACTGCTCGGTGTGGTTGCTGACCTCAAGGGTCTTGAAGGCCTCGACGGTGGCCACGGTTATCGCCTCGACATCGGCTTCTGTCTCTTCCCTGACAGTCATTTCGGTATGCATGCGTTGTGATCCTCTTTGTGTAAGGACAGCGTTCATCTTCCAGATTCAAGGTTACTTGGCAACGGGTACGCCTGATGGCGGTTGTCGGTAGCGTGAATAGGCACTGAGCGCGGTCACTGTGACCAGAATCAGTGCCATGCCCACGATCTGCACGCCGGCCAGGCTTTCTTTCAAGACCACGACACCGAACAGCGCCGCCGTGACCGGCTCGATCACGGCCACAGTCGAGGCCACGGTAGGCTCGGTGTTGTTGAGGCCGACGATATACAGGATGAACGACACTCCAGCGCCAAGCACACCCAATACCGTGAACAGGGGCCAATCCGGCGTGGTCAAAACTGCAACGGTCTGCCCGGTGTCGCCCGGCCAGATAAGAACGGCTGCCAGTACAGTGAAGGCTATGACCAGAATCGCCTGGGCGCTACCGTACTGTGCCGCATACTTGAAGCCGAAAATGAACAGCGCGTAGGACAGTCCCGCCAGCAGCCCGGAGCCGATGACAACAGGGGTAAAGCCTCCGGAGCCGAC
>CAZQOG010000233.1:0-2601 GCA_964594925.1 uncultured Desulfohalobiaceae bacterium
CGGGCTTTGCAGTGCAGGGCACTGGCTGGGGGCAGGAGCTGGAGCAGGGGCGCGACAGGGGCGTTGAGGTCAAGGGAGCGACCTTCACCGAGGTGCGGGTGCAGCGCGAGGGCGGTGAGTGGGTCGCGCAGTGCGTGGTGGATGTGTGATGCGGAACGAAGAATCGAGATTTTCAGGCCGGAAGTTTGCAGGACAAGAGAGAGAGCTCCGGCGGTTTGAAAGGAGAGAGGGATGGACCTTGGCGGGATGAAAGAGGTGGGGCCGGGAAGGTGGGAGATAGCCCGCCATGGCGACATGGTGGTGCCGGCCCACATCTTCGCATCCAGGGCCCTGATCCAGGACATGGACGACAAGGTCAGGGAGCAGCTGTGCAATGTGGCCTGCCTGCCCGGGATCGTCAGGGCCGGCTTGGCCATGCCGGACGCGCACTGGGGATACGGCTTTCCCATTGGCGGGGTGGCGGCTTTCGACCCCGATCGGGGAGGGGTCATCTCTGTGGGCGGGGTGGGCTACGACATCTCCTGCGGGGTGCGCACCATGCGTACCGGCCTAGTCAGGGAGGATGTCGCGGTCCGGCAGACGGAGCTTGCGGACGCCCTTTTTCAGGGTGTGCCCGTGGGCCTGGGGTCGCAGGGCCGTGTGCGTACCGATGAAGAGGTGCTGGACCAGGTTTTGACCCGGGGCGCGGTCTGGGCCGTGCAGCAGGGCTATGGCACCAGGGAGGACCTTCCCTATATCGAGGAGCAGGGCCGGCTTGTCGGCGCCGACCCGGGCAAGGTTTCGGCCACGGCCAAAAAGCGCCAGCTGCACCAGGTGGGGACGCTGGGGTCGGGCAACCATTATCTCGAGGTCCAGTGGGTGGACACGGTCTATGACACGCCAACGGCTGAGGCGTACGGTATCCGGGAAGACGATGTGGTGGTCTCGCTGCACTGCGGATCGCGCGCCCTGGGTCACCAGATCGGCACGGACTATCTACAGGAGCTGGGCCGGGCTGCCCGTCGGTACAAGATACCCATCAAGGAGCGGGAGCTGGTCTGTGCCCCGATCGATTCGCCGGAAGGGAGGGACTACTACAGCGCCATGGCCTGCGGCGTGAACTGCGCCCTGGCCAACAGGCAGGTGCTCGGTCACCTGGTGCGGGAGGTCTTTGCCCGGTTCTACCCCCGGGCTGAGCTCGGCCTGCTCTACGACGTGAGCCACAACACCTGCAAGATAGAGGAGCACGACGTGGACGGCCGGACCAGGCGTCTCTACGTGCATCGCAAGGGGGCGACCAGGGCCCTGGGCCCTGGGAACAAGCATCTTCCGGAGCGCTACGAGGGGGTTGGCCAGCCGGTGCTCATCGGCGGGAGCATGGGCACGGCCTCCTATATCCTGGCCGGCGACGACAGGGGGGAGGGCAAGGCCTGGGGATCGGCCTGCCACGGTGCGGGCAGGGCCATGAGCCGCAAGCAGGCCACGAAGCGCTGGAAAGGCAAGGGCGTGCTCGAGGATCTGGCCCGGCAGGGCATTGCAATCCGGGCGGCCAGCATGCGCGGCGTTGCTGAGGAGGCCCCCCTGGCATACAAGGACGTGGGAGCGGTGGTCGCAGCCACCCAGGAGGCGGGCCTGGCCAGGAAGGTGGCCCGGCTCAGGCCGATGATCTGCGTCAAGGGCTAGTTTTTTGGAATAGTGTCGGGCTGGTTTGGGGGGGAGTTGTGGTGGTATGGGGCGGCCCGGGCCGGACAAGCCTTGACAGCCCTGTGGCGTTGGCTTAGATCTCTGCTTCTCGATCGGTCGGGATGTGGCGCAGTCTGGAAGCGCACCTGAATGGGGTTCAGGGGGCCGGAGGTTCAAATCCTCTCATCCCGACCAGCTATGGCACGCAAAAAGGGCCGGATTTTTGATCCGGCCCTTTTTTATGGATTGATCCGGTTCATGAATACATGGCAGCGCACCATGTGCGCTGTCCACACACTCTCGAACCGGATGAACCTTAAAAATCGTTGTCGTAATCGTAATCTCCAACCAAACGTCCCTCTGTCCGATCCACGATTACGACAACCGTTCAGCTAGCGCTTCACTGACAACGATAGGAACTCGGACGACACTCATAAGTACGCTCCACCCGGAGAGATCTTTTTGAGTTGGTCAGCGTCTAGTTCATGAGTCACCCTCAGATCCGCCCCACTTCTCGAAGAACTCTTTTGGGGAAAGCTCTTTCACGGTGCTCTGCCCCTGTGGCTCGGAGGTCCCTTGTGCTCCGGTGGGCGTGGACGCTCCCGGATCTTGGGATTGTGAGTTGACTATGGCCGCAATGCGGGGGTCGTCGGGAATTGAATCCCCCAGGGCTATGAGCTGGTTGGCGCTTTCCACGATCCTTCCGGCGTCGTCGAGGGTGACGGTGAGCTGTCCCAGCAACTCCCCCTTTGGCGAAGCCTGGACCAGGGGGCGGTCGCCCACGAGGATCGGGCTGGAAATGCGCAGTGTCCTGTCCCCGGCGCAGACGGCCATGTCTATTGCGGGAAACTGCTTCATGAGCGCAGTCGTGTCCCGGGCATTGTACAGGGACAGGAGCAGGACCAGGTCGCTCTGGCCGGCGAGGCTGTCCAGCACCGG
>CAZQOG010000234.1:0-2598 GCA_964594925.1 uncultured Desulfohalobiaceae bacterium
TTTTTGGACCAGCAAAAAAGTACCTCGTCCCGCAGGGACGAAACCCTGTTTTTTCTAGACAGGATCGAGCAAACGATCACTGGGAAAAGATCGATTACGATTACGATTACGACAACGACAACCGCTTCGCTGACAAAGAAAATATACCCACCCCCCACAAAAAAAAAGGCCGACTCAGGCCGGCCCTTTTCCCTTGGAGGAGTTCTTCTATGAGGATCAGAAAACTATTTCGAAAACCTCCGAAACCCGATCAACCCGACAATACCCGAGCCAAGCAGCCAGATGGCGGCGGGGATGGGGACGGGGTTGACGCCCACAGCGTCAATGTCGAAACCGTCCCCTGGGTGGCCATTATTAAGAAGGGTCCTGTCTTGGACGAGGAGAAATGAGAACTGGCCTGCGGGGAGAGACAAAATACTGGGCACGGATTGATTGTCGATCAAGCCTGCATCCGTGAAGCCCTCAGTTGGATCATCGTCAAAATCCGGCACGCTGTTGCCCACCCAGACGTTAAGATACTCCTTCCAGCCCGAACGGTCACCATTGGTGATTTCATGAAACGTTGCTTCACCGCTGAATAACGTACCGAAACTGAACACTGCCCATCCTTCTTGACCCAGGCTCAGGAACTTGCCATCAGGTTCGCCTAAGGCGTTGGCAGGAATTCTCCGATCGTCATCATAAGTATCATCACCTTCAACCCAAGTCACATCAGTAGCATAAGTATAGGCCGCAATAGCAGGCGTTGCAGCCAATAACACAGCCAGAGCGGCAAAGAGAAAAAGAATTATTTTCTTCATACCAGCCTCCCCCTCGCGAGAGTGTTAACGGAACGCGCACATCCATTGTTGTGCCCAGCAACCCAGCCACCCAGCACACAGTTTGCAAACAAACTGAGTGCTGGGCCCGTTGGCTTTCCGTCCCTGCCTCGCGACAGGTTTGGCCCGATGGGCGGGATCGATCGTTTTTATGATCGTTGAATGAAACAATACTGGACTTCACTCCATTATACAAGTCCAAACCCTATGTATTTACACCCCATTTTGTAGTCCATCAAGGGTAGGGAAAAAGTGGGGGTTTTTTGACCGGGGTCGGATTTCTACCATAACCACGTCACTTTCCGCCCCAGGCTTGCAAAATGAAACTCCCTGCCTACGTAGAGCTAGTTCCTGAACCTCCGCCGAAACCCAACCAACCCCAACAACCCCGACCCCAGCAACCAGACCGCCCCGGGAATGGGCACGGCCCGAACCAGCAGGTCCTGATGGTGGATGATTGCATCGTTTTCGTCCGTCAGGGTCAGGTTCAGCACCCGGATGTTGCCGATGTTTTCCCAAGGGGAAAGCAAAGCAGCTTCGTAGAATTCATTCGATCCAAGGCTAGAAGCATCAAGCTCGTCCTCCAGTGCCCACACGGCCTCCTGGAAGAGCTTGCCCTTCGTATTGTCACTGACGCTCGCATCGAACGGAATAAAATCAAATCCTAAATCGAGATACTGATTATACAGCCATGCGGTCTGCGGGGACAGAGGGTCAAAGTTGCCACCCGCAGGGTCCTGACCCCCCAAGCCTCCTTCCTCTGCCCCGATGTTCACGACAGCATCGTAGGTAACGCCCGGTTTGACGTCTTCCCCCCTTTCCAAGCAGAAGGTGGTGAATTGCTGCAGATCGAGCACCCCAGGGATGCCGTCTGGCGTGACCTTGATCTCGCCGCCCCAGGTGTTGGGGCTGGTCAGAGTGGAGGTTCCACCAAACCCGGTCCCATCGATTGTGAGCGTGCTCGCCAAAGCCTGAGCCCCGGACAGCAGAAACATGCATGCGCAAAGAATAAATAATTTCTTCATGACAGGCTCCCTTGAAAAAAAACCGGTTATCCGACCAAACCAAGTTTTCTGCCTGCCCAGCAACCCAGCCACCCAGCACACAGATTGTCAACAAACTGAGTGCTGGGCCCGTCGGCTTTCCGTCCCTGCCTCGCAACAGGTTTGGCCTTTATGAGCAATACACTTCTCAACTACTCCATGCTTTTGTAAACAAACAAAAAGGCCAATGAAATGGGGTGGGGAGGTGTAAATTGTAATACTCCCGGGGGGCGAACTGGGTAGGGTTTTTGGTAGGGTTTGGGAAAATGTGGAGAAGTGTTGATGGTGTGATTGGTTGATGGGGTTGAATGGAAAACCAAACCCAAAGGCATTTTTTTTCAGGAAGCGCTGCCAAGATGTTTGATAGCGGGCGCTGTCCCATCGGACCTATCAGTCCGATCGGTCCTATCCGACCTATCCAAACCGCCCGCCCCCGCTTTCAACCTGTAGGGGCAGGCCCCTACAAGATCACACTCAAGCAACACCCAGTGGCCCTTTCACCCTGCGGTCTTTCCGCAGGTTGAAATTCCAAGGCCTTTATTCGTTCCCCATTCGTGCAAATTCGTGGACAACCCTCCCCTGCTTTTCAGCGCCGCAGGCTGGCACTTCTCTCCCGACCAAGTCGGTCGGTGGAGATTCCCGTCCTGCTCGTCACGGCGTAGCTGCAAGCGAAGCCGGACCTTTCCTCCCCCGTCTGTGTCCATCTGTGTCCGTCGAGCGAGTCCTCGAGCGGGTGG
>CAZQOG010000235.1:0-2593 GCA_964594925.1 uncultured Desulfohalobiaceae bacterium
GAAGAAAAGGGTGGAGGCGGTTTCGTCCGAGAGCCGAATGCCGCCCAGCTGATTTACCTGCCCGAAGAGCTCCAGGCCCACCACGCCGGCCGCCTCCTCGAGCACGGCCGAGGCCAGGGAGGGCTGGGCCGCCCACCCCCCGATCAGGTCGCGCACCAGGAAGGCGGTCTGCCCGTAAGGGGGCAGGCTCACGGTCCTGGTGGCCCCGGTGTTGAATCGCAGGGTCAGGCTCTTGGTCAGCCCGGTCAGGTTGACCAGGCCGATGCCGGTCCACCAGGTGGGGTCCGAGGCCACGTGGGAGATGTGCAGGTCCCCGGCGGCCGGGGCCGCGCTGGCAGGCAGGGCGGCCCGGTACCGCCCGGGGGTGGTGAACTTGGTGTAGCCGACCACCCCGTTCCTGCCGTCGTGGACAAAGGTGATGTACTTGATGGCGGGTGAGCCGCTGAAGGCGGAGGCCACGTTCAGGGCCGTGCGGCCGTGGGCGGCCAGGGAGACCGCGTGGGTGGGGCCGACCCGCTTGCCGGCTGCGTCAAAGGCGGTGAAGGTGCCGGAAACGGCAGAGCCGGAGTCGTTGACCGCACAGACCTCTGTGGCCCAGGAGCCGCGGGTGTCCACGTGGGGGTAGACCAGCCGGGACAGGCCTGAGAGCAGGACGTGGAAGGCTCCGGCATTTGCCGTGGTGCTGCCGTTTTCAATGTCTTCGGTCGGGGCAGCGATGGCCAGGTCGTCGATCCCGTCGCCATCGATGTCTCCCGCGGCCATTGCCGAGCCGAACTTGTCGTCGAACTCGGCCGCGTCGTCAAGGATCGAGCTGCCCTGTGTCCAGACCGGGTGCGTCCCGGAAGGGATGAGGACCGAACTCGTCCCCCTGAGCAGTCCGGTCATCCCGAAAGCAGCGTCTTCCCAGGGAGCGGCGATGACCAGGTCCTCGAACCCGTCACCGTCGAAATCGCCCGCTGTCAGGGTCCAGCCAAAACGATCGCCGGTCTCCCGGGTCTGGCCAAACATCCAGTCCTGGGTCCAGTACTGTGAGGGGGATGCACTGAGACCGGTGCTTGTTCCGTAGAGCACGTGGACAGCACCCATTTCACTGTCTTCATAAGGAACCCCGACGACAAGGTCGGCGAACCCGTCGCCGTTGAAGTCCCCCGAGACCAAGGATTCACCAAAACGATCACCTGCTTCGACCACGTCTGCCACTGAAGGACTGTTTTGGGACCAGCGTTGTGTCCCGATGGTCGCCAGTCCTGAGGCGTTACCGTAGAAAACGTCGACCGAACCGCCGTTGTGGGCAAACTCGTCGTCCAAAGGAACTCCAACGGCCAGGTCGTCATACCCGTCCCCGTCAAAGTCCCCCGCAGCCAGGGCGGCGCCGAAATTATCCAGGGTGGCGGCCTCCCCGGGAACGTTCACCAGGTCCCGGTTGAGGTTCTGATTGCCGGTATCGGTCAGCCCGGAGGCCGAACCAAAGATGATGTTGACGGAGCCGGCGCCTGTGTGTCCGCCGACATCGTCGCGTTCAATGCCCACGGCCAGATCTGCGTATCCATCGCCGTTGAAGTCACCTGTGGCCAGTGCGTCTCCGAACTGTTCCTGGACCTCTGCCGTCCCCACGATGGTGCCGGTGTCCTGGTTCCAGGCCTGAACCCCCGTGGAGGACAGCCCGGTGGGGCTTCCGTAGAGGACCACCACTTCGCCCGCGTTATACAGGTCACCCAGGTACTTTTTGGGAGCCCCGACAGCCAGGTCCGCATAGCCGTCGCCGTTGAAGTCGCCCGCGACCAGGCGCCGGCCGAACTCCTCGTCCTCCTGGGCTGCTCCGGGCACGCCGGGGCTGTTGCGGGACCAGAGTTCGTCGGTGATGGCGCTCAACCCGTCGTCGTTGGCATACAGGACGTGCACCGCCCCGGCCCGGTCCTGACCGCCGACAACGTACTTGGGAGCCCCCACGGCCATGTCGACATACCCATCCCCGTTGAAATCCCCCGCAGCAAGTGCATTGCCATACCAATGCCCCCCCAGTGAGGTGACCATGCCCGGCGATCCCGGGTACAGAAACTGCTGTTCGAGGAATATTTCCTCGCAAGCGGCAGGGGTTGCGAGAACGCCGAAGAACAGTGCCGTGAACAGCAAAAGCCGAAGGTGTGACATCGACATGGCCACCTTCCCCCCTGCTGGTGGTTGCGCAGTCAAAGACGCCAAGGGACCGGAGATGTCTATTGGGGATCTTCCCCGTTACAGATCACCCTTGCATGACCATGTCAAGATGGTTCATGTATTGTGTCCGGTGGTGAGATCATTGCAGGTGCAGGCAGGGCAATACTCCAGAGAGAGTCGGCCACGGTGCGTTTGGTCGTTGCAGCACGGCGGGAGCAGGAAAGCTCAGGGTGCGACAGGCGAACTGCCAACATCAAAGTGAAGACGTACACCCTATCCATGATCGAAAATCGCTCCAAGGTGCCGCGCTCCGCCTGGCTCTCCCTGGCCGCGGCCCTGGCCACCATCGGGCTCTAGGCCGCGGCCTATCTTTTGACCGGTTCGGTGGGGCTGTTGTCCGACGCCCTGGAGTCCGGGGTCACCCTGGTGGGGGCCA
>CAZQOG010000236.1:0-2590 GCA_964594925.1 uncultured Desulfohalobiaceae bacterium
AGGTGGTCCAGGGCCACGCGGTGCTTTCCCAGGGCCTGGTAGCAGAGCCCGAGGTTGGCCAGGTCCATGGCCGACCCGCTGTCCTGCTCCAGGGCGGCTTGAAAATCGCGGGCCGCGGCTGCATAGCGCTGCTGACGGTACAGGGCCGCGCCTCTGAGGTTCAAAGAGGAGTAGTGGTCGGGTGAAAGCTCGATGGCACGGTCCAGGTGGGTCAGTGCTGCTGCCCAGTGCTCTTTCCTGGTCAAGGCATAGGCGCGGTAAAATGCGGCCAGGGCCCGATCCTCGGGCGAGGGCTGCTTGTCCTCTGCCGCGGCGAAGAGTGACTCTGCCGCATCCAGGTCCTCCTGGCGCAGGCTGACCATGCCCCGGAAAAAATCGCAGAAGTGGTTGCCAGGGTAGTGGCGGTCCAGGATGTCCAGCCCGGCAAAAGCCTCTGCCGGGGAGGACTCCTCGGACAGCCGGCGGCCCACGAAAAGGCCGAGAGAGGCATGGGCGGTCCGTTCCCGGAACAGGAACCCGGGCACGAAGCTGTAGTGGGCCGGAATGTTGAGCTCCGGGTGGGAGATGTCGGCGGAGTACAGTGTGAATCCGCGCCCGGACAACCCCTTGCACAGGGCCTCGATCTCATGGCGCATGTTGTCGTGGGCGATATCCGGGAGGGAGTCCACGGAAACCAGGTCGCCGGACTGCAGCCAGGCGCATTCTTCAAGGCGGCGGAACTTGCGCAGTCCCGAGGCTTCGTAGTTGCTCCCGGTCTCGAAGTCCCCGCCCAGCTGGGCCACCTCGGTGACGGCACGTATTGCGGCCTTTTCGGGAGAAGCTGCGGTCCCGGCGGTGAAGACGATCTCCGAGTGATCGGGAAAGGTGGCCGGATCCCAGGCCAGGGCGGCCACTGTGGGAGCGGGCATGCCCAGGGAGAAGTCCTTGAGCAGCAACCGGATGTTGGTGCGCCTGAAGCAGGCGACCAGGTCGACGAGCACCGGGTCGGAAAAGCTGGCCGGGTCGATTGTCGGGAGTGACGGGCACTCCCTGTCCACCAGCGCGCTGACGTGCCGTTCGATCAGCTCGCACGCCCCCTGGAGAATGGACTCCTCAGAGGTATTGCCGGCTGAGCTGCCGTTGAACTCGTTGAGGGTCTTGAACCAGTCCATGGGGGCGTGCTCGACTGAGCCGCTGGAGAGGTTTTCTGCGGGGGCGAAGCGCCACCGGACAAGATCCATGACCTCCTCGGCCTGCTTCGGGGTCAGGTCGTCCTGCACGGACTGGAGGATGCGCTCGATGGGCATCAAGGATTGGCCGTGGCGTTTGCCCGCCCCGGTCCAGGTGGCCCTGGTCCAGCGCTTCGGATCCTGCCAGAACGTAAAGAAGCTGTAGCGCTCCACAAGCTCCATCAGGGCGGAGGCCCTGGCCTGGGTCGTCGAGGACCCCTTGCCCATCTGCTTGCGCCCTGGCAGGTACTTTCTGGCCTCAGGACCGCACAGGCTGACAAAGACCGGAATGCCGAGCCTCTGGGTGTCGATGCGCTCGACCCCGGCAAGGATATCCCGTCCGGAGCTGTTGAAGGCCTCGAGGACCCGCTGCACGGTCTCCTCGGGGGGAAGGGCCTTGTCCAGGTCCCAGGTGTAGCCCTTGAAGCAGTCTTTAAGCACCGGCATTCGTCTTGGGGGACAGGCGGTAGATGGCGCTGAGCTGTTTTTCACCGGCCCCTTTCCCGTTCCCGTCGCCTTCCGCAGAGGACTTGAAGCCGATGATCTGCTCCTGGATATGGAACGTTTCCCTGGCCAGCTTGAAGAACCTGGCGGCTTTGAGCTGATAGTCCTTGGCAATGACTGCCTCTGCCCCTGGGACCTGCTTGAGGTGGTGATAAAGAAACTTCACGAGCTGACGGTATGACTGGTCCCTGTACAGGACCTCGGACCCGATGATCCTGTGAAAGCGCTCGTCCAGACGGTCGGTGGTGAAGTCGATGCGGGCCACCCTGCAGCGCTCCTGGAGATTGTTCTTGAGAATGTTGATCCGGCAGAAGAGAAGGGCATCCTCGTTGATGTCGGAGATGGTGACATTGAATCCGTGCCCGGCTGCAATGAGGCCGCAGATCCCCACCCCGGCTCCGATTTCGAGCATGTCGGGGCCGGTTGCCGGGTCCAGGCGCTGGACAGAGTAGCCCAGCAGAATGGAGGTGGGCCAGATCCTGGCCCAGAAGGGCAGCTCCAGGGTTTTCCCTTCCGGAGTGGTGTCGGCCAGGTGGTTCACATAGGACTCCATGTCCGCTATCTGCAGAAGATGGATCTCCTGGCTGCCGATCTTGACTGTCTCGAACTCGGTGGTGAATTTTTGACCGACCCGGTCGAGAAGCTCACCCAGGGTCGCATCCGGTGCGAAGGATGGTTGAACCACGTTTACAAGCCTTGTTTGGATAGTTGGGAAACGAATCGCTGACCAGGGACCGCCTGAAGCGGCGGAATGTGCAGGGTGTCTGAATAAACAATGGGCCAAACCAGTGGTTTGGCCCTCAGTGCCGTCATGGAGCGGGAGACGGGATTTGAACCCGCGACTTCGACCTTGGCAAGGTCGCACTCTACCACTGAGT
>CAZQOG010000237.1:0-2500 GCA_964594925.1 uncultured Desulfohalobiaceae bacterium
CAACAGGGTCAGGTCTTTGATCTTAGTATTTTGCGACAGAATGAAGGAATGGGGGCGGACCGAGCCAACTGTCTGAAGTCCCAAGCGATAGTCCCAGGCCTGCCCCTGGTCAGCACTTCCAAGCGTTCGCTCGCGGACGGGGGCTTTGTGGACGTAGTGGACGGAGTGGACAAAGGCAGGGGAAGTGGACGGTGTGGACGCCCCAAGACAAGAGCCTGGACTTCTCTTGGCGTCCACTCAGTCCACTTCCCCTGCCTCTGTCCACTTGGTCCGCTGAAGGGTTACAGCATCGTGAGCAGCACCATCGGTCGAATGCGGGAGCCCTTGCGCAGGCAAAGGATTCGTGAGAAGGATCGCCGGTTCAAAAAATGAACTGATTAGGACATTTGACCCTTTGACCAAGTGGGTGGTGGCGATGAATGGTGCATTTCGGATTGTGTTGGCGATGTTTGCTGTGGTTTCGATGTGCTCCGGATCGTGGGCGTGGACCAACGGCCAGGATGCCGGCTACGTCATCGGCCAGGAGCAGTTCGCGACCAGAGTTATCGGTGTGTCATCCACACAGCTGTCGAATCCGTATGATGTAGCCGTGGACCACATCAACGACAAGCTCTATGTCCTGGATGGATCGAACAACCGCGTGCTGCGTTACAGCCTGCCCATCACTGCCAATCAGCCGGCGGCCGAGCTGGTCTTCGGCCAGCCGGACTTCACCTCTATGGCTTCAGGCACGACAAGTAAGAATTTCAATGGCCCCAGGGGCATTGCGGTGGACAGCGAAGGTCGTCTCTGGGTCTCGGAATACTCCAACAACAGAGTCGTCTGGTTCAACGAGGCCTACGCCATCAGCACCAACCAGCCCGAGGCTGACGGCGTTCTAGGCCAGCCGGATTTCACCTCCCACACGGGGGTCACATCCAGCTCTGGCCTCAAAGGAGGCTATGGAATCGCCATAGACAGCACCGGCTCGCTGTATGTGGCTGACTGGATGAACAACAGAGTTTTGCGTTGGGACAACGCCGCGGGAAAAGCCAACGGCGCCGCCGCGGACGGGGTGCTGGGCCAAACCGACTTCACCTCCAGCTCGCCGGGTTCCACGGCCGGCAAGTTCAGCAGCTCCCGTGGCGTGGCCCTGGTGGGCACGACCCTCTTCGTGGCTGACAGAAACAATTCTCGCGTGCTGAGATTCGATAACGCCAAGTACAAGGTCAACGGCGCCGATGCCGATGGCGTGCTGGGGCAGGACAATTTCACAACCACGGACGCGCGCCTGACGCAGTCTGGTATGGAAACTCCCAGTCGCCTGGCGGCGGGCGACGGCAGGCTCTATGTCTCTGATGGGTTCAATTACGACCGGGTCGTTATTTTCGAGAATGTGCTGAGCAAGGCGGACGGCGCTGCAGCCGACTATGTCCTGGGCCAACCTGATTTCACCACTTCAGGAGCAGGCGTGGCCGCCAACAGGATCTCTCTGGATTCCTCTGCCGGCGGCATGGCGGTCAATCCTTTCCGCCGTGAATTCTATCTGGCGGACTTCGCCAACAACAGGGTGCTGATCTTTCAGGAGCCAGCCCCGGCAACTCCGGAGATCAGCCTCAGGCAGGGGCAGGTCCTGCTCGCCAGCGGGGCCCTCTACGATTTTGGCGAGCTGCTTCCGAGCCAGCAGGACGCGCGCACCTTCACTATTTCGAATTCCGGTACAGACAGTCTGTCTCTTGGCGGCACCCCCAGTGTGCAGCTGACGGACGACAGTGCCTTCAGCGTGACTCAGCCGGCATCTTCAAGCGTCACCAGTGGAGATTCGGTTACGTTCACCATCATCTTTGAGCCAAACACATCCGGAGACCATTCGGCGCAACTGAGCATTGCCAATTCAGACCCGGACGAAAACCCATTCATCCTTAATCTGGCTGGCAAAGGCGAGTTTGCCCCGATCCCAACCCTTTCCGAATGGGGGGTAATGGTTTTGTCTGCCCTGCTGGTAGGCGTCATGCTCTGGCAACGCCGCAGGCAACCGGACTCGTTTTGACAATCCCTGGTGCCCTCTTACAGCCCAACCAACCCCTGGTCAGCACTCCCAAGCGTCCGCTCGCGGACGGGGCTTTGTGGACGGAGTGGACGAAGTGGACAAAGGCCCAAGAGTGGACGTTGTGGACGCCCCAAGACAAAAGCCTGAACTCCTCTTCCCGTCCACTCAGTCCACTTCCCCTGCCTCTGTCCACTTGGTCCACCCGGTCCACCCAGGCCCGGCAATGTGCCGGGTGGCCTGCCCCTAAAAAATGACAGAAACACGGCCTTGGCAGTGGCCCACCTCGGGGAAAGGCAGGGTGTCAGGTCTTCACGGGCTGTTGCCCAATTCACAATGGTTATTCACTCATGCAATCACCCGGTAGAGGCATTAACAAGTCGGGTGAAGTCCTGATTTCCATTGCTGAAGCAGTACACGGTACCCCAGGCTCACCTCCTGGGCGATTACTTTGGGTCCATTCCCGGCTTTGCT